>NZ_JACUZU010000005.1:0-440883 GCF_014851475.1 Acidovorax sp. ACV02
TTATGCCTGATGACCATAGCAAGTTGGTCCCACTCCTTCCCATCCCGAACAGGACAGTGAAACGACTTTGCGCCGATGATAGTGCGGGTTCCCGTGTGAAAGTAGGTCATCGTCAGGCTCTTACAGCCCAGAAAACCCCAGTCAGATATGACTGGGGTTTTTTGCTTTGGGATAACAACAAATCATCCCTTCTCGCTGACCCCCGGGTATTGACCATGCAACTACAAGACATTCTGTATTCCCAAGGTTTTGGTACGCGTCGTGTTTGCGCAGGCCTTATTCAGCAGGGATGGGTCTCGGTGCGTGAGGCATCTTCGCCCAATGCCGAGTACGTGCTCTGCACGGAGGCTACCGCAGGCTATGAGACTGAAGGACTGCTGTTACGTGTGCAGGGTGTGGATTGGCCGTTCCACGCCAAAGCCTACGTGCTGCTTCACAAACCCGCCGGCACGGAGTGTTCTCAGAAGCCTTCTACGTACCCCAGCATCTACACGCTTCTGCCTCCGCCGTTGCGCCAGCGGCCCACGAAGAGTGCGGTACAAGGAGTGCAGGCGGTAGGGCGCCTTGATCAGGACACAACGGGTATGTTGCTATTGAGCGATGACGGGCAATTCATTCATCGCTTGAGTTCGCCCAAGAAGCATGTTCCGAAGGTTTATCAAGTGACGACCAAACACCCGGTGGACGAGACACAGGTGTCGAAATTGTTGGCGGAGGTTGTGCTGGACGATGATCCCAAGCCGGTGCGTGCTGCAAACTGCTCCATCGTGGATTCCCATCGCTTGGATATGACGCTGACTGAGGGCAAGTACCACCAGGTCAAGCGGATGATTGCAGCGGTTGGCAATAGGGTGGAGGGGCTACATCGCTCTCGCATTGGAAGTATGGATTTGCCTGCGGATTTGGCCCCCGGCCAATGGCGATGGCTCAATGCTTCCGATTTGGCACTGTTGAACAGCAATGCTTGAGCATGTTATCTGGAGGAGTCGCCAGTCTTTTGACTGGCTCAGAGCGCGCGGCCGGGGCATTGTGCCTCATGTCGTTGATGCCTTGACTGCCGACGCTGGGAGAGCTCTGCTGGCAAGTTGTGGTCTCGCCCTGCGAGATGCCCTGGCACCCAAGGCAGCGTCAATACCGTGATGACCTGAGTCAAAGAGAGCATGATCACCCTGATGTTACGTGTTGTCGCTCGGGTCCGCGCTGGGCGCGGCGCTACACTTCAAGGCTGTGTTGAAAGTGGTTTTGTGAAGATTCTCTCGATTGCACGCATCTGCGTTGTGGCCCTTGGTGGGTGGTGTTACTCCTTGGCCAGTGTGGCGGCGGGCGCTCCGCCGCTTTTTGTACTCAATTCTCTGGAGGCCAACGTCAGCGTCATCGACCCGGTGACCTGGACTGAGACGGCCCGCATACCTACAGGTAAAGAGCCGCACCATCTGTATCTGACCCCCGATGAAAAGTCGATCATCGTGGCCAACGCGCTCGGTGACACGCTGACGTTTGTGGACCCCCGTACCGCCGAGGTGCAGCGAACCGTACGTGGGATTGTGGACCCCTACCATCTGCGATTCAGTCCCGACATGAAATGGTTCATCACGGCCGCCAACCGTCTGAATCACGTGGACTTTTACCGCTGGGACGGCAAGGACCTGACCCTGGTGCAGCGCGTGGCCACATCGCGCACCCCCAGCCATCTATGGATCGATAGTCGCAGCACCACCGTCTATTCGACCATGCAGGACAGTGACGAACTGGTGGCGATTGATATTGCCACCCAGACCATCAAATGGCGTATCAAAACAGGCCCCATGCCTGCGGATGTCTACGGCAGTCCCGATGGCAAGCACCTGTTTGTAGGACTGACGGGCGGTGACAGTGTGGAGGTGTTCGATATCTCCGGGCGTGAAGCGGTCAGCGTCAAGCGGATCAAGACAGGCAACGGTGCTCACGCCTTTCGCGCTGCTGGCGACGGGCACCACCTGTATGTGAGCAATCGCGTGGCCAACTCGATCAGCAAGATCGACATGAACACCCAGCAAGTCGTCGAGTCGTACCCCGTGCCGGGCGGGCCCGATTGCATGGATGTTTCGGCGGATGGCCGTTATATCTACGTCAGTTCGCGTTGGGCCCGTAAGCTGTCTGTGGTGGACACCCAGGCAAAGAAGGTGGTGCGCCAGGTCAACGTGGGTAAATCGCCCCACGGCGTATGGACCCTGCAACACGCGCCACGTTGAGCGCTGTACAGTCGGTCAGCGGTATGTTCCTCAGCGCTTTTCGTGGATCACGCAGCAGGCGTCGCGATGCTATTGTGTTGATAGCTATTTGGGCATGTTTCACTAGCGCTACCGCCCAAAATGACTGCAAAAAGCCCCTGTACTTGACCTTTGACACTGGCCACATGGAAGTGGCGCCTTTGGTGGCTGAGGTGCTCAGGCGCCAGCAGGTGCACGTGACCTTCTTTGCTGCAAACGAGCGCACGAAAGAAGGCGATGGAAGTCTTGGAGACCATTGGGCCCCGTGGTGGCGTGCACGCGCCGCGGAGGGCCATGAGTTTGCCTCCCACACCTGGAATCACACCTACTGGCGTGCCGATGCTGGCAGCGCGCCGCATCCGGCGTTTCGGGTCCGTCCCTCGGCGGGACAGCGTGAGGGTCAAAGCTTTGTGATGTCCGCAGCTGAATACTGCGAAGAAATTGCCCGTGCTGCGGATCGTTTGAAGGCCATTACCGGCAAGACGCCTTTGCCCCTGTTCCGCGCGCCTGGCGGCAAGACCTCTGCACAATTGATTGCCAGCGCGAAGGCCTGCGGTTACGCGCATGTGGGGTGGTCGCCTGCCGGCTTCTTGGGAGATGAGCTACCCAGTGAGACGGCCAGCAACACCGCGCTGCTGAACAAGGCGCTGCGTGATGTGCGCAGTGGCGACATCCTGCTGGCGCACCTGGGGATCTGGTCGCGCAAGGACGCCTGGGCGCCCGCTGTGCTGGAGCCTTTGATTGAAGGGCTCAAGCAGCGAGGGTTTTGCTTTCGTACCTTGCGGGATCATCCTGACTATGCGGCCGCAGCGGCTCAGGTTCGCTAGATGGGCTGTGGGATCAAGTTGGATTGCGTGCGCCGTGACTGAGGGCGCACGCGCCGCATGTTTGCATGATTAACCAGGTGCCAGGGAGCGCGACACGATGGGATGGCTAGGCGGTGTATTTGACAGCGTGCAGCAATGGCTTTTTGAGAGCGTGCTGCAGCCGCTGATGTTCACCACAGGGCTGGCCAGCCTGCTGGAGAACGGCTATGAGGCCTCCGGCTGGCTGCTGGTGGGATTGCTGCAGCTGGTGGTCATCGTGGCTGTGATTGGCCCCATGCAGCGCTGGTGGCCGGTGGAGCAGATCAATGACCGTGCCACCATCCGCACTGACATCCTCTACACCCTGATTCACCGGCTGGGACTGTTCCGGCTGGCGCTGTTTTTCACGGTGGATCCGCTGGCGGATTCACTGTTTGGTGCCTTGCGTGTGGCGGGTGTCAGCACGTTCCAGCTCGATGGCCTCTGGCCGGGTGTGACGGACATCTCCTGGGTCAGCTTGCTGCTGTATCTGGTGGTGTTCGATTTTGTGGACTACTGGATCCACCGGGGGCAGCATCACTTTGAGTGGTGGTGGCGCCTGCATTCGCTGCACCATGCACAGCAGCAGATGACGATGTGGAGCGACAACCGCAACCACCTGCTCGATGACCTGCTGCGCGACGTGATTCTGGTGACGGTGGCGCAGCTGATTGGCGTTGCGCCGGGGCAGTTCATTGCCATCGTGGCCATCACTCAGCTCAGCGAGAGCTTTCAGCACGCCAACGTGCGGCTGTGGTTTGGTCAGGTGGGTGAGCGGCTCTGGATCAGCCCCCGATTTCACCGGCGGCACCATAGCATTGGCATTGGCCACGAGACGGTCAAGCCTTCGGCCGAGGCAACATCGGGCCAAGCAGCAACGCCGCCGCGTGTGGTGCTCGGCGGGCACAACTTCGGGGTGCTTCTGCCTTGGTGGGACATGCTGATGGGCACGGCCAACTTTGAAAAGCGCTTTGACCCTACGGGCGTGCGCGACCAGGTCGAGCCGGGCCCCGATGGCCGTGTGCGCGACTACGGCGCGGGGTTCTGGTCCCAGCAATGGCGGGGCGTACTGAGGTTGCTGGGCAAGGCCTGAGCGGCTTGGCGGGCGCTGCCTGTATGCTTGCCGCCATGGGATTACTGCTTGATTCTTTCTGGCGTGCCGCTGCCTATTGCCTGCGTCCGCGGGTGATTGCGTTGTCGCTCTTGCCTCTGTTCTTGATCGCCGTTTTGGCACTCGGCCTGGGTTACTTCTACTGGGACGCGGCGGTGCAGGGGATGCGCGCATTGCTCGATGCGTCCTCGTTGCTGGCCAGCGTTTGGGGTTGGCTTCAGGGCTGGGGCCTGGGGGATGTGACTGCTGTCATGGCGCCGTTGATGGTGGTGCTGGCCGTGGCGCCTGTACTGGTGGTGGTGTCGCTGCTGGCCGTAGCGGTACTCATGACCCCCGCTCTGGTGGCATTGGTGGCTGCGCGGCGGTTTCCGGATATGGAGCGCAAGAAGGGCGGGTCTTTCATTGCGAGTGTGGCCTGGTCGGTAGGGTCCACGGTGTTGGCGCTGGTGGCGCTGGTGGTGTCCGTTCCGCTATGGCTGGTGCCGCCGCTGGTGCTCATCCTGCCGCCGCTGATCTGGGGTTGGCTGACCTACCGTGTGATGGTGTTCGACGCCTTGGCAGACCACGCCAGCAAGGAAGAGCGCCTGGAGATATTCCGCCGCCATCGCAGTAGCCTGCTGGGCATTGGTATTGTCACAGGCTATCTCGGGGCGGCGCCCAGCATTGTGTGGGCATCGGGCGTGGTGTTTGCCGCCGCGTTTTTTGTGCTGGTGCCGCTGGCGATCTGGATCTACACCCTGGTGTTCGCGTTTTCCTCGCTGTGGTTCACGCACTACGGTCTGGCCGCCCTGCAGCGCTTGCGTGCCGAGCGGTCCACCATGGCGCCGACGACCGGGCACGCCCCATTGGCCGAAGCGGCCGCGCATCCCAAAGACGCGCCAGCTCTGAACATGGCGGCACCCTCAGCCCCCGTGCTGCCGCCCCCTGCAAATCCGAACCCTGGAGACAATCCACCATGACCCCCACCTTTGGTCTCATCATCGTCGGTGACGAGATACTGTCGGGCAAACGGGCCGACAAGCACATGCCCAAGGTGATCGAGCTGCTATCGGCGCGGGGCCTGTCGCTGGCCTACGCCGACTATGTGGGCGACAGCCCGGACCGCATCACGGCCACTTTGCGGCGGGCGTTCGCGTCGGCCGATGTGGTGTTCTCGTGTGGCGGCATTGGCGCAACCCCTGACGACCACACGCGGCAATGTGCTGGACGTGCCCTGGGCCGGGATCTGGCCCTGCACCCAGAAGCCGAGGCGCTGATCCGCGAACGCATGCAGGATGTGGCGCGCGAGCAGGGCGTGCCCTATGAGCCGGATCGGTCCGATAACGTACATCGCCTTAATATGGGCATGTTCCCGGTGGGCGCGCGCATCATTCCCAATCCCTACAACAAGATTCCCGGCTTCAGTTGCGACGGGGCTGGGGGCGGTGCAGTGCACTTCGTTCCGGGCTTCCCTGTCATGGCCTGGCCCATGATCGAGTGGGTGCTGGAGCAGCACTACGCAGCCCATTTCAACCGGGCACCGCAGACCGAGCAGTCGGTGGTGGTTTATGGTGCGATGGAGGCAGCCTTGACGCCCCTCATGGAGCAGATTGAAAAATCGCACCCGGATGTGCGGGTGTTCAGTTTGCCCAGCGTAGATCATCCACAATATGGGCGGCATATCGAACTGGGTGTCAAAGGGCCAGCGTCCTCGGTGCCTGCTGCATGGCAGGCTTTGAAAACAGGATTGCACGAATTTGGTGCAAATTGCGGCCCTGAATTGGTGCGCAACCTGTGAGACTCAGATTTCGTAGATGGATTGCACCGTATTGGTGCTTTTTGGCGCATGCCACGCCGACCTGTCGCGGGTAGCGCTCCTTCATAGTGCGGTGCTGCACTCGGCTGGCACGCAAACTGCTTTTATTTCGGCAAACTCTTTTTTCAACAAGCGCTTTATCCAGGAGAACCTGATGGCCAAGACCGTTGCAGACGTGATGAAGATGGTGAAGGAGAACGAAGTCAAGTTCGTTGACTTCCGTTTCACCGATACCCGTGGCAAACAACAGCACACCACGGTGCCCGTCTCTCACTTCGACGAAGACAAGTTCACTTCGGGCCATGCCTTTGACGGCTCGTCGATCGCCGGTTGGAAGGGCATTGAAGCCTCCGACATGCAGCTGATCCCCGACCCGAGCACGGCCAACATCGATCCGTTCTTTGAAGAAACGACGCTGATCCTGACCTGCGACGTGATCGAGCCCACCGACGGCAAGGCCTACGACCGCGATCCCCGATCCATTGCCAAGCGCGCTGAAGCCTACCTGAAGGCCTCCGGCCTCGGCGACACGGCCTACTTCGGTCCCGAGCCAGAATTCTTCATCTTCGACGGCGTGCGCTGGAGCACCGAACCCAACAACACGTTCTACGAAATCGAAGAGTACGAGGCCCCCTGGAACACGGGCGCCAAGCTGGAAGGCGGCAACCGTGGCCACCGTCCCACCGTCAAGGGCGGCTATTTCCCAGTGCCTCCCGTCGACAGCACGCAAGACATGCGCGCCGAGATGTCCCTGATCCTCGAATCCCTGGGCATCCCGGTCGAAGTGTTCCACCACGAAGTGGCGGGCGCTGGCCAGAACGAAATCGGTACCCGTTTCAGCACCCTGGTTGAGCGCGCCGACTGGACCATCCTGCAAAAGTACGTGATCCACAACGTGGCCAACGCCTACGGCAAGACCGCCACTTTCATGCCCAAGCCTTACCACGGCGACAACGGCTCCGGCATGCACGTGCACCAGTCCGTCTGGAAGGACGGCAAGAACCTGTTCGCTGGCGACGGCTATGCTGGTCTGTCGGACTTCGCGCTGTACTACATCGGCGGCATCATTAAGCACGCACGTGCCCTGAACGCCATCACCAACCCCGGTACCAACAGCTACAAGCGCCTGGTGCCTCACTTCGAAGCCCCGGTGAAGCTGGCCTACTCGGCCAAGAACCGTTCCGCTTCGATCCGTATCCCTTACGTGGCCAACCCCAAGGGCCGTCGCGTGGAAGCCCGCTTCCCCGATCCACTGATGAACCCCTACCTGGGCTTCGCAGCCCTGCTGATGGCCGGTCTGGACGGCGTGGAAAACAAGATCCATCCTGGCGAAGCCGCTACGAAGGACCTGTACCACCTGCCTCCAGAAGAAGACAAGCTGGTGCCCACCGTGTGCCACAGCCTGGACCAGGCCCTGGAACATCTGGACAAGGACCGCGCGTTCCTGACCAAGGGTGGCGTGTTTACCGACAGCATGATCGACGCCTACATCGATCTGAAGATGAACGAAGTGACCCGCTTCCGCATGGCAGTGCACCCTGTCGAGTACGACATGTACTACTCCCTGTAATCGTCTGCCTGCAGACCATTGCTCAAGAAAAGGCGGCGCAAGCCGCCTTTTTTCATGGGCGGACGGCGGCGCTACCTGCGCCGAACGCGTGCGGCGGA
Source organism: Acidovorax sp. ACV02 (assembly GCF_014851475.1). Classification (NCBI taxonomy): domain Bacteria; kingdom Pseudomonadati; phylum Pseudomonadota; class Betaproteobacteria; order Burkholderiales; family Comamonadaceae; genus Acidovorax; species Acidovorax sp. ACV02. The sequence goes on from NZ_JACUZU010000005.1 coordinate 7,669, forward strand.
ACCAAGACGCCAGGTGTTGCATCCGTATACACAGCCCTTCAAGGGTCTGCCCTTGTTGGATTGGAGATGTAGGGTGATTGGGAGATACTCCCCTGTCCCCTGCATGTCAGTGCGAGGAAACCGAATGAATAAAACGCTCATCACCCTGCTCCTCATCGCCGCGACCGTCCCCGCAGTCCAGGCGCAAGACCGCATCTACCGTTGCGGCAACGAATACACCAACAATGCCCAGCAAGCCAAGGAGCGCGGCTGCAAGCTGGTGGAGGGGGGCAACGTTACCGTTGTGCAGGGCACCCGCCCGGCGTCTGCCGCAGCTCCTGCAGCGGGTGGTGCGGCAGCCCCGTCGTCTGCGACCTCGCCTGCCAACGCTCCACGCGTCAGCAACAACGAACAAAAATCCCGCGACTCGGATGCCCGCGCGATTCTGGAGTCCGAGCTGCGCAAGGCGGAAACGCGCCATGTCGAACTGCTCAAGGAATACAACAACGGCGCCCCCGAGCGCAACGCACTCGATCTGCGCAACCCCCAGCGCTACACCGAACGCACGGCCGAGCTCAAGGCCAGCGTGGCCCGCAGCGAGAGTGACATTGCGGGTATCAAGCGCGAGATTGCCCGCCTGCCTGCCCCTGCTGCACCCACCAACTGATAGCGGTGATTGCGTGTGAGTGCCCCTTCTTCCTCCGACCTTCCCGGCACTGACACCGGGCGTTTTCATTCCCTGGACCTGATGTCCACCCTGGTGGCGGTGCTGCGCGCTGACGATGGCGCGGTGCAGTTTGCCAATGCCGCGCTGGAAAACACACTGGGCCTCTCGCGCCGCACCCTGGAAGGGGCGGACTTCTCTACCTTCTTTACCGACCCCGCCTTGCTGCAGACGGCCTTGGCGGGCGCCCGGGGCAAGGACTTTGCCGCGCTGCGCTACGAGGCCAGCCTGAAGCGCCTGCACCAGGACCCGGTGCCCGTGCATGTTAACGTGGCCGATGCCGAGCAGGTGGGCGAAATCCTGGTGGAGCTGTGGCCGCTGGAGCAGCAGGCCCGCCAGGACCGCGAAGAGCGCCTGCGTGACCAGGCCCAGGCCAACAAGGAGCTGATCCGCAACCTGGCCCATGAGATCAAGAACCCGCTGGGCGGCATTCGGGGCGCGGCGCAACTGCTGGAGATGGAGCTCGATAACCGCGAGCTCACCGAATACACCCAGGTCATCATCCACGAGGCCGACCGCCTGCAAAGCTTGGTGGACCGGCTGCTCGCGCCCCATCGCCACCCGCATCTGGTGGGCGATGTGAACATCCACGAGGTGTGCGAGCGCGTGCGTTCGCTCGTGCTGGTCGAATACCCGCAGGGCCTCAGGGTGCAGCGCGACTACGATACCTCCATCCCTGAGTTTCGCGGGGACCGCGCGCAGCTCATTCAGGCGGTGCTGAACATCGTGCAGAACGCAGCCCAGGCGCTGTCAGAGCGCATCGCCAAGGGGGATGCCGTGATCACGCTGCGCACGCGTGTGGCCCGCCAGGTCACGTTCGGCCGACAGCGCTATCGGCTGGCACTGGAATTGCATGTCATCGACAACGGACCGGGCGTACCCGATGCCATCAAAGAGCGGATTTTCTACCCGCTGGTGTCGGGTCGGGACGGCGGATCAGGGCTGGGGCTGACGTTGGCGCAAACCTTCGTGCAGCGCCACCATGGGTTGATCGAATGCGACAGCGTATCGGGTCGCACCGACTTCCGAATCCTGATCCCCTTGCCCTGACAGCGCATGACGGTCCCTGACACGCAACCACAGGGAAGGTAAGAAAAACATATGAAGCCGATCTGGATAGTAGATGACGACCCCTCGATCCGCTTCGTCCTGGAAAAGGCGCTGGCCCGCGAGAACCTGCCCACGCGCAGCTTCACGCACCCGCGCGAAGTGCTGGACGCACTGGCCGATGTCACCGCAGGCGACCCCGCGCGCCAGGGCCCCCAGGTTCTGGTGAGCGACATCCGCATGCCCGGAGGTTCGGGCCTGCAACTGCTGGAGAAGGTGCGCGAGCTGCAGCCCGGCCTGCCCGTCATCATCATGACGGCGTACTCCGACCTCGACAGCGCGGTGTCGGCCTTCCAGCGCGGCGCGTTCGAATACCTGCCCAAGCCGTTTGACCTGCCCAAGGCGGTGGAGTTGATCCGCCGCGCGGTGGAAGAAAGCCAGCGCGAAGAAGTCACCGAAGAACGCCAGACCGCGACCCCCGAAATGCTGGGCCAGGCGCCCGCCATGCAGGACGTGTTCCGTGCCATCGGGCGGCTGTCGCAAAGTCAGGTCACGGTGCTCATCACCGGCGAATCGGGCTCGGGCAAGGAGCTGGTGGCGCGCGCGCTGCACAAGCATTCGCCCGTGGCAGACGGCCCTTTTGTGGCCATCAACACCGCAGCCATTCCCAAGGACCTGCTGGAGAGCGAACTCTTCGGCCATGAGCGCGGCGCCTTCACCGGCGCCCAGACCCAGCGGCGCGGCCGCTTCGAGCAGGCCGAGGGCGGCACGCTGTTCCTCGACGAAATCGGCGACATGCCGTTTGATTTGCAGACGCGCCTGCTGCGCGTGTTGTCGGACGGCCAGTTCTACCGTGTGGGCGGCCATGCGGCCGTCAAAGCCCATGTGCGCGTGATCGCCGCCACCCACCAGAACCTGGAGCAGCGCGTCAAGGAAGGCGGCTTCCGTGAGGACTTGTTCCACCGCCTCAACGTGATCCGCCTGCGCCTGCCCGCGCTGCGCGAGCGGCATGAAGACGTGCCCATGCTCACGCGCCACTTTCTGCAGCAAAGCGCGCGGCAGCTGGGCGTGGAGCCCAAGCGCATTGCCGATTCGGCACTGGCGCGGCTGGAGCAGTTTGCCTTCCCGGGCAACGTGCGCCAGCTGGAGAACATCTGCCACTGGCTCACGGTGATGGCGCCTGCCCAGGTGATCTCGCTGCAGGACCTGCCGCCCGAGGTGCTGGAAGCCCCGGTGTACCAGCCGCCCGTGCGCGCCACGGCGGGCGCCGAGCCTGCGGCGGCCACGGTGACATCGATGCCGGTGGCCCCGCTGGCGCCCGTTGCGCCAGTGGCGCAGCCTGCACCCGAATTGGTGGGGGGCCTGCACCCTGCAGCGCAGGTGTCCGCTCCAGTGTCGGCGTCTGCACCTGCGGCCGTTGCGTCCTGGTCGGCCGACGCCGCCGCGGCCCCTGTGGCTGCTGCCAACAGCTGGGAGCAGGCACTGGAAACCGAAGCGCAAAAACTGCTCGCAGGCGGCCAGCCCGAGGTGTGGGATGCGCTCACGCGGCGCTTTGAGTCGCGCCTGATCCGCACGGCCCTGGTGGCCACCCACGGCCGTCGCATGGAGGCCGCGCAGCGCCTGGGCATTGGGCGCAACACCATCACCCGCAAGATCCAGGAGTTGGGGCTGGACGCGCCGGATGAAGTATGAAAATGGCCGCAGGTGCATGTTTATCATGCCTCTGCAGCTATTGAAATCGTAGCAATACAAGGTGCCACTATATCGCTGGTGGCATCGCTGTAACCCGGCCCGGATGCGCGCTGCGCATCGCACTGCATGGCGGGCCATGTCCTACATGCAGGCCCTCCCTGGGCCGACCCGGCACTCCGGAGGTGGCTTCAACAATGAAGTCACTGTCAACCAACCGGAGATGTTCCTATGTCGGATTTCAACGATGCCAACCGTGACCCCTTGACCAATGAGCCAGGTGCTCACCCCGTCGGAACGGGCGTGGGCGCCGCCCTCGGGGGCGCCGCTGCCGGGGCTGCTGCAGGTGCTTTTGGCGGCCCGATCGGCGCTGCCATTGGTGGCGTGGCGGGTGCTGTGGCGGGCGGCCTGGCAGGCAAGGCTGCTGCCGAGGCCGTCAACCCCACCGAAGAAGACGCGTACTGGCGCGAGACCTACCACCGCGAGCCCTACTACGTGGGCGGCCGCACGTACGACCAATACCGTCCTGCCTATGAACTGGGCTGGTCGTCGGTAGGCCGCTACGAGGGCGACTTTGACGCCATCGAGCCGCGCCTGGCGGACGACTGGCGTGCACGCCACGGCAGCGACGGCCTGGCCTGGACCGATGTGCGCCCGGCCACCCGCGCCGCGTGGGAGCGCGCCGCCAACCGCACTGCGCTGGCCAGCGACCGCCCGATGGACGTGATCGACGCCGAAGACGTGGTCGATGTGCTCAACGACCTGCTGGAGTCTGCACGTGACGGCGAATACGGCTTCCATGCCTGTGCCGAGCACGCAGAGTCGGGCCAGCTCAAGGGCATCTTCCAGCGCCACTCGCGCGAGTGTGCGGCTGCCGCCGTGGAGCTGGAACACGAGATCCGCCGCCTCAATGGCGACCCCGCGCAGGGGGGGACCGTGGCGGGCGCTTTGCACCGGGGCTGGGTGTCGGTGAAGACCGCTTTGTCCACCCAGGACGACAAGGCCGTGCTCGAAGAGTGCGAACGTGGCGAGGACGCTGCGGTGGCCCGCTACCGCAAGGCGCTGAAGGCGACGCTGCCTGCCGATGTGCGCGCTCTGGTGGAGCGCCAGGCCCAAGGCGCCCAGCGCAACCACGACGAGGTGCGTGCGCTGCGCGACGGGTTCTCGCCCCGGCCCTGATCCCAGGTGCCAAGGGCGACCCTTGGGTAAACCGCACCTGACCGGGCGTCGGTTGCTGCGCTGAGGGCTGACCCCAAGAAAAAGGCTGCCAGAGCATTCCTCTGGCAGCCTTTTTTGCATCGCGTGCGGAGCGGCTCAAGGGTGCATCAGGCGCTCATCGTGACAACCACCGGCGCATGGTCGCTGGGCTGTGGGTTCTTGCGCGGGGCGCGGTCCACCACGCAGGCCGTCACCGTGGGCTTGAGGGCCTCGCTCACCAGAATGTGGTCAATGCGCAGGCCCCGGTTTTTCTGAAAACCCAGCATGCGGTAGTCCCACCAGGAATAGCTCTTCTCGGGCTGCTCGAACATGCGGAAGGCATCGGTCAGCCCCAGGGCCAGCAGGGCCTGGAAGTGGTTGCGCTCTTCGGTGGTGTGGTGGATGGTCTCGCGCAGGCCCTCGGGGTCGTACGAGTCGCGGTCTTCGGGCGCCACGTTGAAGTCGCCCACCAGCACCAGGCGCGGGTGGGCGGCCATCTCGGCGCGCACCATGTCCTGCAGCGCCTGCAGCCAGCGCATCTTGTAGGCGAACTTTTCCGAGCCCGGCTCCTGGCCGTTGACGAAGTAGCCGTTGAGCAGGCGCAGCGGGCCTGCCGACGTGTCCAGCGTGGCGGCGATGACGCGGGCCTGCTCGTCGCCAAAGGCGGGGATGTTGCGCACCACATCGCGCAGCGGGTGGCGGCTCAGGATGGCCACGCCGTTGTAGGTCTTTTGGCCGAAGGCCACGGCTTCGTAGCCGACCTCTTTCAACGCGTCGTGGGGAAACTTGTCGTCGGTGAGCTTGAGCTCCTGCAGGCACAGGGCATCGACCGGGTTGGCGGCCAGCCAGGCCAGCACCTGGGGCAGGCGCACCGACAGGGAGTTCACGTTCCAGGTGGCAATTTGCATTGGTAGTAAAACCTTATTTGAATCAACGGGTTGCGCTTGTTGTGTTGGGATTTTTACAGCTGGCTACCCAGCTAGCTACCCGAATTTATTGCCCTTGGCGAACCGTGCGCCGTGGGCCTACTTGGCATTGTCGCCTGCCCGGGATGCCAAGTAATCGTGGATGCTTTTCGCCGTGATCCGGCTGGCGCGCTTGCCGACTTTCACCAGCGTCAAGTGCTTGTCGTTGACCAGCCGGTAGATGGTCGAGCGTGAGACATCGAGCTTTTCTGCCGCCCGGTTGATCTGGTACGCGAGTTGGTGTTGTGCGGTGTTCATGCTGTGCTGGCTCCTTGCATTTCACGGGGTTGGCACGAACTGGCGGGCAGGGCGAAATACGCGGCGCCCGCTGCTGTCGGCTTGTGGTCGATTCCTTGGAGCAAGCCCTTGCGGTGCAGGGCCTGCAGGGTGCGGTGGTCTTTGGAGGGCTGTTGCCCCACCGTGGCCCGCCATAGCGCGTTGCGCTGGGCGGGCGAGAGGGAGGGGCGCGTGGTCATGCATCCCCCAGCTTGGCGCGCATTTCGATCTGGTACGCGGTGCGCCAGTCGGTGGGAAGGCGCCCGGTTTTCACCAAGTAGGCCAGCACCTCCTTCTCGTCATAGACGCGGTACGGGGTGCCCCACTGAATAGCGGCCTGGTTCGTGATCTTGCGAAGGGACAGGGGGTATTTCTTGCGCCATCCGATCTTGACGCGCGCTTTCTTAGGCCACTGGAACGGCGTGCTGCTGCCCCGGCTGGTAGTGCCAGACAGGGAAATGTCGTACCAGCGCTCGCCGTCCCAGTAGCGTACGCTGTGGATCTTGGAGCTGTTGATCCGCGTCACGTAAACATCGGGCTTGTGCGGTGCGGAGGCCAGCCAGGTGTAGTCGATCTTGCTCATCCTTCACCGCCTTCCAGCTCGATGCGAGCACGCTCCTGTATGGTGGCCAGTTCGGCGCGTTTGTTCTCGATGTGCGCGCGGATCACGGATTCGGCCAGCACGGGCGAGACATTGAGGATGCGGTGGGCGTTCTCGCCGCTCGGGATTCCAAGCTGCAGGTGCCGGGGTTGGCCGAAGGCGTCTCTGATGGTCGGCGCTGTCTTGTCCAGATGTTCGCGCTCTCGGATAGTCTTCATGTCATCGAGCAGCTTCTGGCCCGCTTCGAGTTCGCGGTAAGCGTGGTAAATCAGGGCGGCTGTTTCTTGGGTAATCATGGTTTTGTCCTTCCCGGCCGCTTCCGCAGCCAGGTGAAATGCGGGGGCATGCCCGCTGCTTGATAGGTGGCCCACAGCGGCGCCCCGGTGGGGCAGCGCTGCAGGTGGTTGGGGTTGGCGCCGGCCGCGCGACAGGTGGGGCAGCTTGCGTGGTGTGCCTGGTAGGCCTTGTCTGCGGCGTCCCAGTCAGGGGCGGTGGTCATGGGGCGGGGAAGCCGTCCCAGGTGCGGCCGTCGAGCAGGCGACCAGCGGCCTTCTTGCCGATGTGGAACATCGTCATGGCCCCGGCCGGGAATGCGTTGGGCTCCAGAAAGTGATGCACGCTGCCGTCCAGGTGCTGAACCGTGCTGTTCACCGTGCAGCGACGCCCATGGATTTCGTTCAGGTTGTCCTGGCTTTCGTGCGGCTGGGCGATCACATTGGGCTTGTAGAGCGCGCCGTGTTCCTCCTCTTCCATCTGGCTGATGGGCTTCCAGTCGCCCCACTGCTTGAACAGGAACGGAACGCCAGCAGCCTCGCACTGGTCGCGCAGGCTGCGGGCCCAGTCGGGGTGCATGGGGCGAGCGCCAGGGCCGCTCTCGCCGCCGACGATCACCCAGCTCACGGAGTCGTTGCGAGGCGTGCACCATGCGCCCATGTGCTGCTCGGGCTTCGCTGTGTCGCCGTGTGTGCACAGCCAAGCGTGAAGGTTGACCGGCCCCAGCAGCGGCTCCATGCTCAGGAACCGCACGCGGGCGGGCACCCGACGCAGCTTTGGAATGTCGCGGTCGGCCTCGGGTTGATTCACGATGGTGGCGCCTAGCCAAACATTGCTCGGAGGGTTGGTCCCGAACGCCCATTGCGTGAGCCACAGATTCAACGCGCCCGTGCCTACCGTGGCGTTTGCCGCATCCATCAGCATTTGGCTCACGTTGCCCACGCGCTTCGTCAGCAGTAGCCAGTCAAGATTCGGTGTTTGGCGGATGAGGTCAAACAGGTCGATGCGCCACTGTGGGTCTACTGCGTTGTCGAACACATCGGCCAGGGATGCGCAGAAAACCCGCTGGCGGCGGCCGTGCTGGGACATGAAGGCATCGGCCTGGGCATCCCAGCGCAGGGGCATCTTCCAGTTGGCTTCCTTGGTGCGCACGCGCGAATTGCCTGGGCCCCACACGGCCACGCCCATGCGGGTGTCCATGAGGTTTTCGGCGTAGCAGTGGTCGCAGCCTGGGCCGACTTTGGTGCAGCCAATCCAGGGATTGAAAGTGTGATCGGTCCATTCGATCTTGGTGTTCTCGGCCATGTGGCTCTCCAGAAATGACAAACCCCGCATGAGCGGGGCAGGTGATCGGAATAACATCGGTCCAAACAGTGGAGGGAGCCGATGAAGATTGCTTTTGAAATTGACGCGCGCCTGGTTGTCGTCACTTCCCTATTCGGAGTGGTCGGGCTATTTGCACTTCATGCTGCGTATCCATGTCTTTTCGTGTTCTGGCCAAAAACGTCGCAAGATTTGGCGGCCTGGGTTCAGGCCGTTGGAGCAATGCTGGCATTGGCCATCGCCATAGCACTTCCATGGAAGGAGCGACAGAGGAAAAGGAGTGAAGAGTTGCAGAAAGCAGCAGACGATGCTGACATCACAATCAGATTTCACTCGGAGGTCTTGCAAACCAATGAAGGGCTGTTGCGCGTTGCTCTTGCTCATCTGCCAGCCGGCGAGCATGAATCGAGGCCTGACGCCAGGATCCAAGTTTTGCGCTCTATTCGCTCACTGCGCGCTATCAAATTCGATCAGATCCGTACTGTCGCAGCGCATGATCCCGACCTAGCAAAACACCTTGCAGATTTTCATTGCGAGCTGGATTTTTTGGTTGGGATACTTGATCGCAACGACGAGACCGCTCTTCTTTTTCATGCGAAGAGCGTCAAGCATCGACTGACGTGTTTGACTGAACTAGCCTCCAAAATCCGGGAGCGAACAATTTCCGTATAGAGCAGAAGCGCCGTGTACGGGGCGGGGCCTGTTAGGCAGACGGTTCCTTGGCTTTGAATAGACGGCTCTGAATCCGTTTGGTCTCGGCCTCGATCATTGGCTTGGCGATGGAACGCATTTCTGTGGCGTCACGGCAAGCCCACCAGGCAACCATGCATTCCACGGTGTCGTAGTCGGTGGTGGTGATGTCGGAGAACGCATCCCAATCCACTCGGCGGTCAAAGGACGTGGCCACGAAAGCATCAGACTTCGCCAGCATTGCCTCGATGGTGCGGATGCCACCGTTGACGCCTCGATAGCGCTTGTTTTCGAGTGCCCAGGCCATCAGGAAACGCCCCTCGGCGCTGGTCGATGGACTGCTCTGAACGCCGATAGTCAGCATCTGCTCGGCAGCGTGCGTGAAGCCGCTCCCGCAGTTGCATCCCATGAAGCTCATGAAAGAGGCGCACACCGAGGCCTCGCGCTGGCCAACGCTACTGCCCGTGCTCCAAAGGATGGAATGCAGGCGGTTTGGGTCGGCGGCCATGTAGTCCTGCCAGAGCTGCAGGTAGATGCCCTCGCCGGGTGTGCCCGCTCGCGGTGGGCGGATGGGGGTGTGCAACAGCTCCAGCAGTTCTTCCTGATCGCCTCCCATCACGCACCTCCTTGCTTGCGGGCTGCGTCGCGGCACGCTTCGTCAGCGGTATGGCCTTGGCCCTGCGCCAGCACCTTGCGGTCCGGGTTGACCACGGGCGGCATGCACAGGGGTTTGTCGGTGATCCATGCCATCCAGCCGGTCGCGCGGTGGTAGCACAGCTCGAAGTAGGCCGACTCGTTCTGGTCAAGGACTGCGGCGTGCTCTGCAATCAGCGCTCGGATCGGGTCCGCATCCTCCAGCACGCTGTCTGCCGCCTGGGCGGGTGGGGTGGGGGCGGCTGCTTTAAGAACCCGCTCGGCGCGAGCGCGCCACACATCGACTTCGCATTGCCGCAATGCAGCCCACTCGGGCTCACCATCCGGGTTGTCAATGGCATGCAGTTCCTTCGCAGCGGCAATGATCTGGTGCAGCGTTGCCCCCGCTGGTGCCGTCACGCTGTCTGCCGGGGCACGGGCTGCGCGGTATGCGTTGATGGCGGCGCGGGCAATCTCTGCAACTCGCTCCCCGTCTTCGGCCACTAGCAAGAAATCATCGCTGCCCATAGTGCCGTAGCTCCATGCTGACCAAGTGCGCGTGCAGTCATAAGCGTCTCCAAGCGCGGCTGCTACGGCGTCCACAACAGACTCTGGCAACTCCATGTCTTGCACTGGCGCTGGCTGGCTGTCTGCCTGGGGCGTGGTGGACGCAAAGTACGCGCGCAGGCTCTTGGCCATGCGTGGCGTAACGGCCATATTCACGCTGTGTCCACCGAAGCCCAGCTGCGCGAGTGCTGTGCAAACCTGAATCGGTGTGGTCCCGAGGTCGGCGGCAATGTCACGAACCAGCAACGGCAGCGGCGCTTCGCCGACCGGTGCCGCAGCCGATGGGGCGGGCTGCTGTGCCTCTACCAGGGCGACAGGCTTGTACTCAATGACTTCCTGATAGTCAGGGACGAAGTGATCGCCAATGCGGAATCCCGACATGACCGTTTGGTCTGCCCAGACCAGCAACCCGCCAGGCGCTCCTGATGACAGCAGTCGATAGCCGATGAACTTGCCGTCGCCGCCGTATGCGGCCTCTACACGCAGCGCTTCTGGCGCCCCTTGTTGGTTCGTCATGTCTATTCCTCAATATTTGGGCGCAGCGCTTGACCAACAAGCGCTAGCAGCTATGTTTTATGCAGCACTACGCGGCCTTGCGCATCGCGCCGTTGGCCGCCTCGGAGTAGTTCGCCGCCACGATCAGCCGCATGGGCAGCGGGCTGACGCTGTTGCCAGCCATCCGCACCTGGGCGGTCTTCGTGAGCTTCTTTCCGCTGGATGTGCGGTCGATCACGTAGTCGGGCGGGAAGTCCTGGGCGTTGTAAAGCTCGCGTGGGGTGAGCATGCGCAGCGTGATGTCCACGATCACCCAGGGCTCGCCCTTGAGCCACACCGTCACGAGCGCCAGGCGGTCGTGCGTGGTGATAGTGGTCATGGGGTCGCGCGGGTCTGCCCACTGGCCGCCGCTGGCGTGGTAGCGCATGAGGAAGGCAGCGCAGCGCAGGGCGCCCGCCTCGTCTTCCTTGCCCAGCTCGTACTGCACCAGGGCGTGGTGTTCGCCGCCCGCAGATACCACGGGCACCGGGTCGCGCGCATCGCGGCCGATGCTGTGCTTGCGCAGGGTGGTGAGGTGGGCCACGGCCAGTTGCTGCTGGCTGCCGCTGGTGGTGATGGTCGATACCCCGTTGCGCAGGTCGCGGGCGTGCACGGTGTTGTGTCCGCCGTTGGCCTGCACCATGAAGGCCGTCGCCAGGCTCTGGCCGCCGCCGCTGGCGGTGACTGTGCCCACGGGGCCCGTCACGTCGTTCACCCCGTAGCTGCGGCGCTTGCTGTCGCCGGAGCCTTCGCCGTGGCCTGCCTGCACAAGGTAGGCAGACGCCACCGCGTGTTTGATGCCGCCCGCCACCATCGTGCCGATGGCTGACTGAATGTCCATGGCGCGCGGGGCCTGGCCCTCTGCCTCACCGTAGCCGGTCTGCACCAGCGTGCGCGCCGCGCCGTCCACGATGAACGGATCTTTGCTCTCCAACACGAACCGCTTCATGCCGTAGGCGATGCGCCGCATGGTGGCCTCGGCCAGCTCCTTCTTGCGGCCGAAGATGCTGGTGCCCGGGATGCTCCAGTCGATGCACTCGGCGGCCTGCTTGTACGGCTTGAGCTTGCCCGTGGGGTTCTTGGCGTGGGTCAGCTCGGGCCAGACGATGGGCAGGCCATCGCAGCGGGCGATCATGTAGAGCCGGGTGCGCGTGCTGCGGCAGCCCACCTTGGCATTGCAGATCACCCGCCACTCGACCTTGTAGCCCATGGCCCGCAGGCCTTCCACGAAGTGGTCCCAGTTGTGGCCCTTGCGCGTGGGGTCGGGCACCAGGAACTGATTGCCCCGGGGCACTACCTCGCCGGGGTCGGCCACGCGGTAGGTGGGCTTGCCGTTGGCGCCTATCACCTTGTCCAGAGTGATGACGCGGCCGGTGGCCGGATCGCGCTTCGCCACCAGTGGGGACCACTGCAGCATCTGCTCCACGTTCTCCAGCGTGATGACATCGGGCCGGGTCTTGCCCGCCCAGCGGTGCACCATCCAGGCCAGCGAGCGGATCTCCTGGCTGCGCGGCTGGCCGCCCAGCGCTTGGCTGTGGTGGGTGCAATCTGGGGATGCATGCAGCAGGCCCACGGCCTCGCCGCGCGTGACTGCCAGAGGATCTACCCGGCGAATGTCCTCCCGGTAGTGCCGGGTCTGCGGATGGTTGATCTCGTGCATGCCGATGGCGTCGGCGTCGTGGTTGATCGCCACATCGACGTGCCGGCCAATGGCCTGCTCGATGCCGGTGCTGGCGCCGCCACCGCCGGCAAAGAGGTCGATCACCAGTTTGGCGGACAGGGCCAGGATGAATTGAGGTGTGAGCATGGTTCTTCCGGTTGGGCCCGGGGCGGGCCAGAAACGAAAGAGCCCGCGTGGTGCGGGCTCTGTGTGGTGGGGTTGCTGCGGTCGTCGTTGTGCTGGGCCAGCAGTTCCGGCTGGCTTTTTTGTCCGTCAGTAGCTGCGCCAGGTGGGCTTTTCGGGGAGTAGCCCGTAGCGGATCGCGTCCACCATATCGCTGCGAGGGCGCGCAGGCTCCACGCCAGGCCCGCGCTCGTATTCGGCGGCCAGAATTTCCAGCGCCATGGTGGCCATGCGCTCGGTGGTTTCCATGGCCTTGATGTTTTCGCGGGCCGATGCGATGCGCGACTCGATCACTTCGAGGTACACATTGCGCTCGGTCTTGGCCTTCACCCTGTCGCGCTGGGCCTCCAGGCGCCGGATGGACTGGCGCAGCGTGGTGGCCTTGACGGCAGCACCGGCACGGCCTGCCTGCAATGCTTCGCGCACGCCTTCCACGGGGTCATCCTTGTCGATGTCCACCGCCTCCGCGAACAGTTTGCGGATCAGCTCTCGGGCGCCTTCTTCCTCGGTTGTGGCCTGGCCGTCTTCCCCGGCGTCGTAGCGTGCACGGCGGGCGGGGTCGGTCAGAACTTCCTTGGCCTGGTTCAGGGCCTGCATGCGCTCATGGTTCCCGCCACGGTCTGGGTGCGCGTGGCGCGCGGCGCGGCGGTATGCACGCTTGATGTCGTCCAAGCTGGCATCAGGTGCCACGCCCAGCGTGGCGTAGTGATCGGGGCGGCTCATACCCGCAGCAGGCTCGCGGCCAATCGGTCGAACGCAGGGGAGGGTGTCTCGCCCAGCTTCTTCATGATCGTGGACAGCTCGCGCACGAGGATGGCCTGCGGGTCTTTGGGCTCGTTCCAGAGCGCGGGCTCCTGCACGTTCAGAGTGGTCATCACCAGCTTCATGTCTGCCTCGGTCACAGCGGTACCGACATGCTGTGCCGCCTGCAGCGTCAGCCCTTCCAGGCTGGAGAACGCGGACATTTTTTGGCCTTTGAGCCATTCGCAGGCGCGGTAGAAGGCAACGGGATCGAGCGCGGCTTGAGCAGTGGTTTTGGTCATGGTGATGGCGTCGGGTTTGGGTGTGGTTCGATTGGTGATGACGGGCACTGGCAGGGCGTTTTCGCGGGCGAAGCGCTTCATGGCGCTCAGCTCGTTCAAGTCGCCGCGTGCGTCGCTGCGCGAGCCCATGCTGATACTGAAAACGCGCTCCGCTCCGTTCTCTGCCAGGCACAGCAGCGTGGCCCGGTTGGCTTTGCGCTCGTAGCGCACGGGGGAAAGGCCGGCTTGCTCGGCCATGGTGTGGATGTCTCTCTGTCGTCGTTCCATGGGTTCTCCAGGCAATCAGGACAGAGCGCGGCGCGCCCTGTGCTCATGGCCCGGCCTGCCCGCGGGTGGCGGGCGGGGCTTGGGGGTTAGGTGTTGGGGGTGCCGTTGAGGATCGGCAGCTTGGTTTCGTCAGCGATCTGCTTGCGCAGCTCTGCCACGGCGGCCTCGATGGTCTTGTGCGGGCGGATCAGTTCGATCCACATGGTCAGGCGGCCACCGTCTTGAATGCGGTAGCGCAGGCGCACATTCAGCTGCCACTTGGCGCCGTTTTCAAACACCGGGATGCCGATGATGAATTCCTCGGGCACCTTGAGCTGACCCTTCTGCGCGGTGCCCTGAACGTCTTCCTCGTAGGTGAACTGGTGCGAGCCGTCCGACAGGCGGATGGCGCTGGCGAAGTTCACCTTCTTCTTGGCTTCCAGGGTGCGGCAGATTTCCAGCAGGGTGGCGCCGTCCGGGTTCACCACGTCCACCAGGTTGTTTTCGATGAACTGGGCCAGCTCCACCTGGGACTTGTGAACGCCGTTCATGCCGTTCCATGCCTTCCACTCGGGCGACAGCGGCGCGTTGTAGCGCGCACGGTGGTCGCCCCAACCGGCTTCGGCGCCGATGTGGTTGAACACGGCGGTGAAGGTTGGCGGGTCGATGGTGCTGAACAGGCGCGTTCTGCTTTCCGCCTTTTGGTCGTTGACCACGGCGATGAAGCTCTCTGCGTCGTTCAGCGTGGTGGTGCCCTTTTTGCGGGTCGGCGCTGGGAGCAGGTGAGACAGCTCCTTGAATTCATAGCCCTCGGGCAGGATGAATCCGGGGGTGCCAGCAAACTGGTAGCCGCCCTGATTGCACGCGGCCAGCTCGTCGCGGGCTTCGGTTTCAGTTTTCTCTTGTTGTCCCATGGGTTTTCTCCTGGTTGGAACGGGTTGATGGAATGGGGATCAGTGGACGGCGCGCAGGGGTTGCGCGTCGTCGGCGGCGGGCGCCGTGCGCAGCTCGGTTCGAGCGGCGGCTTCCTGGTCGGCGGTGCGCAGGCCGTCCAGCGTGGTTTGGCGGGGGTTCTCGCGCTGCAGGTTGTTGTCCGGCGTGGCGAACATGAGGGTCTTGCCGCGCGTGGGCTGCGGTACCTTGGCCTTCACATCGGCTTCCAGCTCCACCTGGCCGGTGTTGCCGATGGGCTTCACCTTGATCTTGATGGTCAGCTCGCCGGATTTGCCGGTCTGTGTGCCCGCGTGCACGATGTCCTGCAGCGCGTCGGTGGCTTCCTGCTCTAGGTTGCCGAAATCCAGCTGCTTGAAGAAGTCGGTGAACGGCTTGCGCTTGGTCTGCAGCGTGGGCGATTTGAGTGTGGTACTCATGGGTCACTCCAAAAAAATGGCCCGCACAGTGGCGGGCCGGTTGCGGGAATGGGGCGACGGCGAGGGCTTACTTGCCTGCCAGGGTGGCGAAGGTGGACAGCGCGGCGAGAACGGTGTTCTCCACGTAGCGGATGCCGCTCATGGTGGCGGCGGCCTTGGGGAAGGTGTTCACCGGCTGCTCGCCCAGCTTGCGCACGTTGATGATGAAAGCGGCTGCCAGCAGGCGGGTGTGGCCTTCCAGGCTGTCAGGGTCGAAGCCGGGCTTGGCCATGCCCACCAGCTCGGCCACATCGGGCGGGATCTCGACAGCGGCGTTGACGTGTCGGTGCTCGGTTTCTTCTGCCGCTTCGGCAGTGGCATTTACCTTCTGCTCGCCCGCCGTGGTCGGGTGGCAGGCGTCGCAGGTGGGGTCATCGCACTTGGCTGACAGCAGTTCCTTGAGGCCAGGGGGAAGACCATCGGCACCAGGGGCGGTGTCGGGAATGGAGGCGATGATGTCTGCCAGCAGCAGGGCTGCCAGCATGGCGCTCATGGGAGGGCGGGTAGAGGTTGCGGACATTGAGGTTCTCCTTGAGATAGGCAAAAAAAGACCCGCAGAGGGCGGGCCGGTGGGGTGGTGAGATCAGTGTTTCTTGGCCCGGCTTGCGCGCTGGTCGTCGTAACCAGAGAACAAAGGGTTCAACTGCTGGCGCAGGTCTATCCGCTCATCCAGGGCTACACCAGCGCAAGCCATTGCAGAGCCAGCGGCATACAGCACGCCGTAGAGAGCGGTGAATACGCCATGTGCGTCAGAGCACTCGTTCATCAGGTCAATGACCTTGTCAGCCAGATCGCCTGCGCCGCCAGTCTTGATTTCTTTGGTAGCGCGGTGCACACCGGGCTTGTTCGGGTCAGTCGTGTCGCTCATGGATGCTCCTTGGGGCATGAGAAAGCCCGCACGCGGCGGGCTTTGGTGGTGTTGGGTGCTGGAGTGAAAGGTCTGGATCGGTCCCGGGATAGTTACGCGGCTGCCTTAGCCTGCACGGCCTCGATGTGGCGCACCATGGCGGCCAGGATCAGAGGGAAATCGGCCTCGCGGTACACGCCATGGGCACCCACCTTGCCAGCGGGCTCAAAGCCCAGGATGCGCAAGCCCTCGGCGCTGGTGGTGATGGCGCCGCCCAGGCGCTCATTGATCGTGCCCAAGTTGAGGCCAGGAGCAGCGGCTTCCACGACAGGCGCGGGGGCTGGGGCATTGCGGGCGGCGGCCCAGCTGCTCACGCGCTGGCGGGCCGGGGCGAGCGGGTCAACGGGCTCGGCCGCAGGCAGGGCGGCGGGTTCGTCGTCGCCCCATGGCTCCACCTCGAAAGCCACCGGGGCTGATGCGGGCGCTGATTCGGTCACAGGTGCAGGTGCGGGGGCGGGCGCCTGGGCAGCCAGTGCGGCACGGGCTTCCTCCAGTTCGCGCTGCAGTCGTGCGTTCTCGATACGGGTCTTCTCGCTCTCGACCATGGCCAGCAGGCGTTGCACGGTGGCAAGGCACGCAGCTTCGGCCTCCTGCGCGAATTCCTCCCATTCCTCGCCAAAGGTCATATCGCCCAGGGCGGCAATAGCCTTCTCGATCACCTCCACCGGCTGGCCCTCGGCCTGCTCCACGTAGGCCTTGAGCTGTTCGATGTTGGCGCGGTGGGCGCCGACACGCTCGGCCTCCTTGCGGTCGCGCTCGGCCTTCTCATCGGCCTTGCGCTTTTCCTCGGCCTTGATCTGGGCATCAATGGCATCCTCGACCGGCTTCACGATGGCAACCAGGCGCTCCACTTCGTCGCCCATCACCTTCTTGAGTTCGTTCACGTCGGCTTTCACGGCGGCCTCGGTGCGGGTCAGCATGCGCCGGCCATCGTCGCGCAGCTCGGCACGGGCAGCCTTGGCATCGTTCATGCCCTTTGTGGTGGTCACGTCATAGACCACATTGCGGTACTTTTCGGCCATGGCCCGCAGCCCGGCCTCGGTTTCCTTGAACTGCGCCAGCACGGTGTCCTTGATGGACATGGGCTTGGTGGCGATGTTGCTGGCCTGCTGTTGCGCCACGGCGGTGGTGGGGGTTGCGGTTTCAGTCATGAAATCTCCTCAGAAAAGGGTGGGTAGCAGCACGCGCGAGGCGGCTGTGCTGGAAAGTTGTGGGGGTGGGGTGACGACCTTGGCCTGAACGTCGATCACGTCCATGCGGTGTGTGTCGTCAAACTCGCGGATCAGCTGCTCGTAGTACGAACGGGCGGCCTCACAGCGGTGGCGGATCAGCGATTCCTTCTGGAAGTCGCGTTCAATGACCCAGGTGGTAATCCGGTGCTGCGGCGGGATGTGGTCAACCAGGTGGAGCTCCATGGGCTCGTTGCGGATCAGCTCGTCCGGGGTGTTCACCATGACGTAGTTCACCTCCCACTCGTCCGCGTCCCAGAGCATCATGTAGCCGCGCATCTGCCAGTCGTAGAGCGGGTCGATGGCGTCAACGGTCCATGCCGGGAAGGTCTTGAGGGACCATGGTGCTTTGATGTCGTGCCCACGGCGCCGGGGAGCGTCGAACAGGTCGCACTCGCCGGTGATCCACTCGTTGCGGCGGCGCTCGGTGTTCTTCGCCAGATTCAGGCCGCGCACCTTGTTCAGCAGGGCGATGGCGGTGTTCTCCACCGCAATGCCCTTGTCGGTTTCCTTGCTGGAAACCTCAAACTCCACGCTGAACAGTTCTTCCTTGACCAGCTGGCGGATGTAGGAGCGCGCCCCTATGGACAGGTCGCCCTCGGCCTTGGTGCGCGGCTCCGTCATCAGGTGCCCCAGGCTGGAGCATCGGAAACGAATGTCACGCATGGGCGGGTTGTGCTGGAGGGTCAGCGGGCAGGCTGTTGCCGTGCTGGGTGATGATGTGCATCAGCGACTGGTAGCCCGCGAAGTCATTTGCAACCTTGAACACGTCTTTCGCTTTGCGCATCACATCGGTGAGCGCAGCGCGTGTCTTGGTGGCCTTGACCTGCTCTGTCCACTGCTCCAGCATCGTTTGTTCAGGCGGTGGGGCACTACCCGCCCCATCGTCGTCCTCGTCGCTCTCTGCCGTGCCGGTGATGAGCTTGAGCGTATGGCGTGACAGGTAGGTGGTTGTGGACACGATGGCTTGAATCGCGTTCTTTCCCCCGGACTCGTCAGCGCGAGCTTCCAACGTGACCGATTCCTGGTGGCCCAGGCGGTGACGCAGGATGCAGGACACGCGAATCAGGCCGTTTGACTGCTCGGGCTTCCACGACCAGCCGAAACCATGGCGCGAGAGGGCGGGGCCCACCGCGTCAACCACATCAGACAGCTCGGCGTGCATGTAGGTGGTGCGGCCTACGCGGGTTTCAAAATCCACCAGCTTGCTCTTGGTGATCTTGATGTTCTCGGCCTTGAAGGCGGCCAGCGCAAGGTTGTAGGCCTTCTCGGCTTCGTGGCGCTCCCACTGCTGCTGCAGCTCCATCATTCGCTCGATCTGATCGAGGTTTGCACCCCGGCTCAGTGCCATCATCATCAGCGAGGCGGGCGCGGTATCGGCCATCTGCAGGGAGCTGGGCTCGGCGGTGGCCAGCGGGTGATGGTGGGGCTGGCGTGGTTCCAGCGTCAGCACATCGGCGGTTGCTGTTGCGGCGTCGTTCATGTGAACCTCACGGAAGAAATGGTTGGTGAACCCAGGCCATGTAGAAGGCCAGGGCAGCGGCATGGAAGAAGAACAGGGCGGCGGCCAGGAGCAGGACTCTTTTCATGGCTTCCTCCACTGCACCCAGGCGCCACGCACATAGACAGCGCTGTAGGCGACGGAAAGGGCCAGCAGGCCCCAGGCCGATGACTGCAGCGCAAAGGTGATCCAGAAAGGCTGCCCGCACAGGCCTACGATGGGCGCCCAGCGCCGGGCTCGCGCGTTGTTTCCCGTGGCCATGTAGAGGGCGGTCAGCCCGAAGAATGCGAGGGCGAGCTGGATCATTTGGAGCTACCCCAGACATGCCGTGTGCACACCGGGCAGATGACGAACCAACGGGCGCCATCGCGTGGATCTGGTGACCACTGCACCTCGGAGTGCTTGAATTCCAGCTCGCTCTTGCAGTGGCCGCAGGTTTCGCGGTGGATCTGCTCGTCGGGCAGCTTGCCTTGCTTGATGACCTTCACGGCAGCCTCCGAAACTCGACTACCCACACCCAGGGGTTGGCGTCCCAGCTGCCTGGGCCGTTGATGGATTCCCACAGCGCGCGAAACATGGCGCGCGGGATCGTCTCGCCTGTGCCGCTGGTCATGGGGCAGCCGATTGCGGATGGAAGTGCGCCGCAGCCCTCGGCAACGCAATCGGCGTCGCTGATGTCTTGAAGGCGCTCCACGCGCACGCGGGTGATTTCCAGGGTGATGCGGCTAACCCAGCGGGGCATGAACATGCTCGGGCGCAGCTTCCCGAATCCAGGCTGGTGCGGGGCGTCGGCCTCGTACCAGATGCGATGTGCCGGGGTCAGCTCGCGCGGTGGCAGGTGATCCACGGCAGAAACTGTGCGCCACGCCTCACGCACCCAAAGGCGGTCGCCGCGTTGGCCGTAGGGGCACGGCATGGGGGAGCCGCCTGCGCGCAACGGAACGGCTGGCGCAGGACGATAGGCCCACACGCGGTAGCCGCCGATGAACCAATAGGGCTCGCCGTCGTGCACTGCGTCTGGTTGCACCTTGACGATCCGCCGCGTCATCAACTTGATGTCGCTCAGCGTGGCGCGCACCATCGGCGTTTTGAAGGGGAGGGGGCCCTCTCTCATGGCTGCACGCCCCGCGCCACCATTCCGGCTGCAACGTCTGCGCGAGCCCGGCGCTCCGGCGTCCAAAGGTCGGGGCGCTCTTGCTGCGCCTGGGCCAGTGCATCGCGCAGGTTTGCTGCGTTGTCGGCCTCGGATTCCCAGTCTGCGGGGCCGTCCAGCAGGTAGCTGCCGCCCAGCAGATACGAGGTCAACAGAACTGCAGCGGCGATACAGAAAAAAGCCTTGAGATTTTCAAAGGGGGGCATCAGGGTTCTCCTTGTTCAAGTGCGTCCGGGTCTAGCTCCGCGCCAATGGCCGCAGCCTCTCTCTGGCGCTGGGTGGCGGCTTCATTGCGGCGCTTGGTCTCAGCCTGTGCTTCCTGGGATGCGGCAAGGGCATCGCGGCTGGTGCTGGTGAAGTGCGGGGCGTTGAGTGGATCGATCACGACCAAACCCCCATGTGCGCGTTGTGCTGCACCTGATCCACCAGCGCACGGTGATAGCGGGGATCGCTGGCCTCCAGCGCCGCCACATCGGCCCAGGCCTGATTACGCTGGCGCTGCAGCTCTTGCTCGGAAATTGGCGGCGGTGCGCCAGGGATGCGCAGCAGCGGCTGCACAGTGGTGTGTACGTTTTGCATTGCGCCTCCTGGGCGTAAAAAAACCCGCGTGGTGCGGGCTGGGGAGAAAAAACCGCTGCCCTTGCGGGGCCTGCCGGGGGAACACAAAGGAGGGAGGGAGGAGACACCCCCGGCGCGGTTGGAAAGGTTCGGGACGTGTCCCACCAATGCCCCGCACGCGAGGCATGGATGGTTGTGTCAGGTGCGGCGGCGGCGCTCCACCCACCGGCCAAGGCGATAGGCCGCGTAGAAGATCGCAGCCGTCCAGGCGGCCAGCCCACCGCCTATCAGCGTGGTGATGAGCGCCATTGGCTACTTGCCGATGCGGGGGACGGGGAAGGGCGCTTGCGAATTGCAGGTTCCGTTTTGCTTCGCAAGGTTGGTGTTCTTGTCGAAGTCTTCCTTGCGGTAGCAGCCCACGCTTTGCGAGAACGTGGAGCACATCAGCACCGTCTTGTCCACCTGCTTGCCTTCGACACGCATGATGGACAGCTCTGCCCAGCCGTCGCCCTGGGGGCAGTTGGGCGATTGCATGTCGTCGCTGCGGCTCACGATGGTGAAGTCCGAGGTGAAACGCGGGTTCTGCGCCTTGTAGAGCGCCGCGTTGAACTCGGCATTGGCCTTGGCCGTCTGCCGGGCTTCTTCCAGCCGGTCGAACGGCACTTCTTTGTCGCCGCACGCGGCCATGGCCATGGCTGCGACAGCTGCCAAGGCGATCAGGGAGGTCTTCATATGGTTCCTTGTCAAACGCCGCTGGGGCAGGCGGCAACAAACCCCGCGCATGACCTGCCCGCAGGGCATGCACTGGTTCTGTTGTCAAAGGGAGGAATGGGTGGGCTACTCGCCGGGGGATTCACGCACCGTCCAAAGTTTGTGAAGTGGCTTTTGCCCGTATGGATTGATGGCGGCGCCATCACGACGGTGGGCTGGTGCTCTCTTTCCGCTTGATCCTGCGGCGAGTCACATTGCTCCAATCCACCTGCGTGATGGCCCTCTTGCGAGGGCATCCCGGCATCTGGTAGCCGTGTCGCTGCATCAACATGCAGCACCGTTTCCGTGGTGTCAGCCCCTTGCGGGGTTCCCATCCCGTTTACCGCGCTTCGGCGGACTGGGAACCGCCTCGGATCTCGGCGGCGCATAGCTTCGGCCCATGCCCGAAGGTGCTCTTTCGCCGGACGAAGGCCCCGCAGGTGGGGCCAGCAACATCGGCGTGCATTTTTTGAAAGAGCCTCCGGTGTGCGCCGATCCACCCACCTGACCGCTGCTTGTTGGCTGCGATGGGATGAAGTTTAGAACAATCTAAACCAACGGGTCAAGCAATTTCTAAACTGTCGAAGAATTTTCTTTACACTCCGCATTGCGCCCAATCCGGGCGGGCAAGAAAAAACCGCCTCAAGGGCGGTTGAAAGGACTGCTGTGGAAAGCGATGAATTGCTCTATGAAATGCGCGGCCCTGATGGGCATGTGTGGCGTATCTATTTGGATGGCCGTGTCGAGGGCTTCCCCCCTGGAACTGTGGTTTGCAACTATGCGTTATCTGCGCATGCGCGGATGGTCGGGGAAATGGAAAAGCAGTCCGTCTGCCTCCCCGCACAGTAAGCCAAGGCTAAATTCGTTGTGCTCAGGTTTTTGACAGGCAACAGCTCCAAACTGAATTGCAAGGTCGCTTGTTGCCGGTGTGAAGTACACCTCTACGTTGTCAGAGCGCCTGTCATACCTTGAGAACAAGGCCCACTCAGGACGTGGGGCACCGTGAGCAATGAGCATCGCCGTGAAGGTCTCTTGAATTTTGCGCGTAGGCGCGAAGGCGTCAGCACCGTTGCCGAGATCGAGTCTGTACCAATCGCTCATTGATTCCCTTTCAGCCGGTCCTTCCGGCACTCCTTTACAACCACCAGTATAGGAAGCGGTAGTCCCAAGTTATTCGGATTGCTTCGGCTCCAAATCCGCCAACGTTTCTTCCAGTGTCTTGATGAGCCGCCTGACGGTTTCTGGTGCCATCTCGACCCACGCAGTTGTGACCGGCATGTCCCCTGCGGCCTTGGCTCTATGGCGCAAGCCGATCAGTGGCTTTCCGTCCACCAGGCGAGTGCGAACGTCGGAGTATTGGAGGCGGAGTGTGGTTGTCATGAAACCCCTCCCGGGTGATGCTAGTGTGAGAACTCCATCGTAGCCCGGGAGGGCCTTTCTTTTGACTATCCCGCCACCACAAAAAAAGCCCACCTCAATGGGTGGGCTTGAACCCCGCTTTTGCAGCGAGGGGAGGGGATGCCGCAAGCGGCTAGCGGCATGGAAATAGTAGGACTGCTGCCGGCCGGTGTTTGCCAGACGATGCCGCAAAAAAGCCCGCACGGGGCGGGCAAAGGGCACTGCGAAGTGTTGGTTTCAGAAGGGCGCCGGAGACCTCACGATCTCCACGGGCCCAAGGCCAGAGTAAATGAGCTCCCCTGAACAAGCGGCGCGCACTTCCCACCAGTCCGGGCGGACCTCCTTGAGCGCATAGGCGTCCGGCGCCAAGGGTAGCTTGCGTTCCTCGGGGAAGCCGAGCCAAGGCGGCATCCGCAGCAGGGTAGGGTGTTCATCGGTGGCGTTCATCAATACTCCAGCGGCGCAAACGGGTCTTCGATGTCGTTGTCGTCTTCGGCGCTGAACCCTGATGCGTGGGTGATGCGAATCCGTGCCAGCAACTGCTGGGCGTCGGCCGGGTCCATCGTGCATAGCCAGGACTGCTTCACCCGCTGTGTGTTGGCCTTCGTGTTCGACCGTCCGACACGCTCATTGCCAGTCAGATGCATCACCCCATCGATCCGGGCCAGGCGGGCGTAGTACAGCGGCAAGATCAAGTCCTTTCCGCCGCGCCGGTCCAGTAGATGCGCCTCCATCCTGGGGCCGTAGCTATCCAAAGGAGAGCGCTTGAACTCCAGCCAGCCGCGCACCGGCTGCTGGTGGACAAGTTCTGCTCCTGCAAGGCGGTGGCCGTTGGAGCGCATGCGGAAGATATGGCAAATCACTGTATGAATTTACAGTATATTGAATGCCGACGGAATAGGTAGGATGACCCAATGTGCAACCGATACGAGGCTCCACCGCGCTCCCAGATCGAGCTGGAATGGGCTGCGCGCCAGGTTGTGGAACAGGACTGGGATAGGGTGCTGCATCCCCGGAAGCGAGGCGCATTCATCCGCCGCGCCCGCGATGACGCCGGGTACAGCCGCGAGCTGGTGGCTGGGCAGTGGGGCTTGATCCCCTGGTTCGCCAAGGAGGCAAAACTGACCTACAACACCAACAATGCCAGGTCGGAAGAGCTGGCGGCCAAGGCCAGCTTCAAGATGCCCTGGGCGCGCGCGCAACGCTGCATCATCCCCGCCGTGTCATTCGACGAGCCGTACTGGGGCCCCTACGATTCTCAGTTCAAGAAATGCGAATGGTGGCGTTTCCGCCGCGCCGATGGTCGCCTCTGGGGGCTGGCCGGGCTCTGGAATACCTGGACCGACAAGGCCACGGGCGAGGCGCACGAGAGCTACACGATGCTGACCATCAATGCCGATGGCCACCCGCTGATGGGGCGCATGCACAAGAACGAAGTCGACCCCAAGACCAAGGAACCGCTACCGCTGGAGCAGCAGGACAAGCGAAGCGTGATCCCCATTGAGCTGGCCGACGTGGACACCTGGTTGGCCGGTACTCAACAGGAGGCAGCGGCACTACTCCGTGTCCCGGCTGCCGAGCTGTTTGATGCAGGGCCAGCCGCTTGAAAGGAGTGATGATGAGCAACGAGCCAGCAGAGGGCGAAGACGATGACGACGATGAAGGCATCATTGACTTTGACTCCACAGACTTCCCGCCGCCACATTCTGCTGTGCACATCCTCACCGCCTTGGCTAGAAAACACGGGCTGATAAAAGAGGACGAGTACATCAGCCAGCAAATGCGGGACTTCCTCGCTGATGTCGTTGAAGAGTGTGCGAAGGTGGCCGATCAGGAATTCAGCAGCTTGGCAGCCGGTCAGCGAGTCCGGATGTGGATGGCACCCGAATCGCTGGAAGAAGCTCGTCAGCTTGAGCTTGAATACGAGCGGGACTTTGCTGCTTCGATGGAGCGTCTGGAGAAGAGGCAGAGCCTAAGCGCGCAATTGTTGAAAAAAGCAGGTGAAGAGTGACCTGAGCAACGGCTGTGCCGTCAAGATCGTGCATCCCCTGTCGCGGACAGTGCGTGGGGACCGCTTTTGATTTGACTCTGGTGACCCGGCCGCCGCCAGTCCCAAGGCGCCACAGCCTCCTGGGCCCACAGCCCGCGCCGCGCTTCCCGGGCCTCAGCCTCCAGCCCACGCAGGTGCTCATACCCCTTCCCGTACTTCACATAGAACCAGGCCATCCCTGAGTGCACCTGCTCGGTGGCCACATCCTGGCCCTGGCACTCCACGTCGCCAACGGTGCGGCCGTATCTGTCATGGGTTCGAGGGGTAATGGTGGCGACTTGCTCGAAGCAGAGCTGGGCCAGGTGCTGGCGCGACACTTGGCCGAATGCCTGGCGTTTCTCCGGCGCGTCAATTGCGCTGATACGGATGGTGACTTGCTCGTAGGAGCCAGGCTCGCCGCAGCGGGCGGTCAGGGTGTCACCGTCTGTGATGGCGATGACCAGGCAGAGGAGGGTGGCGTGCATCATTTGGCAAGCGGCCCCGCTCTCACACTGAGCCTCCACGAATTTTCTTGATCGACCACCACAGGATAGCGCCTTGGACCAACGCCACGGGGAATACAAACCACAGCCCGCTAAGCACTTGCGCTATCGCCCCTAGTAAGCCTGCAGCCATACAGAAGGCTAGAACGCCATAGATGACTTTCCCAGAAATGTCCGTGAATCTCTTCAGGTTCTCTTTGTGCTCGGCATCTTCTCTTGCGCGAATCTCTTTGACTCGTCGCTCAATGGAATCCTTTTCGCTTTGTCGGGCCACTTCGGCGTGGCGATCGGCTTCTCGCTTTTCAATCTCTGCGGCAACTCGTGCTTCGTCTATCAGAGACTGAACGCGAAGCTTGATGTATTTCGCCTGCGCGGCTTCTTTGGAGCCTGCGGAATCTGCAATGGCTTTGGCCCAGAGTCCATCACGACGTACACCCGCAGAAATCTCCGCCGCCACATGTGCATACAGAGCCTCTTCGGCGAGTCGCTCTTGTGCTGACATACCTCCCTCCTTGCTCCAACTGATCCGGGCATTAACTACAGCAGCGCCCCGGTCCAAACCGCACGCCCAATCACCTCAAAGTCGATGACGCTGGCATAGACCTTCTGCTTGGGCTTGAAGTTTGGGTTGTCGGCAGTCGCTAGGATGCCAACGCCATCAATGCGCTCCAGACGCTTGATCAGCAGCTCACCGTCCACACGGAATGCGAACAAATCACCATTGAGACGCTCGCGATCCCCACGGTTCACCAGCACAACAGCGCCATCCGGGATCTTTGGCTCGTTACTGATGCCCACGCTGTCCACCACCACCGCGTCACCGTTCTTGATGCCCAGCTTTCGCAGAAAATCCACGCGAAACACCAATGGAGGCTTGTCGTCTTCCTCGTAGACCACCTGGCCGGTGCCGTTGGAGAAGCGCACGTCAGCTCTGCGAACTGCAGCGAAGTCGCCCACTGTTTCACCAGGGACGCTGGGGGGCTGCAATTCCCTCGGTGCAGGAGCCTCTGGAGCGGCGGTTAAAACTGCTGCTCGTATGCTCTGAGCCGCATCTCCGACGCCGTTGGAAAGGTCAACCAGCATGAATTCACGTGGCCTTGTCGCTGCGAGTTTTTGAGCACCGTTGACCACTGGATCTCCTGGATCCAGGTGAGGACTGCCTTTGCATGTCACAAACAAGGGAGGCAAGTCTTTGCGGCTGACGATGAAGTCCGGGAGAAATTGCCGGCCAGCCCCAGCAGCATTTCTCACCCACTCAGGAAGCTTCCCAAGGTCTGCTTTGGTCAGCCTTATGACTTCTAGTCCCAGTGCGGACATAAGCTGAGCAAGTTCTTTTTCCCGATCAGGCATCACGCCATGAAAACCGGCTTCGAAAAATCGGTCAGGAAGCTCCAGTTTGTCCGCGATGTTTTTCGCCGCGCGCTCTCCGAATGAATCGCTTGGATCCAGAAGCTGCGTGATGCGAGCCTTGGTAACTCCTGCGGCCAGAGCAAACTGGGCCTGATTCCCCTCCCACGGTTTCCCGTCGATGAGAGCTTGGAGTCTCGCTTTTCGGTGAAGGGTTAGTGCGTCCATGTTAAGCAAAGCATAAACATACGTGGTGTAGAAGTTTCTTGACCCAATGGTTAAGAATGTTCTAAACTCTTGCCATGCTGAAACTCAAAACATGGCTCGATGCAGAGCGCGGCAGGGCGACAGCCCTCGCCAATCACCTTGGTTTGACGCTGAGCCGAATCAGCCAATTTGCGGATGACGGCGTGCCGCCCAAGTACATGCTGGCTGTCCGTGACTTCTCTCACGGGGAGGTCACGCTTGACTCCATGGTGCAAGAGAGAACGCCTACACCAGCCGCCACCCAAGCCAAGGAGGCTGCATAAATGGCCGCCCCCTTGAATCGTAAAGAACAGGCCATTGCGGACCAGATTCGCGCGCTCCTGGCGCAACTCACCCCCGAGGGCGTGACCCGTGTTCTCGCGGACGTTGAGGAACACCTCGACTCCGATGACGACCAGGGCCCGGCGTTCAGCCGTGGCATTGCTGGCCCCCTGGGCAAGCTGGAACACGCACTCAAGACGAAGGTGGACGAGCACACCCATGCGCTGTTCCTGCGCCAGTGCTCCATGCAAAACACGGACGCCTCGAACGAGCTGCGCAACTGCGTGTACGCCATCGTTCACGGCAAGAGCTACGACCAGATGGTGATTGAGAAGTTGAGCCATGCCGTGCAGCGTACCGAGGCGCTGACAAAGCTCATAGGGTCTTTTGGGGCCCCCGAATCGGAGGCGCGCTGATGAGCCTCTGGAACCGCGCAAAG
Source organism: Acidovorax sp. ACV02 (assembly GCF_014851475.1). NCBI lineage: Bacteria > Pseudomonadati > Pseudomonadota > Betaproteobacteria > Burkholderiales > Comamonadaceae > Acidovorax > Acidovorax sp. ACV02. The sequence goes on from NZ_JACUZU010000005.1 coordinate 35,050, forward strand.
CCCTTGAATCAACCGCCCGGCTTTCGCCGCGTAGGGCACACCAACACACATTCCGCGCTGGCTGACACGCCGGAGCACCACGCGGCGCGTGCCCTGCAGGCTGCACAGCACGGGCGAGAGCTGGCTGTGAGCCGCCAGGGCGGACGCCGTGCCGTGGTGCGGGAGTAGGCAGGCCGATGACACAGACACTTCCCTGGTTCCGCGCGTACACCAAGATGGTGGACGACGAGAAATTGCGCCTGCTGGCGTTTGAAGACCGCTGGCACTTCATTGCGATCCTGTGCCTCAAGGGGCAGGGCGTGCTGGATGCCAATGACCCACTGATGATGCGCAAGGCCGCCGTGAAGATGGGCCTCGATCTGCGCAGCCTGGAAGAGGTGGCGCGCCGACTTGCCGAAGTAGGCCTGATCGAACAGGCCACGCTGCAGCCCATCAAGTGGGAAAGCTTGCAGCAGCGCAGCGATGCAGACCCCACTGCGACTGAGCGCAAGCAACGCCAGCGCCAGCGTGAGCGCGAAGCCGCCGATGCCTTGAAGAAGGCCAATGGTGAAGCGCGCGCTGCGGGCCATGCCGATGACGCCAACACGACCGACCCAACGAGCGTCACAGCAGAGTCACGCGTGACAGTCACAGATGCGTCACGCGTGACAGGTCACGAAGTCACGCGTACAGATATAGATAAAGAAGTAGATACAGATAAAGAACATCAGTTAACTACTCCACCTTCTGTTGGTGCGCAAAACGCGGAAGCGGCGCCTTCGGCTTCGCCCGCTGAGCCCGCTGCACCCGAGGGCAAGAGCCGCAACGGCAAGCGCCTGCCGGAGGACTGGAAGCTCCCGAAGAAGTGGGGCGAATGGGCTTTGAAGGAGTTCCCGGTCCTGATCGACACCGAGGTGCGCGCCCAGGCTGCCACCTTTGCCGACTACTGGCACGCCAAGGCTGGCAAGGACGCCCGCAAGCTCGACTGGGAGGCCGTCTGGCGCAACTGGATTCGCCGCCACATGGAGCAGCGCGGCCGGGGCGCCAGCGTCACCCGCGCATCCGACCCCGAAACCCCCACCGAGACCTACGCCCAGCGCGCTGCCCGCCAGCGCATGGAGGAAGTCGCCCCGGGCGTTGCCCGGAAGGCCCCCGGCGCAGAGAGCGGCTTTGAGGCTGCCCAGCGCTTCATGGCTGGAGGGCCGGTCATCGACGTAGAGGCGCGCGAGGCCGCGCCGCGCATTGAAGGAGCAGCAGCATGACAAGCCCTGAATTCATGGTCGTCATCGACGCCATTTTCGACAAGCTCACTGTGCGCTATGGCCACGAGTGGCTGCGCCAGTGGGATGGCATGGACATGGCATTCGTCAAAGCCGACTGGGCCGAGGAACTGAGCGGCTACGCCAACAACCTGGAGCCGCTTCGGTACGCCCTGCGCCACCTGCCGGAGCGCTGCCCTACGAACGTGGGCCAGCTCAAGAAGATCGCCAACCTGTGCCCCCCGCCCGTGTTCAAGGCGCTGCCCGCGCCCAAGGCGGATGAGGCGGTGGTGTCGGCGCAGGTGGCAAAGCAGCTGGAACTCAAGCAGGCTCTGGCGCCCAAGGCCGACGAGAAGGGCTGGGCCCGCACCATCGTTCAGCGCGCCGAGGCTGGAGACAAGATCCTGCCGTACACGCTGCAGAGCGCACGCCAGGCCCTGGGCCTGGAAGGGCGGACAGCATGGCAGTGAGCAATTTCATGCAGGAGGCCAACGCCATCGCTGCCACGCTGCGCGGTAAGGCCCCGTTGCGAGGCAAGGCCAAGCCACCGGGCCGCCGTGCGCCGACCGGCCAGCCAACCCCTCGCAACCTGGACGTGCTGGCCTACGCACGCGAATTCTTCGCTGAGAACGATCAGTTGCCGACCATCAAGTGCATCCGTGAGCACTTCGGCTGGGTGTCGGACGGTGCGGCCGACTTCCACGTGCAGGCGCTGATCCGCCACGGCAAGCTGGAGCGCAACGTGCTGGGCAAGTTGCGCTTCGCCCGCGAGAAGGGCGGTGCACAGTGAGAACCATTGAAGAGATCAAGGGCCGCTGCGTCATCACTGAGGACGGGCACTGGCTGTGGCGCGGCGCTCTGCGCCATGACGGGCGTCCCAATATCTACGCGCCGGACTACACCCGCGCCGATGGAGGAATGCGGACCCAGTGCGGCATGCGCGCGGTATGGCATTGCCTCAACGAGAAGGCCGTGCCGGAGGGCTATCGCGTGTTCGGTACCTGCGATGAGCTTGCCTGCTGCAACCCGGCGCACATCAAGTGCACAAAGGTGGCCGACTATGGCGCCTGGCTGCAGCGCACAGGCAAGTTCAAGGGGCAGACAAATCGCATCCTGGCGAATCGGGCGATAGGGCGCCAGCGGGCTCTCCTGAACCAGGAGCAGATCCTGTACGTGCAGACGAGCAAGAAGACCGGCGTGGAGCTGGCCGAGGAACTGGGGGTAAGCACTTCGGTGTTGAGCAAGTATCGCCGTGGTGAATCCATCGCGGTGCGCGCTGACAGCGGGCTGTTTTCTGCCCTGATCGCCGGGGGCCGGGCATGAGCTTGATTCTTGGCATGGACCCCGGCGCCAGCACGGGCGTGGCGCATTTTGTGGACGGCCAGTTGGTGCGCCTGGACACCATCACGCCGGTGGAGATCGAGCGCACCATCCGCGAGGTGATGCCAGCGCGGGTGATCTTTGAGGACTCCCGCCTGGAGACACGCGCCTGGAATGCGCGGACCAAGGGCGCCTACGGTGCCGCCCTGGCCACCGCGCGCAGCCTGGGCCAAGTCGATGCATGGTGCCGCCTCATCACCGAGGTGTGCGCCGAGCTTGGCATTCCTGCCCACGGCGTGAGCCCGACCGCCAAGGGCGCGAAGCGCGGCGCGGAGAACTTCGCCATCTACACCGGCTGGACCGAGCGCAACAACCAGCACGAGCGTGACGCTGCCATGGTGGCGTGGCCATACCGGGGTGCGCGATGACGATGCGCTGCGCTTTCTGTAACCGCCCCATGCTGTCCGCCGCTGTGTTTGTCGGCGCTATGCCCATCGGGCCCACCTGCGCACGCAAGGCGGGGCTGCTGGAGCTGGCGCGCAAGAAGTCGGGCGTGCTGCGCCTGGCCCGGCCATGCACTGGACCGCGCCACCCTGACCCCCAGACCATGGATCTTTTCGCGGAGGTGGAGCGTGTCTGAGCCGGTTGACCCACAACGCGCCGTCGATTTCCTGATCGAGCACTCGCGCCAGTACGCCCAGGCCAAGGCCGACCGCGTGCACCTGGAGCACTTCCGCAAAAGCAAGAAGGCGCTGCTGATGAACGCCAGCCCGGAGAAGGCAGTGGCAGCGCGCGAGCAGTTCGCCTACAGCCACCCCGAATACATCGCGCTGCTGGAAGGCCTGCGTGAGGCCGTGCGCGTGGAGGAAGCACTGCGCTGGCGCCTGACCGCCGCACAGCTCCGTGTTGAGGTGTGGCGCAGCGAGAACGCCAACAACCGCCGCTTGGAAGGAGCCACCCGGTGACAGAAACCGAGAAGACCCTGGCCCGTGCCCTGGCTGCGTGCTGCTTCATGCCCGGCATCGGTACCAAGCGCTTCGCCAAGGACATGGCAGCACGCGCCGCGCTGCGCGATGCCCAGGCGCTCACGCCCGCCCAGCGCCAGTATTTGCTCACGGCCACCGTGCGGTACCGCCGCCAGATTGCCGGTGACGTGGTGGCACTGGCCGAGCGCGAGCTGGAGGCGGATGCCCTGCCCGAGGGGGGTGTGCCGTGCTGACTCGTCGCTCGCCACTCAAGCGCACCGGATTCAAAGGTCGATCGCACTCTCCAAAAACAGAAGCGAATCGAGAGCTAGCGCTTATGCAGCGTGCGCAAGCTGCTATGGATTCTGTAGTTCCGCGCGCTGCAGTGATGGGCGGCAGCTGCACCGGCGCGAGCGTACACAAGGACACCCCGCTGCGCAGCGAGAAATACCGCCGCGCCGTGTCCAGCCTGCCGTGTGCGCACTGCCACATCGCAGGCTACAGCCAGCACGCCCACGAGAACGCGGGCAAGGGCAAAGGCCAGAAGGTGGACGACCGCCGTGCCATGCCGTTGTGCTGCACCCGCCCCGGCATCGAGGGCTGCCACGTTGCTTTCGACCAGTACCGCCTGGTGCCCGGTGGCCGCGAGGCGCATGTGGCGCTGGGCCGCGCCATGGCCGCCCAGACCCGCCACCAGCTCAACACCATGGGCCTTTGGCCCGCAGGAATCCCGCAGTTCACCGAAGACGAGGAAGCATGACCGAAACCACCCAGCAACAGATTGCCACCCCAGGGGCTGAGCCCATCGAGCCCACGAAGCCGATCCCGAGCACGGAGCGCGTCTACTGCGCGGTGCGCGACCTGCGGAGTGTGGATCAGATCGCCACGCGTGAGACGGTGGCCGAACTCACCGGGCTGAAACTGTCCATCGTGGACGACCGCCTGCGCGCGCTGGTCGATGACAACCGCCTCAAGCGCCTGCTGCGTGGCATTTACGAGCTGGTGGAGACTTACCCGCCAACGCGCAACATCAGCAAGACGATCCTGGATAGCGGCTACGTGATGATCGAATTCACGGGCCGCAAGGGCGTCCCCGATGTTGTGCTCCACCTGACGCCGGACGAGGACCGTGCCTTGTCCATGCTGTCCGTGGGCTCTGCGGGGCAGGCCATCCTCATCAACAGCACCAACCAGCACCTCTATCTGGCAACCGAGCTGGCGGCCAAGGTGGAGGCGCAGGGCCGCGAGCTGAAATCCATGCGCGATTTGCTGCAAGGGAAGCTGGATGCGCGCCAGCAGGATCTGTTGGGCTTCACCGGCCCCGAGGACGCCGTTTTTCGTGAAGGGAGCAAGGCATGAACACGCTGATGACCATGGCCGCAGGCCAACCGCTGACGATGAGCAGCCGTGAAATCGCTGACCTGACCGGCAAGGAACACAAGAATGTGATTCGGGACATCCGGGCCATGTTGGACGAAATCACCGCCGATGGCTCAGATTTGAGCCATGTCCGCGAGGAGAAGGACGCGCGCGGCTACACGGCGATGTTCCACCTGAACCGCGAGCTGACCGATACGCTCCTGACCGGCTACAGTGCCGCGCTTCGTCGCCGGGTGGTTGCTCGATGGCATGAGCTGGAGCGCGGTGGTGTCCCCAAGAGCTTCGCCCAGGCCCTGCGCCTGGCTGCCGAGCAGCAGGAGCAGATCGAACTGCAGCAGGCCGCGCTGGAAGCCGCCCGCCCCAAGGTGGTGTACGCCGACGCCATGTTGAACTCGGATGGCACGGTGCTGGTCCGTGACGCGGCCAAAACCATCGGCGTGCCCGTGCGCAAGCTGGAGAAGGCTTTGCGCCAGAAGGGCGTGATCCTGCCCGACAACGCCCCGGCCGCGCGCTACGTGGCCCAAGGCTACTTCAAGGAATCGCTGCACACCTTCGACACGAACACGCGCGGGCGCCAGCTCAGCCGCGTGGCGCGCGTGACCGGGCGGGGCCTAGAGTTCCTGCGCCGGTTTGTGGAGCGCCATGCTGATCTGTTCTCCCAAGCGCCGCGTGCGAGTGTTTGAAAAAAGAAATACGGGAAACAGTTGACTGAGTTGATTTAAGTAATACATAATTCAATCACACCAACCCCAAGGAGTGATTGAAATGGAAATGCAAATTGGCAAGGGCCGCGACGGCTGGGAAGCAAAGACCGCTATCGAAATGGGAGCGGCAAACCGCGTGCTGATCGTGAGCACTGGCAAGACGAATGGCGGAATGGTCACGCGCGCAGTGGTCAACACCGACAACAAAGACGGGTTCCTGACCTGGGATATGTTTGGCGACTACAGCGCCCGCACGGTCTACAAGGGCGCGCGCTGCACTGAAAAGACGGTGCGCGAGCTGCACCAGTTGGCCCTGAGCAAGATCGAGGAAACCCTGGCCGCCGCGCGCGCCCACTACGCGGCCAAGGAAGGCGCCGCAGCATGAACAAACAACGCCGCACCAAACTGGCCGAGCTGCGCGACCGCATGAGCGAGCTGCAGGATCAAGCCAGCACGCTCATGACCGACCTGCAGGATGTTCTCAACGAGGAACAGGACTACCTGGACAACATGCCAGAGAGCCTGCAGGAGGGGGAGAAGGGTCAGAAGGCCCAAGCCGCCATCGACCTCATGGAAAACATCATCAGCGGTATCACCGAGTTCACCGACCTGGACACCGATGATCTCGACGCAGCCGCGGAGTGAAGGAGCCCGCCATGCCTATCGACTTCTCAAACCTGTTCAACGCCGCCCGCGAGCAGATCGCGGAGCGCATCCAGAACATCCGCGATGACCGGCACAACTGCTACACCCAGGAGGACCTGGAATCCGCCGAGCTGGAGCGGTCCCGTATCGAGCAGGAAATCGCCGCCGTGACCAAGACGCTTGATCTTGCGAGCGTGGCCTGTGCTGCCCTGGAGAACATCATGCTGGATCCCAAGGCCCGCAACGCCATGACCACCGGGGACCAGCAAGGCCGGGACAAACTGGCCGACGAGCTGCGCGCCCACCTTGACGCCATTGGAGCTTGACACCATGACCATCACCCACACATCCACACGCCTCACGCATCGCGCCAACGGCAATGCCAACAGCTACACCCTGCTGGACGACCAGGGCGAGTGGTTCATGAGCATGCTGGTGAACGGCAGACAGATGGAAGCCCGCCAGCAGGCCAACCTGCGCCGCTTGGCCGCGTGCTGGAACGCCTGCGAGGGAATCAGCACCGAAGCCCTGGAGACTGGGCCGGGCATGCTGGCCGCATTCCAGAGCGAGCAGGACCGCGCCGATAGAGCCGAGCGCACCCTGGAGCAAGCCCAACCCACCGGCCAGCGCCACTACGCCGTGACCGGCCGCCTGCGCGGCGACGATGAGGACACCCTGTTGCTGCTGACCGCCGAGAACCACGACCAAGCCGCCGAGGGGTTCAAGACCGAGTTGCGCGCCATCCGCAACGTGGACCCAGATGATCCGTACAGCGCCGAAATCTTCATCGGCGCCGTGGTGTGGAGCGCCACGCCCATCCAGGAATGACCGCCACCCAGTAGGATTGCACCCATGACAACCACCAACAGCACGCTTAGTCTCGGCACAAACAGCCGGGTAAGAGGGTTCTTTGAAGAGGACGAGGAATTCGAAGGCCCTCCAGACCTGATCGAATCGCTACTCAGTGCATATGAATCAGCAGCGGAAAATGCATTCTTGACGGCCCGCTTTGCACTTTTGAACCCAGATCGAAGGGATCAGGCAATATGGGCCGAAGCAAGCGCATCCACGCTCGAATGGGTGCTGTATCGCTACGCTGTGCATAACAAGCCTGACGGGCTGGAAGACATGAGCCCGTGGAGGATGAAGTAGTGGCCACCGAGAGCAAACCCAAGCGCCCACCCAACGACCGAGGCCAGGGCCGCAAGCCCAAGCCCCCCGAAGAACTCAAGGTTGTTGTGCCCCTGCGCCTGAGCCCAGCGCACAAGGCAAAGCTCAAAGCCCTGGGCGGCGCCGAGTGGGTGCGTACCAAGCTGGACGAGCTACCAGACCAGTAACCCACCACCACCCAGGCCGCCCACTGCGCGGCCCAGCATAGGGTTAGGCCAATCCCCCATGCCCCGGAAGACTCCCGGGCATGGCCAAACCCCCAGCGGGCAAGAAGTCCGCGCCCCCCAGTAAGAAGACCCCCACCAAGCCTGCAGCCCCCAAGAAGGCCGCAGGCTCAGTCACGCCTGCGCGCAAGGCAGCACCAGCCAAGAAGGCGCCAGCCGCAAGCACCAAGCCTGCCAAGCCCGCCAAGGCACCACCACCTTCGAAGGCCAATGCCAAGGCCAGGGCGCAAGCCACACCCCAGGCGGAACCGGCGCCCACCATCACCCCCACCGAAACCGTACTGACCGACAAGCAACAGCGCTTTGTCGATGAGTACATGGTGGACATGAACGCCACCCAGGCGGCGATTCGTGCCGGATACAGCCCGCACACGGCCAACGAGCAGGGCTCCCAGCTCTTAGCAAAACTTAGTATCCAGCGCGCCCTGAACGCCGCCCGCAAGGAGCAGCAGGAGCGCACCCAGATCACTGCCGATGGTGTCCTGCGCGAGGCCTGGAACATCGTCACGGCTGACACCCGCGAGCTGGTGGAACTGAAAACCGGCTGCTGCCGCTGCTGCTATGGCGAGGGCCACAAGTGGCAGCGCACCGTGGGCGAAATGAACCGCGACCGCGAGAAGTGGGTGGAGAAGGGCAACAACCCCGCCGAGTTCGATGAGCAAGGCGGCATCGGCTTCAACCCCCTGCGCGCCCCACACGCCGAGTGCCCCGAGTGCGGCGGCGACGGCCATGCGCGCGTGGTGCTCAAGGACACCCGCTACCTGAGCGAGAAGGCCGCAGCGCTCTACGCAGGCGCCAAACAGACGCAGTTCGGCATCGAGGTGAAGACGCACGACAAGTCTCCCTATGCGGAAAAGCTCTTCCGCCACCTTGGCCTTTACGAGAAGGACAACGACCAGAAGACCGACCCGCTTGCATCCCTGCTGCAGCGCATTGCATCGGGCAACGGCAATGGGTTCAAGCCCGTTGCGGATGACCCAGAGCGCCCGGCTGCCAGTAGGCTCATGCAGCTCGACGAGCCCGACGACGGGAGCTGACATGGCAAAAGCTCCCCGGGTTCAGATCGAGGAAGAGGACGACAACCTATGGGTTGCAGGCCCAGGCGATGAGGCGTCTGGCCTGGACACCAAGATATGGCCGCACGAGCCGCGCGACCTCAAGCGCGTGCGCGTGCAGCCAGCGGTGCGCATGCCCACCAATGCGGAAGAGCTGGAGCGCTGCCTTGCTGACAAGGAGTGGCGCCTGTTCAGCGGTGCGCTGTACCAGATCATCGTCAAGGGCGACCCGGTAAAGAACGAGAAGGGCGAGGTCATTGACGAGGGCGAGTCGTTCGTCAAGCCGTTCATCCCCAATCGTGCGCAGCGCCGATTCATCAAGCGCCTGTGGCACCGCAACATCATCCTCAAGGCCCGCCAGCTGGGCTTCACGACGCTGATCGCCATCATGTGGCTGGATCAATCGCTATTCAATGGGAATCAGCGCTGCGGGATGATCGCGCAGGACCGGGAGACGGCTGAATCCATCTTCCGGGACAAGGTGATCTTTGCCTACGACCACCTGCCCGATGAAATCCGCGAGCGCTTCCCCCTGGCGCGCGCGAGCACGAAGGAAATCCGCTTCGCGCACAACAACAGCAGCATGCGCGTGGCCACCAGCGTGCGGGGCGGCACGTTCCACCGGCTGCATGTTTCCGAGTTCGGGAAGATTTGCGCCAAGTTCCCGCACAAGGCCAAGGAGGTGATGACCGGCTCCATCCCGGCTGTGCCGCTGTCTGGCGTCCTGGTGATCGAGTCCACCGCCGAAGGGGCGAACGGGGAGTTCTACGAGCTGTGCACGCGGGCCGAGGCCTTGCACCACTCCCACCAGAAGTTCACCGAGCGGGACTACCGTTTCCACTTCTATGCGTGGTGGCAGGAGCCCAGCTACCGCATGGACGCGAGCGCGGTGGTGGTGCCGGATGCCCTGCATAAATACTTCGATGACATCGAGGTGGAGGCCGGTACCACGCTGGACATGGAACAGCGGGCTTGGTACGCGGCGACCCAGGCTGCCGACTTTCCGGGGCGGGAAGAGCGCATGTGGCAGGAGTACCCCTCCACCCCGCGTGAGGCCTTCCAGCAGTCCACCGAGGGCCACTACCTCACCAAGGCGATCACCGAGCTGACCAAGCGCGGCGGCATCACCGCTGTGCCAGTGCTGGACCTGCCTGTTCACACGTTCTGGGACATCGGCAACAGCGACGGGTGCGCCATCTGGTTTGCCCAGCAGCTGCGCGGCGAGGACCGGTTCATCAACTACTACGAAGAGCACGACGAAGACCTGCGGCACTACGTGCGGCACCTGCAGAGCCTGGGCTATGTCTTCGGCAAGCACTACCTCCCCCACGACGCGGACCACAAGCGCCTGGGCGACACGAACCGCAGCACCAAGCAGCAGCTTCAGCAGCTCATGCCGGGGCACAAGTTCGTGATCGTGCCGCGCGTCACCCAGCTCATCACCGGCGTGAACACCCTGCGCAAGCACATGCGCGGGGCCTGGTTCGACAAGGACGCATGCGCGTTCGGCCTGGAGCGCCTGCGCGGGTATCGCAAGAAATACAGCCATGCCCTGGCCAAGTTCCTGGACGAACCCGACAAGTCCAACGGCTGCACCGAGGGCGCTGACGCCCTGCGCCAGTGGGCCCAGGCCAAGGAGTCCGGCCTGTACCAGCCATCCGAAGACGGATACGGCACCGATGACGAATTTGAAATGCCGCCAGCACCCGACTGGCGCACATGAGGCGACGACCATGAACGCTACCCAACCCCTCACAAACTACGAGCTGCAGGACGGCCGGGACGAGCCCATCACCCGTGATGAGTTCGCCTCCATCGTGCGCGAGAGCCTGGCCCAGCCGCCATGGCGCGCCCAGGCCGACAAGGAGGCTGACTACGCCGATGGCAACCAGCTGAGCACTGACCTGCTGCGCAAGCTGAAGGACATGGGCATCCCGCCCGCCAAGGAAAACATCATTGGCCCCGCCATCCGCGCCGTGTGCGGCATGGAGGCCAAGACGCGCACCGACTGGCGCGTGACGCCGGACGGCGACCCGGGCGGCCAGGACGTGGCCGATGCGCTGAACTTCAAGCTGAACCGGGCCGAGCGCCACTCCAAGGCTGATCGCGCGCTGTCGGCTGCGTTCAAGCCCGCCTGCGCTGTGGGCATCGGCTGGGTGGAGGTTGCGCGCGCCAGCAACTCCCTGGAGTTCCCGTACAAGTGCCGCTACATCCACCGCAACGAGATTTGGTGGGACATGAAGGCCATCGAGCCCGATCTGTCGGACGCTCGCTGGCTCTTCCGCCGCCGCTGGATCAGCCGCACCCGCGCCGCGCGCATGTTCCGCGATCACGCCACGATCATCATGAACGGGGCGGACAAGTGGATCGCGGAGTTCGGCATCCAGGAGCTGGAGGGCGGACAGTCCACCGGCCTGCACGCTGCCGCCGAGGCGCACCGGGCATGGACTACGGTTGAGGACGCCTACTACAACGAGGAAAACAAGACCGTCTGTATCACGGAGCTGTGGTACCGGCGCTGGGTGACGACCGTGATGCTCAAGATGAAGGACGGGCGCGCGGTGAAGTACGACCCGGCCAATCAGCTGCACCAAGCAGCCCTGTCGCTGGGCCGTGGCAAGCTGGTGGAGGAACTGCTGCCCGTGGTGCGCCGCAGCTACTGGATGGGACCGCACTGCCTGTTCGATGGCCCGAGCCCGTACCCACATCCGCACTTCCCCTATGTGCGCGTCATGGCCGCCCAGGAAGACCTGACCGGCATCCCCTTCGGCCTGGTGCGCGACATGCTTTTCCCGCAGGACAACCTCAACAGCACGATTTCCAAGCTGCGCTGGGGCATGTCGGCGGTGGAGACGATCCGCACCAAGGGCGCCGTGAAAATGCCGGATGCGCAATTCCGGCAGATGGCATCCCGGGTGGATGCAGACTTTGTGCTCGACGCCGACCACATGGGGCAGCCAGGGGCGAAGTTCGAGCGCAACCGCGACTTCCAGCTCAACGCGCAGCACTTCCAGCTCATGCAGGACGCGCGCGCGGCTGCTGCTGGTGTGTCGGGCGTCACACCGTCGTTCCAGGGCCAGCAAGGCACGGCCACCAGCGGCGTGCAGGAGCAGACCCAGGTGGAGCAGTCCCAGGTGTCGCTGGCCGACCTCATGGACAACTTCAAGGACTCCCGTGCGCTGGTGGGCGAAATGCTGACGGCCCTCATCATTGAAGACATCGGCAAGGAGGAAACGGTGGTGGTGATCGAGGGCGACGTGCTCAACCCACCGCGCACGGTGGTGCTCAACAGCCCCGAGGTGGACCCGCACACCAACATCGTGCTCCTGAGCAATGACGTACAGCGCACGCGCCTCAAGGTTGCATTGGAGGATGTGCCCAGCTCCTCCAGCTTCCGCGCCCAGCAGCTCAACGCGCTGTCCGAGTCGATCAAGGCCGCCACGCCCGAGATCCAGCAGGTTGTGATGCCGTTCATGATCGACCTGATGGACTTGCCCCGCAAGAAGGAAGTGGTGGAGGCCATCCGCAACGCCCAGGGCCAAGCCGATCCCGAGGCCATCCGTAACCAGGTCAAGCAGGAGCTGATGCACGACCTCAAGGAGCGCGAGGTGGCCATGAAGGAGGCCGAGAGCGAGGCTCGCATTAAGCAGCTGATGGCCCAAGCGGTGCAAACCGGCGTGCAAGCTGCGTTCTCTGCTATGCAAGCAGGAGCGCAAGTGGCGCAGATGCCAATGATCGCGCCCATAGCGGACAAGGTGATGCAGGGCGCTGGATACCAGCCGCCCAACCCCGGTGGCGTGGACCCGAATTTCCCTACCCCGGACGTTACGGCCGCCATGAACATCAAGAGCCCATACATCCAGGGCGGTGGCGGTGCTGCGGCTTCGCCAGAGGCCGAGGCGCAGGGTGCGCCAGCCGTGCGCGAGAACACCAGCCCGGAATTCCCGCCCGTGCCACAAGAGGCAGGGCAGGGCATGCAGGGGATCGAGACACCCGCCCTTGCCGACAATCTGCCGCAGTGAGTCCGACCGGCATAGGGCTATGGCATTCCTAGGGTGGCACTGAGCATCGAACCCTCATCAACCCAGGAGTGTTCATGCCACCCAATCCACAAACGCCCAGCCTCGAAGCTATCGAGGAGAAGGTGAACAGCGTCATCAATGCCGCCATGAGTCGCGCCATCAGCGAGCGCGACAGACTGGTTCAGTCGTACCAGGGTGCGATCAAGTCTGCCGATGCCCTGTCGGAGCGCGTGAAAGGCGTCGAGCGTCGTATTGATGACCTGGAGCGCAACGCAGCCAACGTAGAGGCGGGCTCTCTGCAATTCGTAGCCGAGCTGAAAGAAGAAGTTGGTGCCCTGCGCTCCATTCTCGCCAAGGTGAACGACCAGGACGCGCAGCAGTTTGTGGATTTGGTGGGCAAGCCCGTGCGCATCGTTGGCGGCAAGCAAGACATGGTGGCAGCCGGGCTGGATGACGATGGCCTCATGGTCTGTGTGTACGAGCGCTTCATGGAGCATTCCTACTCGGAAATCATCACCGTCGCGGTACCGCCCGCCGTGCTGACACTCGTTTCGGGCAAGAAGGAAGTAACGCCCGCTGCGAAGACCGCCCGCAAGGCTGGGAGCGCAAAGTGATGGGCCCCGAACTGCGTCTGAGCATTGACGTGACAGTGACCGGTAGCACCGAGGGGGCGCACGTCGCTCCATTCGTCAATGACGCGCTGCAGGAGCTGGTCAACCGCATGGACTTCCGCGCAGGGACCATTCAGCCAGGCCGCGCAATCTGCCACGTGCGTGACCACAACGATGTGCAGGTCACTGTGGATGTGTACCCGCTGCGCATCTGTGGTCGCCGCCCGGCATAGGGCGCAGCGATCCGGCGCCGTGGCTTGACCATGAGGCCCTACCCGCAACGGTCAGGGTTTCGCCGCAGCCACGGCACCATCACAGGAGTTCCAGCTATGTCCCGCACTTCTCGCCTTTTCGCCATCGCCGCCATTGCCTGCGTAGCCGCAGCCGGTGCCTTCGTTTCGGCTGCCGTTGCCTCTCGCGACTACGTGGTGGCCGCCGTGCACCGCGCCTGGGACTTCGTGCTCGATGGCTTCCGCATGAGTGTGGAAGTGCAGCGGGCAAGCCCGAGCCAGGACAAGCCGCGCGTGAAGCTGGTGGCGGCCAAGGCCTTCATCATGCGCATGGCCAAACGCGAGCGCCCAAACGTGACCCCGCTGTGGCGTATGTGCCCGTCCACATAAGCGCCCACCGCGAACCCCAGAAAGCCGCCCACTGAGGCGGCTTTTTTGCGCCTACCCAGCATAGGGCAGAGGGTTTTTGCCACACCTGGGAATACTTGTTCCAAGCCCCCCGCTGTGAAGCGCCGGGCGAAACCGCACCGCTGTGAAGCGGCGCATATCCCGCAGCAGGAGAGCGGAAAGCCGGGGCGATGGCCCTGGCCAACCCTCGACCGCATGCCCAGTCAGGCCCAGCCGGATAGCTGGGATGGAGCACGCAGCAAATGGCACTCACACCTGCCGAACTTCTTGAAAAGGCCCTCAGCGGCGAGTCGTTGGATGACGATGGCGCTGGCGAAGGTACGACCACCACCACGACCACCCAGGAAGACCCCAAGGACAACAACGCCGAAGGCGCAGCGGATGCTGCCAAGACCGGCGCGGCTGACCAGGGCAAGGCCACGGGCGGCGCTGGTACCACCGAAGACGACGAGCCCAAGGGCGCGCCGATTGCCAGCAAGTCTGGCGCTTACACCATTCCCTACGAGAAGTTGGAGCAGTCACGCGAGCGCGTGAAGTCTCTGGAAGGTGAAAACGAGTCCCTGCGCGCACAGCTGGCTGAGCTGAACGCCAAGCAGCAGGCGAACCTGGAACAGGCCGAGGACAAAGCCCAAGCCCGAGCGGATGCCGGGAAGGCGCAGACCCAGGCCGACCAGAACCTTGAAGCCGCGAAGACCGCCATGGGGCAGGGTGTGGATGCATCCCTGTTCGGTGACTTCTCGGAGGAAGGCATCGCCAAGGGCATCGCCGCCCTGATGGGGCGCACCCGCGAGGAGCTGCGTGAGGAACTTCGCGCCGAGCTGCGCGAAGAAGCCGCCCGCGAGTTGAAGCCTATCAAGGACCGCGAGGCCAAGGAGGTCAAGGACGAGCACTACGGCGCGATCTACGAAAAGCATCCCGATGCCAACGAGATCGTGCAGTCGGTTGAGTTCAAGGCCTGGGTCAACGGCTTGCCGGGCTTCCAGCGCGGCGCCGTGGATGCGGTGCTCCACCCGGAAACGGGCGGCACTGCTGCGCAAGTTATCGAAGTTTTTGACACGTTCAAGGCGCAGACCGGTATGGCCGCAGCGCCTGCCGCTCAGGACAAGGGCAAGGCACCGGAGGTGCAACGCCGCGTCCCCAACTCGCTGTCGGAGATCGCGGGTGAGCAGCACCAGGACATCGCCCAACAGGTTCTGGCTTCGGCCGGTACCAACCCCAATGCGCTCCTGGAGCGCATGCAAGACATGTCGCCCGAGCAGATCGAGCGCGTGATGAACGCCGTTTAGTTTTTGAAACCGGGCCGCTCGTGATGAGCCGCCCCCGTCCCATTGAAGGAGGTCACTATGACCATGAACAGCCACGTACCGGCCGGTTCCGATAAGGCGCAGTTTGTCCAGTCTGCCGGCATGTTTGCCCTGGCCGAAAACCGCCTGTCGCGCCTTGGCCAACTCTCCGGTCCTCTGCCCAAGGGCGAGGGCAAGGTCGCGGAAATGATCCGCAAGCAGTCCAGCTCCGATTTCCCCATCGTGAAGTGCATGGATTTGTCTCGCGGCATGGGTGACGAGGTGGAATTCCACTTCGTTCAGCCGTCGAAGCGCCGCCCCATCATGGGCTCGCGCATGGCCGAGGGTAAGGGCAAGGGCTTCGCGTACGACAAGGCCCGCACCCGCGTTGACCAGGCGCGTATCCCCGTGAAGCTGGGCGACACCATGACGAACCTGCGTTCGGCTGTGGACTTCACCAAGCTGGCACGCCCAGTGGCGCAGGCCGATGCCAACGCCTACCTCGACCAGTCGATCCTGACCCACTTGGCCGGTGCTCGTGGTTTCCACGACAACATCGAGTGGCGCCTGCCCACCGAGGAAGATCCCGAGTTCGCTGAGCTGCTGGTGAACCCGGTCAAGGTTCCCACCAAGAACCGCCACTACATGGCGGACGGCACCAACGGCGTCAAGGCCTTCACCGTGAACGCTGGCGAGGCATCGCTGGCAACCACTGACGACCTGAACATGACCGTGGTGGACGCGATCCGCACGCTCATCGAGTCCATTGCGATGCCACCTCCCGCCGTGAAGATTCCCGGCGACGTGGCTGCCGAGGATGAGCCTCTGCGCGCTCTGCTGCTGTCCCCAGCGCAGTACCACGCCTTCTCGCAGGACGATGCTTTCCGCAAGTTCCAGGTGGCGGCCCTCAACCGCGCATCGAACGCGAAGCGTCACCCCCTGTTCCTGGGCGAGGCTGGTCTGTGGAACGGCATTCTGCTGCTCAAGCAGCCCAAGCCGGTGCGCTTCTATGCGGGCAACACCATCCGCTACGCCAACAGCTTCACCTCGGAAGCTGAAAGCTCGTGCGTGGTGCCTGCGTCGTTCACCAACACCCACGCGGTGGACCGCGCGATCCTGCTGGGCGGTCAGTCGCTGATGCAAGCCTTCGCGGCCTCTGGCCTGTCGGGCATGCCGTTCTTCTGGAACGAAGAAACCTTCGACCACAAGGACAAGCGCGAACTGATGATCGGCGTGATCCAGGGCCTGCAGAAGGTGCGCTTTGCGGTGGACCAGGGCGACGGTACCAAGCACTGGACCGACATCGGCCCTATGGCCATCGACACCGTGGTGAAGCTCATCCCGGGCGAACGCTGATAGGCCACGCGGGGCGCCACGTGCGCCCCGCCCCCATCCCCCTCAATTCAAGAACGGAGGCCACCCATGGCAACCATCAAAGTCAAGAGCGTCGGCTACGGCGTACACCTGGGCAATACGCCCTGGGGCAATCTCACGGCGCTGCGCTATGTCGTCAAAACCGGCGCTACTGGCGCCGTCATCAACTCCGACTCCACTGCGGCCATTGCTGCCAATGACATCGTGAACCTGGGCCATCTGCCCTCCGGTTTCCGTTTCATTGACAGCCAGGTCACTGTGGTGACGGGCATGAAGGCCACTGCCACCGGCGACTTGGGCTTTGCCTACAAGGACGGAGTGGATGACGCCGCTGTGCCGCAGGACGCGGACTACTTCGGCGCCGGCCTGGCTATCGCCACCGCAGCCCGTCTGCGCAATGCGACCACCAACCCCAGCATCGTCCTGCCGAAGGATGCCAATCTGCTGCTGACCGTCAAGACGGTGGGCAACGACAAGGCTTCGGAAATCGAAGTCGTGATCTACGGCATTGCCGAAGGCGTGAAGTAAGGAACGGCGGGCCGGGAAACCGGCCTGTCTCCTTTTCTGGAGGCTCCAATGAAATTTGAGTTGATCCGCTACGAGGGCACATCCCCGTACACCGACCGTACCCCCATGCGTAACGCTTGGGAGCCGGGCGAGGAAAAGCTGGTGTCCGAGGTGGATGCCAAGTTGCTGATGCGCTACCTGGAGTTCAAGCGCGTGCCCGCTGTCGCCAAGAAGGCCGCCAAGGCTGAGAAGTCCGACAAGGCGGGCACGGAGCCGACCTCTAAGACCGATGACAGCAAGGACGACAACGCTGCTGCACTGGCCCAGGCCCAAAAGGCAACCACCGAGCAGCTGCTGCGCGAGAAGCAGGCCAGCGAGCAGATCGAGGCGACGCTGCTGGAGGTGTCGCACATGACCAAGAACGCCTTGTCGGACTTCGCCAAGGCGAACTACGGCGTGAAGCTGGACATGAAGGACAAGGCCGATGACCTGCGCAACCAGGTCACAGCGCTGGTGCAGGGCGGGCTCAACTGATGACGCTGGCCGATTTGATCCGCCGCTTCCGCGTTCTGGCGGAAGACAAAGTGAAGCCGTACCTGTGGTCTGACGAAGACATCACGGACTGGCTGAACGATGCCCAGGCCCAAGCCGCCGTGCGTGGCCGCCTGCTGGTGGAGGATGCAAACCCGGCCATTTGTGAGGTGGCGGTCGTAGCTGGCCGCCATACCTACAAGCTGCACCCCACGGTGTACGAGCTGGTGCGTACCGGCTTCCGTCCCGCCGCTGCAGGTGGGCGCCCTTGCAAGTTCTCGCTCAAGTCGCGGGAGTGGCTGGACGCCAACTACCCGGAGTGGCGCGATGCTGACGACTGGCAGTACACCCGGGATGAGCAGCGCTACCTGGTGCAAAACGACACTTCGGTGCGCATCGTGCCGGTGCCAGGTGAGGACGGCACGCTGACCATTGAGGCCTACCGCCTTCCTCTCAAGAAGCTGACCGCCGACAACGATACCGCTTCCCCCGAGATCCATGCCGCGCACCACGAGCACCTGATTCAGTGGGCTCTGCACCGGGCTTTCAGCGTACCCGATTCCGAGGTGTACGACCCAGTGCGCGCGGAGAAGGCCGAGCGCGCGTTCACCGCGTACTTTGGCCCGATGCCGGACAGCGACATGCGCCGCGTCACTCGTGAGGATGTCCCGCACCACAACGAGGCGATTCTGCCGTGAGCCCTGCGCGCGGCTGACTGACACATCTATCCATTATTTCCATCGGAGGAAGCACCATGGCCAACGACGTTTACACCAAGGGGAAGAACCGCATCCTCACGGCCCAAATCAATTTCGCAACTGATCCCTTCAAGGTTGCTCTGGTCGGCATTGGTTACGCCCCATCTTTGGATGTGCACGAGTTCCTTTCGGACCTGGGCGCCAACACTATCGGCACCAACCAGACGCTTGCAAACAAAGTGGTGGCCAATGGCACCTTCGATGCAGATGACCCTGTGTGGGCCTCCATCGCTGCGGGCAGCACCGCCAAGGCACTGGTGATCTACAAAGACACCGGCGTGGCGGGCACGTCGCCCCTCATCTTCTACATCGATGAGGTGACGGGCTTCCCGCTGTCCACCAACGGCGGCGACATTTCGCCCCAGTTTGACAACGGCCCGTTGAAGATCTACTCGCTTTAAGAGGGCGGCCATGCCCTTGACCCCGACCACCTGGGACGCCAGCGGCGCAGGCCCGAATGCCGCTATCTCAGGCGGTGGGCTGATCTACTCGACCTCCAACTACTACGCCAACGGTGTTCGCACCGTGGCGGGTAGGGATGATGGGCTGTTCTATTGGCAATACACGCTCGACCTGTTCCCCTCGGGCTCCACATTGAAGATCGGCGTAGATGCCGATTCGGCCTCCGAGTCGGGCCTGTTTTGGTCCGGCAGTGTCAGCACCCTCGATGAGGGGGATGTGCTGGGCTTTGCTTTTGATGTGGCTGCCGGCACCCTGGTAGTGACTCGCAATGGCACGGTGTGGAAAACGCTGACCAGCGTGGCCCGCGACCCGGGCCTGCCGCCAGCTTGGGGGCCGTGCATCGCTCAGGTGGACGCATCCGGTCCGGTGCAGATCACTGCCAATTTTGGCGGATCGGCCTTTGTGGGCACGGTTCCCGCAGGCTATGAAGCGGGCTTCGGATCGTCTGACCCGGTGCTGCTGGTGACGGGCTTCAAGAGCGCGGCCCTGGGCACGCCGACCATTGACTATCCGCCCATCATTTCAGGGTTCAAGTCGGCCAGCTTTGGCAGCCCGCGCCTGGTGCAAAAGGGCGATGTGTCTGGGCTGCAGGCCGCATCAGCATTTGGCCGCGTGGTGCTGCGCACCAACCAGGGCGCCAATGTGCGGGGATTCAAGACTGGCCGCTTCGGCTGGATCTCGGTCCCCGGTGGCGTGACCGGACCCACCAACCAGGCGGGCTATGTGGCGGGCATTCGTGGCAGTGCTTTTGGCGCTGTGGCTGTGTCGGCCGTGGTAGAGCCCGAAGTCACAGGCCTGCGCAGTGGCTCGTTTGGCCCCGTGCGGGTTGCGCAGATCCTGCCAGTGCAGGGACTGCAGGCGGGCGCCTTTGGTGTTGTCGGCCTGGCGATGGCGGGCGCCGTCAAGCCCGTGCACCGTGGTGCCGTGGGGCGGCCTACCGCCGTCCTGATCCAGCCCGTAGCGGGGTTCTCTGGCGGTGCATTGGGCAAGCCACGGGCCTTTGCCAGCTCATCGCACGAGGTCAGCGGGTTTGGTGGTGGTCAGCTGGGCGCTGTGACTGGGCGCTGGACCTATCGCGCATTTCCTGTCGTCGGGCGCGGCCGCTTTGGCCGCATTGTTCTGGGGAGCCTTCCATGCTGACGCTGGAGAAGTTTTCGGGCATCAACAACGTGGTGCCGCAGGAGCGGCTGGACACCACGGATCTGACCGTGGCCACGAACGTGGACATTGGGCTCACGGGCGAGGTGTGGCGGCGCGGCGGGTATTCAGTGGCGACCGATGGGTGCCACAAGAACGTGCATGAAGGCGTGGGCTTCAAGCTGGCCACCGCAGAAGGCGCTTTGGTGGGCATCGCGCCCGATAGCGCGAAGACTGTCCTGCACCCAGCCCTGGGCGGTGCGCGGGTCTGGTACTGCAATTTTCCCGATGGGCGCACGGCGTTCTCCAACGGCCTGGTCCGCGGACTCACCGATGGCAAGGTGGCGACCGAGTGGGGTGTGCCAGAGCCTGACAGGGCAGGGGCCGCATCGCCCGTGGCCGGCGCATTGCACCCCGGCGAGTATCGCTACGTCCTTACCTATGTGCGCCTGCTCGATGGCCTCGAAGGCGCTGGCCTGTGGAGCGCGCCGGTGCAATTGCCCGATGGAGGCATCCTGTTGATGAACCTGCCCCAGCGGGAGGGCTACAAGATCAACGTGTACCTCACCGGAGCCAATGGAACATCCGCGCACCTGGCGGGCAGCACGCTGACCAACAGTTTCAGCTACCTGGGCGCCAATGATGCGCTCGTGACCCCATATGCCACGGACGGGCTGGTGCCTGCCCCTGCGGGCATCTGTCTGGCTTTCTGGCGCGGTCGGGCCCTCATTGCGGTGGGCAAGGTGCTCTATGCCTCGCGCCCGCACCAGTGGGAACTGTTCGACCCTCGCAAGGACTTCAAGCAGTTCAGCTCCGACATCACCCTGGTGGAGCCCGTCAAGAGCGGGATCTACGTGGGGACAGGCACCGAGCTGGCATTCCTGGGCGGTGTGGACTTCGACTCTCTGGCCTATGACAAGGTCATGGACGGGCGTGTGGTTCTGGGCTCTGGTGTTTCGGTGAGCGGCGATCAGGTCAAGGCGGGTGACGGTACCGGGGCTGGCCGGGCCATGATGTGCATTGCTGGCGGCGAGATCGTGGCCGGGTTCGATGGCGGCACGCTCTCGCACCTGAGCGCCAACCGGTACACCACCGACGTGCGCGAGGTGTCCGCCACCTTCCGCAAGGTCAACGGCATCCCGCAGTACATCGCGGTGGCCCAGCAATGAGCCAGCTCACGCCCAACAACTGGATGACGCTGGAGGGCGCGCCCGTGACCGGCGCCACCCCGCCGCGCCTGATCGTGGTTGAGGGCCTGATGACCGACCGACAGCATGCGCTGGTGATCCATGAGTACACCACCTTCTGCCTGCGCAAGACGACTTCCATTTGTGAGCACTTGACCGAGAACCGTGTGCTTGCGGACGGTACGCGCGTGTTCATGGAGTCCATTCAGGGCAAGGACCGGGTGATGGTGTGGCCTGCCGCAACGGTGGCCGGTGGTGGGAAGGCCTTCATTGCCGTCCCGGCCTATGTGAACCTGGGGTTTGCGCCGATCTTTGATCGCCTCGTCATCGACCTGAGCGGTGATGAAAAGCCGCCGTACCCAGAAGAGCCAGAGTTTGACCTCCCCTTTCCGGTGCAGCAGTTCGCGCCCATCGTGCGCGTACGGTTCAGCCAGGAATACGGGGCGGTGGTGTCTTTCCCCGAGGCGCCGGGCAGCTTCTTTCGGAACATCACCTATCGCTCCACCATCACCGCAGGCGGCGAAGAGACCTATGCGCTGGATGGCTCCCTCACCTGGACCAGCTCCATCCTGTTCGACCTGGTGAATGCGCCGCTCGTGCCCATGGCGTTGCCAGACCCTGAGAACCCGGACAAGTTCTACAGCGCGGAATACAACAACGCAGGCGCCAACCCGGACGACTTCACACCAGGGGAAAACCTTGGGCCTTATTCCAACGTCTATTTCTTCATCCGCACGGGGTCGAACGCATTTTCTGGCGCAACGCAGTACAAGGATTTCGTGCCCGGCGGAGCGACCGGGATTGCCGTGTCGGTGAATGCCGCGCTGTGGACTGAATACCAGTCGCAGGAGGCCGCCGCCGCCGCGCTGAATGCAATCTACGAGGCGGCCTACTTGGCTGCTGTGGAGGCATGGGGCATCGCGCACGAAGAGTGGCTGGCTACCACCTACCAGGCGTGGCTGGATGCCTGCCAGGCCATTGACGATATGTACCCACCTCTGGGCCCGTACCCGGGCATGGCCGAGCTGCGTGCCGAGCAGCGGGCAATCCAGCTGACTGCGTTGCGCAATTGGCTGGACGGTGGCGTGCAGAGCAGCCCGCACCTGGCTGCGCGCATGCTGGAGTTCCCATGGAACATTGCTACCAAGCCCGCAAGCACCTTGCCTGCCCTGGGCGAGGTGACGGCATCGGGCCCGAACGGCGATGACATCGACCGGTATCTCGATTTCACGGTGACGGGCGCTGATCGCCAGGCGATAGTGCCTGACCCGATCACCGACAACCCGATTGATGAAGCCCAGTTTGGGCACGATGCACCGCATCCCTTGGGGCGCGATTTCGCCATGCCGAAGTGCCTGTTCGGCTGGGTGGCGAACGGCACCTATCAGCGGTTTGCCGCCTATCGCGCGTTCCACAACGCAGAGCCGCCCGAGGTGCGCCCCCACGATCTGAGCACGATGGCGTTTGACGTGCGCTCGCAATATGACCAGTTCCTGGCTACGGGCGTGGTGCGCGCCACCACCAACGACTCCCGGGTGAACTCTGATGGGTATGTGCCGCCTGGCACGCGGCTCACTGTGGTGCACCTGGAATACGAGGTTTTCGATCTGTTCACGGGGCTGTGGATCTGGACGCCGTGCTTTGACATCCGCCGCTTCGATTCGCTATGGATCGCCAGCCTGGGCCGGTACACCATGCCGCCCGCGCCTGTGCCGCCCGATGGTGCCGACCGGCCGCGCCGTGTGCGCGTGCGCAAGGTGCAGACGCTGCGGCGCAAGCCTGACATGACCTGGAGCGTCCCCGAGCTGGTGGACCCCAAGAAGCTCAAGGACGAGGGGGTATGGGACAAGGAAGTGTTGGCGGGCACGGGCAACAACCCGTTCGCCGTGGTCATTTTCGAGGGCCTGCCGCCAACCGCTTTCCCCATCGCCAATGGCGTCCTGTCGCCGCCGCTGTGGAGTGGCGACCTCAAGATCATCCGCGAGCTGCTGGCGCAGGAGTGGGATGGCAGTCTCAACATTCCGCCGCTGGTTGCCCACGCGCTGGACATCACCAAGAAGGTTTGAACCATGACCACCATCGTCATGAACACCCTCACCGGCGCGGTGAGTGAATACGACTGGGATTTCCAGTCCATCACGCCGACCCACGCCGGTTCTGCGGTGGCGCTCTACGCCCTCGGCGGCGATACAGACGCCGGGCAACCCATTGACGCCACGATCACCACGCCCAAGCGGGTGTGGGGCGAAACCACCAAGAGCCTGATGTCGGGCGTCTATTTCGCCATGCAGAGCGCGGGTAACGGGGTGCTGCAGGTGCACACACCCAGCGATACCTATTCCTACCCGGTGCAGTCCCTGCCAGATGGCGTTTCGCGTGGCGTGCCTGGGCGTGGCATCCGCGAGAACTACCTGGGGTTCTCCTACAAGAACGTGGCCGGTGCCTTCTTCCGCATCGACCGCATGGAGATCCCTTCCATCAAAACCAAATCCCGGAGGCTCTAAATGGCCAGCGCAGCAGAACTTGTCAACAACACCTTCGCCCTCGCCCAGGGCTATGCGCAGAGCGCGCAGCAGAGTTTGGTGTCGTTCTCGGATCGCCTGAAAAACGCGATCTACACCCCGCCCACCCTGAGCGTCACATGGACAACGCTGGGGGCGCCCACGCTCGCGGCCATGCCCACAGCGCCGACGATGCCCACCATCAATTTTGATCCGGGCATTCTGGGCAACGCGCCGAGCCTGTTCAACGAGGCCGCGCCGAACTTGGCGATCTCCGACTTCGCGGATGTGGCGCCGGACCTGAGCCTGCCCACGGCCCCGGCCATCAGCTACGGAGACATCCCGGCCGTGCCCTCTATCGGGGCAGTGGCTGTCCCCGATGCACCGACCGTGAGCATGCCTGCCGTGCCCACCTACGTGAGCATCAATGCCGTGCCCTTCGGCGGTATTGACCTGCACGACGAATGGCTCGACAGCCTGGGCGACCGGCCTACGCTGGAACTGGCCGCGCCCACTCCGTATTCCTACGCGCGCGGTCCTGAGTACGCCTCCGAGCTGCTGAACAAGCTGAAATCGGTGCTTGATACCCGCATGAGCGGTGGCACCGGCTTGGACCCCGCGGTGGAGCAGGCCATCTGGGACCGTGCGCGCGGGCGCGAGACGCAGATTGCCCTTGCTAACCAGGCCGAGGTGATGCGCACCAGCGAATCCTTCGGTTTCTCCCTGCCTACGGGTGTGCTGGCGGCCCAGCTGCGCGATGCCCAGCGGGACTACTACGACAAGCTCTCCGGTCTGTCCCGCGACATTGCCATCAAGCAGGCGGACCTGGAGCAGGAAAACCTGAAATCCGCCATCGCGGCCGGTATGCAGCTTGAGCAGCAGCTGATTACGTACTCCTACCAGATGGAGCAGTTGTCTTTCGAGGCCTCCAAGGCCCTGGCCGACAACGCCATCCAGATCCACAACGCGGCCATTGAGCAATTCAAGGGGCTGCTGCAGGGCTACCAGACCTACGCCAGCGTCTACAAGACCATCATCGACGGCCAGTTGGCCAAGGTGGAGGTGTTCAAGGCGCAGCTGCAGGGTGAGCTGGCCAAGGCCGAGATCAACAAGGTACTGGTGGAGCAGTACAAGGCCCAGATCGAGGCCGGCATGTCGCAGGTCAAGATTTACGAGGCCCAGGTCGGTGCCGCGAAGACCCTGGTGGAGTTGGAACAGGCCAAGATCGGCGCGGCGGGCGAGCAGATCCGTGCCTACGTGGCCCAGGTCAACGCCGAAACCTCCAAGGTCGAAGCGTACAAGGCCAGCGTGCAGGCCGAGGCCACCAAGATCGACATTTGGAAGACCAAGGCGCAGGTGTACGGCATCCGGGTGGGGGCGCAGGCCGAGCACTCGCGCGCGCTGATCTCGCGCTACCAGGCCCTGATTTCTGCCAAGACGGGGGAGTGGGAAGGCTACCGGGCCCGCGTGCTGGCCGAAAGCACCCGCATCGAGGCGCTGGGCAAGCAGTCAGGCGCGCTGCTCGATGGCTTCCGTGCACAAACCCAGGCGCTCAGCGCGCAGGCCGAGCTGCAGACCAAGGTCTGGGAATCCAACATGAAGCAGTACGAGGCGGGCGTTCAGGTGGCGATGCAGGCCGCCAAGATCAACAACGACGCGGCCATCCAGACCAACAACGCGCGCCTCGATGCGGCCAAGGCCGGCACGCAGGTGTACGCACAGCTCACGTCGAGCGCCTACAGCATGATGCACGCGAATGCCGGCATCAGCGGCAGCGCGTCCATGGGGGTGAGTTACAGCTACAGCGGCGATGTGACCGGTACGGTACCGGCGATCTCTTCGCCGGGCTAAAGGAGCCAGGCACTTGTTTTCCAGCAACCGCAAACCCTGCATAGGGCTTTGCGGGCCCCTGGCTGGTGTCAACAATCCCGGCAGATGAATAAAGGAGTCCCCATGCGAGGCTTTCAACCCCAAAAATTTGCAGACGGCGGCTTGGTGCAAGGCCTCAAGCGTGCCTTTGGCATGGACGAAGAGCGCAACGCTCGCGTGGCCGCTTACCGCGCCCAAGCCGCGCAGGAAGCTGCCCAGAAGCAGCAGGCCGCTCCAGCACCGGCGCCCGCTCCGGCCGTGAGCGACTACATGGGCATGGGCGCAATGGCGCGCCGCGAGAAGGCTGCAGGTCTGAAAGATGGCGGTACGGTCAAGCCGCGCGGGTTCAAGGCGGGTGGCCTGATCCGTGGACCCGGCACTGGCACCAGTGATTCCATTGAAACCGCAAAGCGCCCTGGCACCTTCATCATGCCCGCTGATAGCACGCAGGCCATTGGCCCCGAAGCTCTGGAGGAGCTTGGCGAGGTGGGCGATAGCGCGATGGAAGAGCAGGGGGAATCGGTGCCCGTGCGCCTGAGCAATGGGGAATTCGAGCTGCCACCCGAACAGGTGCAGGCGCTGGGTGCGTCTGTGCTGACTGTGATGCGTGATGCTACGCACAAGCCGGTGCGCGGCTTCGCCCCCCAGGCACAGCCGGAAGAGCCACGCCAGTTCTTTGTGAATGGGGGCGAGGTGAAGCGTATGGCCGCAGGGTTCATGCCGGGCACGCGCTCGGTGTTCAACGAATCGGGCAAGGCCATCGGTGATCTGGTGGGCCAGGGCCGGTATGGCGCTGCTGCAGGCGAGACTGCCCGTGCAGCACTGGCCTACGGCCCCGCCGTGGTGGATGACGTGGTTGGTGGTGCATGGCGCGCCGCTGTGCCCGCCGTGGCTGATGCGGGAAAGCAGTTCCTGGGTATTGGGGATTCCGCACCCGCGCCATCAGCGCCAGCCCCTGGCACCACACCCAAGCCGGCTTCCCCGCCCATGCCATCGGCGTCTCCTGCACAGGTGCAGCCTGCTACTGCGGCCACAGCACCGGTAGGGGAGCCTACCGCCAAGCCCGCCGCACAGCCTCTCAGTACCGGCCCAATTACTGCGCAGAACAACGCGGCAGCGGAAGCGCTCTCTGCGCCCCGGGCGGTTGGCTTCGCGCCTGGCGGGGCCTCTACGGCGCCTACGGCCCAGGTGACGGCCCCTGTTGTCCGCAACTCCACCAATGACTGGGCTGCCCGCAACGCGATTCGCAGCGCGCAAGTGTCCGCCAGCTCGATCACGAACGATCCGTCGCGTATTGGCGCACGTGCCGCTGCGCTCAGCCCTGACAACCTGGCCTTTCAGGCAGCGCTCAAAAATGACCAGGCGCTGCAGCTGGCCCAGCCCGGCATGGACTTGGCCGCCATGCGCGAGAACTCTGCGCTCCAGCGAGAAGGCATGCAGCAGTCTGGTGCTGACCAGCGTTCGGCACGCGGCTTTCAGATCGACAACCGCCGAGCGGCCGTCGAGGAAAAGCGCGCCTCAACCGAGGCGGAGGCGCGTGGCTTTGACATTCGCCAGGGTTACCGCCAGGAAAAACTGAGCGAGCGTTACGACGCTGCAAAGACGCCCGAAGAAAAGGCGGCCATCGCGCAGCAGATCCGCGACCTGTCCGGCAAGCAGACGGAATCGCCATGGAAACTCCAGGTGACGCCGACCACGAAGAATGCTGATGGGTCCACTACCGAGGGTAGTGTGATGCGCTACAACACCCAAACGGGCGCAGTGGAGCGTGTGGATGCGGGGCAGGTTGGCGCCCAGCAGCCCTTGGACAAGAATCAGCAGGCGATTGCCGTCCGTGACAACCCGAATCTGAGCCGAGAGCAGAAGGTTGCAGCGCTGCGAAAGTTTGGGTATCAGGGCTGACGCTTGCACTCACCGAGGAACTCGGTGATCTGCGAGCAGGGCTTGCCTTCTTTGTCTGTGCCTGACGTCTGGGCGGATGATCCAGCGGGTTGCGCGATAGGTGCAGATCGCTGTTCTTGCTTCGGCCCTACACTGAGGACCAAAGTGAGCACGATGCCGACGAATGGCATGACCACCACAGCACGAGCGGCCCACCTCCAAATTGCAGGCCCGGTGTATCTCCCGGCTGAACGCCAGAGCCCGATATACCAGGCCAGCATGTAAGCAAACATCAGCAGTGCCCAGACTTGCTGCAGCTCAGGGCTGATCCCTCGAAGGCCTCCAAGGGCCATGCCAGCAGCAGCACCAGCCACAACGCCGTGCAGCCAGAACATTCTGGCGAGTGGTACCTCTCCTGCAATGAATGCGGCTACTGGGTTGTGTTGAGATGTCGCTGACATAGTGCTCTCCTCCTGGCGGAACTTTAGCAGTCGAGCATCCTGCGCTTTCATCCCTCTGTAAAATTTCAGCCTTAAAAAAGGAGGGGAGATGGCTGCTTCAGTGCCAATATTGCTACCTGAGTCTTTTGGTTCTGGCTCCATGTACTACGTCATCGGACAGGCGATGCGTGGCATGAACGCCCAGGTTTCGGAGCAAGTGGTAATCGATTTCTCTAGGCTCAAATTCATCGAGCCTATTGGTGTTGTAATTCTCAGCAACCTGATCGAATACCTCGCCAGAGCTGGTATCCCGACCGCTTTGGCAGGCGTCAATTTCAAGAGCACAGCTGCGGTTGCGTACCTGGATGACTCAGATTTTTTTAAGCGCTATATCGGTCGTCCATTGCGAGAGTGGGCCAAAGCAAGAGAGACTTGCCTCCCGTTAACAATGGTCTCAAATGCTCAAGCGGTTGGCTACTTGCACTCAACACTTGTGCCGTGGTTGGCTGTCAGCTTAAACACATCCGAGGCATCTCTGGCAACAGTCAGAATTTGTCTGGACGAGGTTTTTTCCAATATTAACTTCCACTCTGGCGTTGACTATGGCTGCCTCCATATTCAACATTTTCCGCAATCAAAAGAGGTGCAGATCGCGATCTCCGACTTTGGCGTGGGAATCCCATCTAACGTTCGAAAGGTTCGACCGGAATTGGTTGATTCTGTTGCTCTGGCATTGGCTTGTGAGGAAGGCTTCACAACCCAATCTAATGTGAAGAACAGAGGTGCTGGACTTGCAACTTTGATCCGCTACTTGACTCTCAAAGACAGGGGCAAGGTGTGGATTGTGTCTGGCGAAGCCAATCTGTCTGCGATCCATGACAATGCAGCCAAGAAGAGCAAGGTGACTTCCCGTACCGTCAAAGGGTTCTATCCGGGTACTTTAGTGCGGATCACACTGAAACAAGATAGCATTCGAGACTTGGAGTCTGATGTTCAAAGTGAGGAGTTTTCATGGTAATACGAATCCTCGACCACGTTGAGCACGCATCCTCCTATGAGGATGGCGATGCCATTTTTAAGCTGATCAGTGCGCCGATCAGCCGCGGCGAAGATGTTGTTGTGTCTTTCGATGGCATCCAGGCCGTTCCGTCTGCTTTCATCAACGCCTCTCTGGTGAGACTGGCTGAACTGACGACTGTTGGAGAGATTCGGGCGCACTTGAAGATCGCTCAGTCAACGCGTCAAATCAATGACCTAATTCGGAGTCGGTTTGATTTCCTAGCGAACATGGCTTCTTGAATCGCCTGCACAACATGCCCGAATGAGCCCGCCAAAGCGCGGGCTTTTTCGTTTCTTGGCGCTGCCCTGCATAGGGTTTGGGCATTGTTGAGGGCGCGGCCATCCTGAGGGGATGAGCCAAATTGATGACTTCCTCGCCGGCAAGGCTGCACAGCCCGCGCAAAAGAGCCAAATCGACACATTCCTCGATGCTGCCTCGCCGCCATCCCGTGGCTTCAAAGGCTGGGCGGGCGACGCGCTAGGGGTTGTGGCTCGTGGCGCTATCTCTGTGCCCGAGGCTGCTGTGGGCTTACTCGACATCCCCACTGGCGGCGCGGTCGGCAAGGCTCTGGAGAACGAGGGTGGATCTGTTGGCCTTCGGTTCAAGCAGGCCAAAGAGGCAGCGAGCGATCTGTTCGACTCGGACGCCACCAAGCAGCAGAACCAGCAGTTCCAGCAAGCCGATGGCATCGTAGAGAAAGCCAAGGTTGCCCTCTCCAACCCGAGCATGGTTGTCCGTGCCGTTGGGGAGTCCGTGCCTTCCATGGTCGCTGGTGGCGTCGCTGCGCGAGGACTCATGGCCGCAACAAAACTGGGCCAGATGGGCGCCGCTGGTGCCGCATTGGCGGGCGCGGCCGGCGAAGGCCTGACTGCGGCGGGTTCCGCAGCTGAGCAGATCCGCCAGGAAACTCCCGATGGCCTGCTGACCCCCACCCAGGCCGCGCTCGCAGCCGGTACCGGTGTGGCCACGGCCGGCTTCGGCGTGCTGGGCGGCCGCGTGGCCAACAAGTTGGGCATCGGTGACGCCGAAACCATGCTGGCCCAGGGCACCAA
Organism: Acidovorax sp. ACV02; assembly: GCF_014851475.1. Taxonomy (NCBI): domain Bacteria; kingdom Pseudomonadati; phylum Pseudomonadota; class Betaproteobacteria; order Burkholderiales; family Comamonadaceae; genus Acidovorax; species Acidovorax sp. ACV02. Next base: position 65,064 of record NZ_JACUZU010000005.1, read on the forward strand.
GGGCATGGCGAAGCAGAACGCCGACGATGCCGCTACCGCCGCCGTCAATCCTCTGGTGCAGCAAGCGGCTGCCAAGAGCATTCCGCGCCGCGTGATTGAGGGCGCAATCTCTGAGGGCTTCCTGGAAGAGCTGCCGCAGTCCGTGGCCGAGCAGATTTTCCAGAACGTGGCGCTTGGCAAGGACTGGCTGACGGATGTGGATTCCGCAGCGGTCATGGGCGTGCTGTCGGGCGGCGCCATGGGTGGCGCGGCTTCCGGCTATCACGGCTTCAAGCAACCTAAAGCGGAACCAGGTGCGTCGCCTTCCGACCAACCTGGTGCCGCACCCACTGACGCCGGCGCCGCGCCGCCCAACCCTGGCATGGAACGTATCCAGCAGGCATTTGCCGCCCAACTGGCGGCGCTGCAGCAGCAGGAGCAAGGCGACCCCAACGTGCCCCAGACCGCGCCTCCCGATGGCGCGGCAGCGCTGGCGCAGCAGCAGGCCCAGGCCGCCGAGCAGCGCCAGGCTGCCATGGATGCCTCGCGCGCCGTGCAGAGCCCTGACGATGAGATTTACCAGTCCACCGGTGCGACCGTGCCGCGCTCCGTGGCCATGGGTTTGGACCCTGCTGCCGGCCCGCTGTCGGCCAGTGCCGCGCTGGCTGTCGATACCGGTGCCTCAGACCAGGTGCAGCAGGCCGCTGCGCTGGCCCAGGCTGCCGAGGTGGCGCAAAAGCAAGTCAAAAAGCCTGCCCAAGGCAATCAAAAACAAGAGCAGCCAGCGCTTACGCAGCAAGGCGTAAACCAGGAAACGGGCGAGATTTCGCAGGGCTCGCCCATGGAGAGCTGGAGCGATGCCCAGCTGTCCAGCACCTTCCGTGGCGCTCAGTCGCGTGAGGTCCGCATGCAACTGGCCCAAGAGCTGGGCCGCCGCCGCGCGCTGCGTGAGCAGCAGGAGCTGCAGGCCGAGCTGGATGCAGAACAGCGCGCCAGCGTGCCCGGCGCAGAGCGCGCCGATGCCGCTTTTGCCTCCCTCACCGAAGACGCCGGCCCGGTACCGGCCGATCTGACCATTCCCGCAACCACAGAAGGAAACCGCAATGGCCCTCAAGCCGCCCAAGCCCAGCAAGGTAGCGCGCAACCGTCGCAAGTCGGAGCAGCGCCAGCAGTCGCACTTGGAGCACCAGATGCTCAAGGACGCCCAGGCGCGAATGGCGCGCAGCAAGCAGCCGCTGCAGGCCTGACCGATGGCGCCCCGACTGCGAACCCTGGAGCGCAAGCAGCGCCAGCGCCAGGCCCGGAGGCTCAGGCGCCGAGCGGAAAAGTCGAAGCGCTGCGCCAGCAACTGCGCGACGTAGAGTCCAAGATCCTCGGTGCTTCCCCGGCCGCGATGGGGCAGGGCGGCGGCGACATCGAGGCGGCCATGAAAAGCCGCAAAGTGCCCGTGACCCTCAAAGCGCAGCGCAAGAAGCTGGTGGATCAGGTACGCGCGGCACAAGAGGCCGAGGTGAAAACCTTTGCGCCCGAGACAGGGACGTTGGGCATTCCGCGCGAAGAAATGCCGCAGGTGCCCACGCAATCACACGGCGGCCTGGTCAAGCATCTGAACGCCCAGGGCATCGCGCACGAAACCACAACGGTGAATGCAGCGGACCTTAAACCCACGCAGGCGGAATACTCGCCAGCCAAGGTGGAGGCCGCCAAGGCTGCCACCGGGGACCGTGCCGTGATCGTGTCCAGCGATGGGCATGTGATCGACGGGCACCACCAGGCCATGGCAGCGGCCGAGGAAGGCAAGCCCGTGAAAGCCATCGTGCTGGATGCACCGGTGGAACAGGCGCTGGAGGCGGTGAAGAACTCGCCGAGCGCTCTGGGAAATGAAGAGAATCAGGCCCCAGCGACTGCGAATACTGCGTCAGTAGCTACAAAAAGCGAAGCAAAGACGAAGGCCTACGAAGCCGCCCCCGCTGCCCCCCCTGTTCCCAAGAAGGCCGCATCGCGCGGCATTCTGGCCAAGAAGGCAGCGGCGGAAGAGGCTGCGCGCGCCGAATATTTCGCCCCTGGGAACATCGTCAAGAGCTACGGTGGGCACGACCGCGTAGTGTCATATCTGCCTTCGGACCAAGACGGGCGCTGGAGCGTGACGGTGCGCCAGGTGCGGCCCCAGGACGGGAAGTGGGTCGATGTTCCAGGTCTGCGCGAGCGCACCCACGCCACCATGCCTGATGGTCGCGAGCTTAAGGCGGGGCCGGTGCAGCGAGCGCAGCCCCTCGATCAGTCGCAGCGATTCGGCGCAGGCAAGGCGCTTACCAAGGACGAACGCAAAGCCGTGCTCAATTCGCTAGTGGACGTATACAAGGCGAAGGGCGCGCCAAGGGAGTTGAAGGGGATCGGCCGCGACGGCAACGAGCGCACCGGCTATGTGCACTCGCCTGATCTGTTCGAGAAGTCGGACATCACAGGCGCCATGGTGCGGTACTACGTGACTTTGCCTGATGGACGCCGTGCGCATCCCACGGAGCTTTTCCCAGAGTACACCCAGGCTGACATTGACGCTGAGCTGGAGAAGCAGCGTTCCGAGGAGCGTGCCAAGGCCAACGAGGTGAAGCGGCTCACTGACGATCGGTATCAGTTTGGAAGCCGGGAAGAAGCGGAGGCCTACTGGGACGACCGCAGCGCAAAGTCTCTGCGCACGGCGGCAGGGCTGCCCACCATCTTTGCGGCGTTGGATCGCACGCTGCTCACCGATGGCCAGAAGTTTGTTTTGGTGCCCGATTCCACGATCAAGCAGCCGGGCATGGCTGAGGCATTTGCTGATGCAGGGTGGTCGAAGCCTGATCGCGCAATTGCCGCAATGGAAACCCCTCAGAGTCGGGCCGCGCCGGAATCGGCTGTGCAGGTTCAGGAGCCTGCGCCATCCCCCACAGAGTCCAGCGAGCCCACTGACCGCATCACCGATTTCGGCGAGAAGATCGGTGGTGCGCGCAAGGACCAGGCCGCCACCAAGGGCACAAAGGCTGCTCGTCCGCGCAGCACCGACGAGCGGCCTGCGTGGGCCCGCCGCTTCGAGATCAGCCAGATTGCCAAGAGCAGCCGCCTGGGAGAGGAGGGGCGGTGGGTTGTGCGCGACACGCGCAGCCTGGATGCGTTCAAGCAGCCGCGCCGAATGGGCCGCGAGACTTTCGCCACGCGTGAAGAGGCCGAGCAGGCAGTGCCGCTGCTGGCAGTTGCACAGAAGCACCGGGTGGTGCCAGCGCGAGGAGAGGGCGCTGGTTATGAGATCTGGCGCGACGTGAACGACCGCAAGCGTGTGAAGGTGGTGGACCAGGTGTTCACCACTCGCGAGCTGGCGGTGGAGTACATGGCGGCCCATGCGCAGGAGATCATCGAGACGAACACCACCTTTGGCGAGGCGGACTTGCCTCGCCCACCCTCTGAGGTGCGCACGGGGGCCGAGCGGCGTACCGGCGACGCGCGGGACAGCGACTTCATGGACGTGTTCGGCTTCCGGGGTGTGGAGTTCGGGAACTGGAACAACCAGCAGGAGCGCCAGCAGCTGCTCAATGACGCCTACGACGGTCTGCTCGATCTGGCAGACGTGATGGGTGTGCCACCGCGAGCGATAAGCCTCAATGGAGAGCTGGCGCTGGCATTCGGCGCCCGTGGTCACGGTCTGAGCGGTGCCCGCGCGCACTACGAGCTGGACAAAGTGGTCATCAACCTGACCAAGATGAACGGCGCCGGCTCACTTGCGCACGAGTGGTTTCACGCCTTGGATCACTACTTCGGCCGCCAGGACGGCAAGGCCCCTGCTGAGTGGGTGGTCGCCAAGGACGGCACACGCGCGCTGCAGGTGCACGACGCACCAGAAGACGATATGGCCAGCGGCGGAACGCGCGGCGAGCGCTCTGGCATGCGGCCTGAGCTGCGTGAAGCATTCACGGATGTGATGCGCACGATTGCGCGCAAGGCAGAGGCCTATGTGGAGGACACGGCGCGCGCCGACAGGTTTGTGGCAGCAGCCCGGGAGGAGGTGAAGCGACGCCTCGACTCCATCCGCGCAGACCTGGCGCGTGATCTCGATACCCGGTACTACAAGCGCCACAACAAGGCCGCCACGGCAGATCAGCTTGCCGAGTTTGACTCTGTGGCCGAGAAGGTCGTTGCGGGAGAGGCGCTGGAGCTGCGCGTGGAGTCCAAGGGCTCCGGCCGTTCCATCAGCGCAGGAATCCGCTGGACCAATGACGCGCTCAACCGCCTGAGCGCCGTGATGAAGGCCGTGCGCGGTCGCCAGGGCTTCTCTGCGGATCAGGACGGCCCCCTGGACCGACTGCGCGGCGTGATGCAAAACTACAGCGCGCGGTTGAAGATGCTGGCCGATGCGCAAGACGCGACGGAGAAGAGCCGTGCGGTGCCCACGGAGTTCGTCATGAACGCCAAGGAGCTGGATCAGGGCCGGGGGCAGGACTATTGGACACGTCCGCACGAACTGGCGGCGCGCGCCTTCCAGGGTTACGTGGAGGACAAGATCGCCGAGCGGGGTGGGCGCAGTCCTTTCCTGAACTATGCCCCTGAAAACGCTGCCATTCCCACACCGTGGGGTTTCAAGCGGCCGTTCCCTGCCGGCGCTGAGCGGGTGGCAATCAACAAGTCTCTGGACAAGTTGGTGGATGTCATCCAGACCCGCGAGAGCGAAAACGGTGGCGTTGCGTTGTTCCGCCGCGAGGATGAGGGGCGCACAACGCCCTTCGACGTGGACACATTCCTCAAGGCCATGGGGAGCCAATCGGCTTACTCCGAGGCCGCTCAGCGCCAGGCTATCGACTCCGTTTCTGCCACGGTGGATGCCATCCGCGCCGCCTGGGGCCCGAATGCACCCGAGGTGGTGGTGGCGTTCGACATGCAGGACCAGCGCATCCCCGAAGCTGCACGCAAGGCTGACCTGCGCCAGCGCAGCGGCGGTGCGCGCGGAGCGCCCGAGGGCTTCTACTATCGGGGCAAGGCCTACCTGATGGCCTCTCGCCTGAACACACCTAACGACGCGGCGCGCGTGCTGTACCACGAGGTGCTGGGCCACCACGGGCTCCGCGGCAAGTTCGGCCGCGACCTGGACCAGGTGCTGAACCAGATCGCCACCATGCGCAAAGCCGAGGTGGCCGCCAAGATGCGGGAATACGGCCTGCGCGGGGTGAACAGCCTGAGCGTGCGCGAGGCGGCCGAGGAGGTCCTGGCAGAAATGGCCGAGAAGAATCCGCAGCTGCCATTCGTGCAGCGGGCGATTTCCGCCATCCGCAACTTTCTGCGCCAGCATGTCCCGGGCTTCCAGAGCCTGCGCCTGACGGACAACGACATCATTCAGGCGTACATCCTGCCAGCACGCGGCTGGGTGGTGCGCGGTGGCCCCGATGGTGACCCCGGTGGTGGGCTTGGCTTCTCTCGTGCCGATGAAACCCCGCTGCGCCCGGCATCCACATTCACCGAAGCGCGTGAGGCGGCCCAGGAATTCCAGGGCAAGGCTCTGACCAATGAGGCAACGGGGCTGCGGGCAAATGTGTCTCGCAATACGCTGGACAAGATGCTCAGTCGCAAAGCGGTGGAGAAGTCGGCCAGCGCCCAGGCGCAGTCTCGCGCGGTGGCAAACCTCGACCGCCTGTACCAAGACGCAATCTTCGGGTGGAGCAAGGAAGACCGGGACGGGAACACCAATGTTCGGGCGGTGCACCGCTTTTTTGTGCCCATGGCCATGGATGGGCGCATGCTGATGGCGAAGCTCACCGTGAAAGAAACGGTGGACGCCAATCATGCCAATCCGCTCTACACGGTGGAGGCGGTGGATTTCAACGAAAAATCCCCCGCAGCTGTGTGGGTGGACGCATCTGCCAAAGCCGATGGCATTGACCTGACTTCCATCCGCTCTGCGAGGGACGTTCTCAGTCTAGCGCAGGAGATTGAGCAGCGCAACGCCGAGGATGACGGCGGCGCGTTGTTCAGTCGCTCCAAGATGGCAGACATCGGAGGGTCCGCGATGGGGCAGTTGCAGGAGGCCATGACCCATCCTGGCAAGGTGTCTCTGTGGGACAAGACCGTGGGCACCATGCGCAACCTGGCCGAGCGCTCGCCGGTGTTCAAGCCGGTGTACGAGGCGGCGCAGCGCTTCATTGATGACGTGTCCATGCTGGGCAACGACGCTGCCGACCGCGCGCCGCGCTTGCTGCCCCGGGTGGAGACGCTGGCCGACCTCAAGAAAAAACCGATCACGGCCGCCGACAACCAGGCCGTGGCCAAGCCACTGTTTGAGGGCACGCTGCTGTGGGCGCGCGATGTGGACGGCACGCCCGTGACCACCGAGGCCCTGAATGCGAAGTACCGCAACACCACGCCTGATGAGAAGGCGCAGATCCTGCTGCGCACCGGCAAGATCCAGGAGCAGATGCTCAAGGCGTGGCGCGGCCTGCCGGTGGATCAGTACAACACCATCATCAACAACAAATTTGATAGCACTATCCTCAAGCCGGGTGTTGTCTGGACGGAGAAAGAGCTGAAAAACTTGTTCGACCTGAGCGCCGAGCAGGTGAGCCTGTACCAGGAGGCGCGGGCCGCGATTGACCGATCGATCGACATGACCGCCCGCGCCGACATGCTGCGTGCGCTGGGTGCCGGATACGCTGGCCTGCGTGAGGCAGTTCTGGCGCAGGCCAGCGCGGAAGACGCGATGGTGCTCATCACGGACACGCTGCAGGCCGAGGCGCGCGAGCTGCCAGACCAGGCCGACCGCATCCTGAGTCTGAACAACGCCGTGGTGAAGAGCTACGAGCGTGCCAAGGCACTCATGGACGCGGGCTACGCGCCGCTGTCGCGCTTCGGCCGCTACACCGTGGACGTGGTGGGCAAGGACGGCACGCGCGAGTATTTCGGCATGTTTGAGTCGATGTACGAGTCCAACAAGATGAAGGCCGCCATGGAGAAGGAATTCCCTGGCGCGACCGTCACCCAGGGCACCATGAGTGACGAGGCATTCAAGCTGTTCCAGGGCATCACCCCCGAAAGCCTTGAGCACTTCGGCCAAATGCTGGGTCTGAGCGGCGAGGGCTCGGACCCGAAGGACAAGGCATTCCAGGCCTACCTGCAGCTGGCGAAGAACAACCACAGCGCGCTCAAGCGCCTGATCCACCGCAAGGGCATCAGCGGATACAGCGAGGACGTGGGCCGGGTGCTGGCGAGCTTTGTGTACTCCAATGCCCGCCTGGCGGCCGGGGGCCTGAACGCGGGCACGCTGGAAACGGCCATTGAGGGCATCCCCAAGGAGCAGGGCGAGCTGCGCGACGTGGCCATGGGCCTGCGCAGCTACATCCAAGATCCACAGGAAGAAGGCCAGGCCGTGCGCGGCATGCTCTTCGCACAGTACCTGGGCGGCTCCGTGGCTTCGGCCATGGTCAACATGACACAGCCTTTCCAGATCACCATGCCCTGGTTGAGCCAGTTCGGAGGCTTGCGCAGTGCGGCATCGCACCTGGCCGGTGCCGTGCGGGACATGACCCGGCGTACCGGCTACGAGCCAGACCTGGCCAAGGCGCTGCAAACGGCAGAGGCCGAGGGCATCGTTTCGCCCCAGGAAATCCACCAGCTCATGGCGCAGGCGCGGGGCGCTGGCTCGCTGCGCACGGGCGATGGCACCAAGCTGGGCGATGCACGCGCCGCGGCGGCCAACAACTGGGAGCGGGTGAAGGTGGCATGGGGCCAGCCCTTTGCACTGGCTGAGCAGTTCAACCGCCGCAGCACCTTCATTGCCGCCTACCGCATCGCCAAGGAGCAGGGCATGGCCGACCCGGCGAAGTTTGCCGAGCGTGCCGTGCAGGAAACGCAGTTTGTGTACTCAAAGGCGAACAAGCCGAAGTGGGCACGCGGCACCATCGGCGGCACGCTGTTCACCTTCAAGACCTATTCGGTCAGCTACCTGGAGCTGATGCACCGCATGTGGAGCCAGGGCGGCCCCGAGGGCAAGCGCGCCGTTGGCTGGGCCGTGGCCATGCTGCTGCTGATGGGTGGCGCTGGCGGCCTGCCTTTCATGGAGGATGCCGAGGATCTGATCGACGGCGCCGGCCAGCTCATGGGCTACAACATCAGCACCAAGCACTGGCGCAAGCAGGCGCTGCGCGACGTGGTGGGCAAGGAGCTGGCCGACTTCATGGAGCAGGGCGTGTCCGGCCTGCCCGGTGCGCCCATCGATGTGTCGGGGCGCCTGGGCATGGGCAACCTGATCCCCGGTACCGGCCTGCTGCTGGCCAAGCAGAACCGCGAGCGGGATCTGCTGGAGGTGGCTGGGCCAGCGGGCGACCTGGTGGCGCGCGGCTTCACTGGCGCGCGCAAGCTGCTGACCGGCGACGTGGCCGGCGCGGCGCTGGAAGTGTCGCCAGCGGCGGTGCGCAATGCCGCCAAGGGCATCGACATGGGTACCAGCGGCATCTACAAGGATGCCAAGGGCTACAAGGTCATCGACACGACCCTGGACGAGGCAATCGCCAAGGCCATCGGGTTCCAGCCCAAGAGCGTGGCCGAGGTGCAGGAGGCCAACTCCTTCATGCAGCGCTCCAAGAGCTTCTACATCCAGACCAGCAGCGACATCAAAGCGCAGTGGGCGCAGGCGGTGTTTGAGAAGGATGACACCGCGCTGCAGCGAGTGCGTGACCGGCTGGCCGCCTGGAATCGCAACAACCCGGACCAGCCTATCCTGGCGAAGATCCCGGATGTGATGAAGCGCGTGCGCGAAATGGGCAAGGACCGGACCCAGCGCATCGAGGAAACAGCACCCAAGGCCTTGCGCAGTCAGATGCGGGAAATGGCCCGGGAGAACGGGTAGCCCGGTATAGGGTTTTGCCACATGCCCTGCAGCCGGAAAACTGCAGGGCATGAACACGCCGATCAAGAGCAACCTCACGATCTACAAGCGCGGCACTTACAAAAAGCGCTGGCGCTGGAAGACGCCCAGCGGGACCCCCGTGGACCTGACAGGGTGCGGCGCACGCATGCAGATCCGTTCGGAGGTGGACGGTCCGTTGTTGCTTGACGTGTCGGATTTCATTGCGCTCGGTGGTGTGAATGGAACGGTGGACCTCGTTATCCCAGACGAAACCACTGGCGCCATCGAATGGGAGGGCGGTATCTATGACTTGCTGATCGACCATCCAGGCGGCGATGTCACGCCGTTCGCCGCTGGCGGCGTAGGCATCCTCGAAGGTGCAACCCATGTCGTCTAACTGCGCGTGTGTTGAGGAAGTGCTGACCGATGTTGTCATCGACGAGGTGGAAAGCCCTGTCGTTGCCGAGATTGAGGTTACAGAAGTTGTCGCCGTCGCAGAGCAGGGGCCGCGCGGAATTCAGGGTGTCCCTGGACCAGCCGGCGGTGCCACCTATACGCATACGCAATCAATCCCCTCCGCTGTTTGGACCGTGGCTCACAACCTGTCGCGGCGCCCGTCTGTCGCGGTCACGGATCACCTGGGCAACTTGCTCGCTGCCGATGTTCTGTATGTGGACGCAGACATTGTGCAGATCACTCACGGGGCCCCATACATCGGCTACGCCCACTGCAATTGAGAGGACCACTACCATGAAAATCACCAATATCTTTGACGCCAACGGCAACCGCCTGACGAACTTGCAGGACGCCGTGAACCCGCAAGATGCGGTGACGAAGGCGCAGCTCGATGCCCAGGCCCAGGGCTTCAAGTGGAAAGATCCGGTGCGGGCCGCCACCACGGCCAACATCACCTTGTCGGGCGCTCAGACCATTGACGGTGTGAGCGTGGTGGCGGGAGACCGCGTGCTGGTCAAGGACCAAAGCGCGGGCTCTGGCAACGGCATCTATGTGGCAGCCGCAGGTAGCTGGACCCGTGCCACCGACTTCGACGCCGCCGCTGAGGTACTGGGTGCAACGGTGTTCGTGTCCGAGGGCACGACCAACGGAAACGCCCAGTACAAGATGACCACCGATGCGCCCATCACCCTGGGCACCACGGCGCTGGTGTGGGTGCAGGTGGGCGGAGGCACCAGCTACACCGCAGGCACAGGTGTGAACATCACTGGTGGCGTAATCGCCATCGACACCGCGGTGGTGGCGCGCAAGGTGGCGGCGACTGTCGGGGACGGCACCGCCACGACCATCACCGTCACCCACAACCTGAACACGAAGGACGTTTCTGTCAGCGTGCGCGAGGTCAGTACCGATGCTGGCGTGCTGTGCGACTGGGTGGCCAATGGGGTCAACACCGTCCAGCTCACTTTCTCCACGGCGCCGACCGTAGGCCAATACCGTGTCGTCGTGGTGGCCTGATGAAACACGTCGGCGTCAATCTCGCGTTCGACAAGGGCTATGTGATGTCTGGCCCTAACGTGCTTGTGGGCAACAAAGTGCTCACGGGAACGCTTCTGCCGTTTGCCGGGAATTGGTATCGGCTGTGCTCCATGTCGAACTCGAACGCTGGGTATATGGCGGAGTTCTACCTGGTTATCCCGACGCGCCATGTGATGCTGAAAGTGACGTTCGCAAAAACCACTCAGGGCGCTGCTTACGGCTCAGGCATCCTCAAGGTGGAGCTGCTCGGCTCGTACAACTACGGCCACGCGCATCCTTATCTCTGGCGGGTCGTGGACAACGGCACCAATGGTCAGACGTTTGTTGACATCCGTTTTCCGAACGCCGATGGCACCAGCTCGTTTGCCTACCAGGTGCACTTACTCGCATCGATCCAGAACGGCACGGCCATCGACTTTCCGCTCAGTTCGCAAGGTTCGGGTGTGGGAGCGGGCATTCTGAACTTCGGCTTCAGTATGGGCACCGGGGCGGGCGAAGGTTGGACATCACAGCAGGTGACGCTCAACGCAACCAATGGCGCCTACGAGGCATTGAGCAACACATTTGCCCGCACTGTTGGGACCGCTACGGCGTACTGACCATGATCCTCATTGATGTACTCAAGAGCGACACGCCGCCGTCCATAGAACTCGTTTGGAGCACTGGCGAGGGAGAGTTGCGCCATGGCTATCCGAACTCGGCCATGGCGCAATTGCGCGCCGCGCTGGGCGATCAAGCCGCTCCATACGAGGGACTGATTGCAGAAGTCGAAGCGTCCTATGTTTCTACGCCCATCGAGCAGCGCCGGTCCAATACCTGGGAGGCCATTAAAGCCGAGCGCGACCGCCGCGCTGCCCTGGGCGTGAAGGTCGGCGCGCACTGGTTCCACAGCGACGAGAAGAGCCGCATCCAGCAGCTCGCGCTGACCTCCACCACGCTCGTGATTCCGCCAGGGCTGCAGTGGAAGACGCTGACCTTTGCGCCGCCCCCGGTGTTCGTCGTGATGACCCGCGAACTGGCTATCCAGATCGTGCAGGCCACGGCGGCCAGCGACTCAGCCATCTTCATGGCGGCTGAGATCCACCGGATGACCATGGAAGCGAACCCAGACCCGGGCAGCTATGACTTTTCGGGCGGGTGGCCGCCCAGCATTGAGGACGAAGCACATGACGCAGGTTTCCAATTCGACGCCGCCCGCGCGGCTTAAGCGCCTTGGCGCGCTGGCGCTTGCCTACGGGCAGCAGGTGTTCATCGCTGCCGACCAACTGGTCAATGCGCTGATCCCGCCGCTGGACGGCACTGTGAGCTATGCGGACGAAACGCTGTCCGCGCGTGCGTACCGCGCTCACCGTGACGGCAAGGTGCTGGGCAAGTTGTTCATGCCCATCATCAACCTCCTGTTCTTCTGGCAAGGACCGGGGCACTGCAAGAACGCCTACACCAAGGAGTTCGACCGCAAGAACTACCCGAGCGAGTACCAGCCGCCGAACCAGCCGCGCTACACCTCGCGCAGCACCCGCACCCCTTCGTAGCGCTTTTCTTTCTGCCCGCCCTGTATAGGGTTGGGACAACCAGGGGTGCGCCGGAATGATCCATGGTCATGAAAGACCAGATCCTGCACCCAGAAAATGCCATGACGGCCAAGACCATCGTCAACTGGCTGGCCGCCTTCCTTGGCATCGGCACCTTCCTCGGCGTTGTGAACCTTGCTGTGGGCGTGCTGTCTGCAGCCTGGTTGACGGTGCAGATTTATGGCTACATCAAGCATGAGTTGCCGATGAAGCGCATGCGCCAGCAGATCATGCGGCGCGAGCTGGAGCGCGGTGCAACTCAACCCGCCGAATTGGGCGAGCTGGGGGCCGACAAGTGAGCCGCGTTCCCATCCAGCTGCGTGCCAGCCTGGCCGCCCTGGTCATGCTGATGGGCGCCGGTGGTGGGGCCTACTACGTGGACGAGGCCGCCACACGCGAGGCCAACACCAACGCCTACATCCAGGCCGTGGCCGCTGATCCCGAGGTATCGGACGGCATCCGCATTGCCATGGTGATGGCCAGCTTCTACGAATCCAGCAATCGCCACATCGGCACGCCCTACGTGGACAAACTGGGCAAGGGCCAGCCGCTCACCGTCTGCAATGGCCTGACCGGGCCCGAGGTGGTGGCCGGCCGCACCTACACCCCCGCCGACTGCTACCGGCTGGAGAAGCGCCGGTACATCGGCTACGAGGTCGAAGCCAAGCGCCTGCTCACGCACTGGGCCAGCTACGACCCGTTCCAGCAAGCCACCTTCCTCGACTTCCTGCACAACAAGGGCGAGGGCAATTTCATCGGCAGCACCATGCGCCGCAAGGCCAATGCCGGGGACTGGGTGGGCGCTTGCCGAGAAAACACGCGCTGGAACCGTGGGACTGTGCAAGGCGTTTCCACCGTGCTGCCAGGCCTGCAGCTGCGCGGCGATGCCAACGGCGAAATCTGTACGTCTTGGCGCCTTGGAGTTCATAAATGATTCGCTTTGTACGCATTTCATTTTGTTTGCTCATTTCGTGTATCACGGGTTGCGCTGTGATCCCCACCAGCACCGCCCACAGCGCCTGTGAACTGTTGAACACGGCTTCCCAAGAAGCTGATCTGGCGCCGGCCTGGTATCTGAGTGCCGGCGAGGTACTGGAAGCGTGTGGGCAGGACCGTGCCAGGGCCGATGCCGCCGCCCGCGCCTGCTTTGCCGAGGCCCGCAACGGCTACCGCAACAGCAAGGAATGTGAGGCCATGCCGTGAACCTCACCCTCATCACCCACCTGATCGCGGCCCTGGCCGCTGCCACCGGCGTCTGGATCTTTCAAGACGCCCGCATGGACGCTGCCGTGGCCGAGGTCCGGCTGGAGCAGACGAACGAGCGCCTGGGCGCCGTGAGCCAGGCCCGCGCCGACGAGCGCGGCATCAACAAGACCTACCAAGGAGCCCTCAATGCTGCCCGTGACCGTGAAGCACTTTTGCGCACTGAAATTGACCGTCTGCACGTTGTTTCTGATGGGCTGCGCGACCAAAACGCCGATGCCGCCCGCCGCCTCGCTGCAGCTCCCCCCGCCGCCGTCCTTGAGTACGCCCTTGCCCTCGGAGTCGTATTCAACGACTGCCGCGCGGCGTATGGAGAGCTGGTCCCAAAAGCTGATGGCCACGCAAGTGATGCGCGCACCCTCCGGGGAGCCTGGCCAGTAATCCCGCCCCGGCCGGATGCCGGGCCCACCCCCTGAGTACCTAAATGCCCTCTACCACTATCAAATACTTCGCCTTCGCTCACCTGTCGCCCAAGCTGCAGGCCGTGAGCAAGCCTCTCGGTGAGCTGGCTGAAAAGCTGGAAGCCCTGTTGCCGGACGGCCCCGAGAAAAGCGCCGGCATGCGCAAGCTGCTGGAGGCCAAGGACTGCTTCGTGCGCTGCGCCCTGGACATGCCTGAGACGACCCAAGACAAGTTGCAGGCCCATGCGTCTGGCACTGCCGAGGGTTTTGCCCTGCCGGTGGATGTCCCGCCCCACCAGGCGCGCGTGATTAAGGAGAAGGCCGCCCGCGACGGCGAAATCAGCAGCCTCTCGGCCTTCATCGACGCAAACCCTGTGTTCGCCACGTTGCCCGCCGACGAACAAGCCCGCATGCGCCGCCAGCTCGATGTGATGCGCGAGCTGTCCGTGATCCTGGGCGAGCGCATCGCCAACTTCTAAGCCATTCGGCCCGCCCCGGCCGGATGCCGGGTCAACTCCCTGAGAACATCATGACCTCTACTGTCATCACGCCCACCATAGGCCGTAAAGTCTGGTATCGCCACGATGGAGGCCAGACTCTCGATATCAACGGAGGCCAGGTCAACGTGGTTTCCTACGACGACCAGCCGATGGATGCCACCGTGATCTATGTGTGGCACGACCGCTTGGTCAACCTGCGCATTACCGATCATGCTGGCAACACCTTTGCGCTTACCAGCGTCAATCTATTGCAGCAGGGCGATGTGACTCCGGGCTACCGCCACTGCGAGTGGATGCCGTACCAGAAGGGTCAGGCGGCGAAGGCCGCAGCCTCGGCACCCCCCGTGGTGGACCCCGGCCCCGACTCCCTGGAGCGCGAGATACAGGCCAAGGCCGACAAGGGCCCGCGCGTGACGCCTGCAGCATTGAAGGATGAAATTGCCAGCGCATACTACTTTACCGCCGACGAGGGCGTGTACGGCTATGAAACGCTGAACAGCGAGAGCGTATCTACGCCTGAGCCGCAGGGCCCATTGGGCTTGCTCACTATCTGCGTCTTGGAGCTGCGCAACGGCTTCACGGTGCTGGGCCACAGCGCTTGCGCGAGCCCGGAGAACTTCGACTGGGAAATCGGTAAGCGCATCGCCCGCGAGAACGCAGAGCGCCAGATCTGGCCCCTGCTGGGATTCCGCCTGCGCGACGAGCTGGCCCGCCCGGTGCTCACCGAAGCGGATGCTGCTGCTGATCTGGCCGGCACCCCGCGCCCCACCTGATTTCGACTGCACTACCTGCAGCAGTCCACCAATGAAAAAGCCCCGCCGCAGTGATGCGAGCGAGGCTTTTTACATGTCTGGGTCGTGTTCGTAAGCCCAGTTATCGGCGGACTCAGGGGATGGGTGCGGCCCGTGAAAAGCCGCAATTGGCCTATTGTCATCACCCCACGACTGGCCATCCCAAAACGCAGATGAAGGAGACATTCCTTCGTTTTCATCCCAGCAAATGAGCACGGCGTACCATCCCTTGGGGCCTGTAGGGTTAGCGCGCGACCACGTAAATTCAGCGCTTGTCATTCCATGCATCCCTTGTGTGTTCTACGCCTAAAACATGGGCGCAAGAGTTTCTAGGCAGTCGGCATCTTGTCGAAGTCGGCCAGTGGCATTTCCGTGCCGTCATGCGCCACCAGCACGCCAGCCGTCGTGGCCGAAACCTCCACCGGGCGGTCGTTGAACTTGCCCACCTCTGGGGCGTATCCAGGCATGGAGACACCCCCATACAGCTGGGTAAGCCGTAGATCATCGGCCTGCTGCTTGGTCAGGATCAGCTTCTGCGGCTTGGTTCCTGGGTGCTTGATCCAGTGCACGCGGAAGGCATTCGACACCCTGCGGTGGAGTTCTGCCATGCCGGGGTGGTGTGGGGGGAGGTCAACGATGTTTTGGGCGGCCATGGATAGTGATTGTCTACGGTCCAGAGGGGGTGACCCAGCTCATGCCACCCTGCGCAACCGGACCACGTTCGCCTCACCATCGCGGCCGGGTGGGGCGCTGTTCTCGCACCCCACTAGGTAGTCGGCCCAGAGTTTCAGGGCCCTGCGGCGCTCCGGTATTTCCTCCCGCACGTCGTAGACCCCCTCCATGCCCTTGAGCGTGTGGTTCAGGGCAATCTCGGAGATTTCGCGCGACACCCCCATGTTCATGAGGTGGCCCTTGGCCGTGCTGCGCGTGTCGTGGGGGGTGAATTTGCGGATGTCCATGTCACCGCGCTCAAACGCGCGGCGCAGGGCAGCCCAAAGGGTTGTGCGTCCGATAGGCACGTCGCCAAGCTCTTTGGAGCGGTCGGCGCGGCGAGTGGGTAGCACGTACACGGAGTCGCCAGACAGGGCGATCAGCTCGTGGAACCAGTCAACGACGACCGGTGCGAGGGGAACCAGGAAGCCAGCGCGGGTTTTGACGGACTCTGCGGGCACCCACCAGGTGCCGGCCTCCAGGTCCAAGTGCTCCTTCTTGGCCTTGACCAGCTCCACACCGCGCACGCAGGTGGCCAGCAGGATGCGGAAGGCCAGGGCGTTCTCCCGGCCGATGAAGTCAATGCCCGGCAGCAGGGACTGCAGCTCCTTGTTCTCCAGCATGACGCGCTGGCGTGTCTTGGGGCGAGGGCCCTTGAGCGCAGACAGCTTGATGCCGGTGCACGGATTGGCCGCAATGAGCGTCAGGCCGCAGGCGTGGTCGAGAACCTTGGAGATAGAGGTGAGCAGCCGCTTTGTCATCAGCCACGTCCGGCCGCTCTCTTTGAGGACGGTCACGACATCAATGCTCGTTACCTTGTTCACCTGCCAGGAACCCAGGCGCGGCAGGATCACCTGGTCGATGTCGGCATTGCGGTAGTAGATGGTGTCCTCTGCGAACACATCCGGGCGGAGCACCTTCTCTCGATAGTCGGCCACCAGCTCGCGCATCGTCCATGCTGCTGCGGTGCGCGACTTGCGCTCCTGCTTCTCGGCTGCTGGGTCCGCGCCGCCATCAATGGATGCACGCAGGGCGCGGGCTTTCTCCCGGGCCGCCGCGAGTGTCACATCCGGGTAGCTGCCGATGGTCAGCTCGCGCCGCCGCCCACCCTGCACGCGATACCGGAGCACCCATGTGGCGGTGCCGCCTGTGGAAAGGGTGAACGTCAGCCCATCGCCATCCGATTTGGCGACAGCCTCACCTTTTGAGATCCAGCGCTTGATCTGTATATCGGTGAGCGTGTGACTGATTTTGGGCATCGGCAGTCCTTTTTTGGGTAGCTCGGAGTGTAGCTACCCACCTAGCTACCCGGAGTTCATGCGCCAATGAGAATCAGTGTGCGACAGTGTGAATCAAAAAACCCAATGAAAACAACGGCTTGCGATGCTTGCTGAGACGTTGTGATCCACTCTGAAACACTAATTGAAATTCCAGGTGGCAATTTGCATGGTTTTTGGCCGGTAGCGCTAGTGGATCATGCGCTGGCAGCTATCAAAATGTGAGTAAAAGAGTGATGGGGCTGCGCCGTCAGCTGCGGCGCACACGGGTCACAAAGCTGAACGGCAGCCCGTTGGTGCTCACGTGGTGCTCGCGGGCGGTTTCTACCCATTCTGCGCCCAGCACAGGGGCATAGGCATCGCCGTCAAAGTCCTGGGCGATCTCCGTCACCTCCAAGCAGTCCGCCAGGGGCAAGGATTCGGCATAGATCTGCGCGCCGCCAATGATCCACACGGTTTTGCCTGCGTCGCACAGCGCCAGGGCTTCGGCCAGGCTGCCTGCGCGGTGGGCACCCTCGGCCTGCCAGTCGGCCTGCCGCGTCACCACGATGTTGGTGCGGCCGGGCAGGGGGCGAAAGCGCGGGGGCAGCGAGTCCCAGGTCTTGCGGCCCATGACCACCGGGCAGCCCTGAGTGAGCTGCTTGAAGTGCGCCATGTCCTCGGGGATGTGCCAGGGCAGGCGGTTGTCCTTGCCGATGACGCCGTTGGCCGCGCGGGCGTAGATGAGGTGCAGGGGCATGGGGCTCGCTCTGTGCGTGAGTGGGGAGGGGATCAGATGTGCAGGAACGCCAGCGCGCCCACACCCAGGCCCACGGCGGCCACGCCGTACATGCCGTATTCCAGCCACTTCTTCTTGGTCAGCAGCGCAATCGCGGCCAGGGCAATCGCGACCTGCAGCGCAGTGGTGGCCTGGGCCCAGCGGTGGTGCTGGTGCATCTGGGCTTCGCTTTGCTGGTCGAACGCGTGGGCATCGGCCTCCAGCTTTTCGGCTGCGGTCTTGATCTCGTTCTTTTCTTTTTCGTAGCGGTCGATCTTGGCCTGGTATTTGACCTTCTCGGCTTCGGCCGGGGTCAGGTCACGGGCCAGCTCTGCCAGGCTTTGTTTGGTGCTTTTGGACTGGAAGTAATTCCACTGGTTGGAGGCCTCGGTCTTCTTGATGGCCGCGTCGTTCTTCATCAGGCCCGCATTGGCCTGGGTGGCGCCGCCCATGTAGGCAAAGATGGCACCCACCGTGGCCACGATGGCCGTGAACATGGCGATCTTGTTGGTGGACGAGCCGCCGCCATGGTCCGCGCCGTGGTGCGCAGCATCGTGGCCGTGGGTGGCATGTTCGACCGCGTGGTCGTGGGGGCCGTGTACGTGGAATCCGCCGGAAGACATAGATAGAAGCTCGTTGTATTGGTTATGGGTGAAAGCGGGGCCTGTGCCGCAGGCTGGCTGGTGCAGTGGTCAGGTCAGACTGCCACGGGCGCCTTGATGGCAGGGTGGCACTGGTAGTCCACCACTTCAAAGTCTTCGTACTCGTAGTCGAAGATGCTGTCCGGCTTGCGTTTGATGTTCAGCACAGGGTAGGGGTAGGGCGTGCGCGCCAGCTGGGTCTGCACTTGCTCGTGGTGGTTGCTGTAGATGTGGCAGTCGCCACCCGTCCACACGAAGTCGCCCACCTCCAGATCGCACTGCTGGGCCACCATGTGGGTCAGCAGCGCATAGCTGGCGATGTTGAACGGCACACCCAGAAAGATGTCTGCACTGCGCTGGTACAGCTGGCAGCTCAGCGTGCCGCGACCTCCCGCCTCTTGCGCAGGCGCGACGTAGAACTGAAAGAAAGCGTGGCAGGGCATCAGCGCCATCTTGTGCAGCTCGGCCACGTTCCAGGCGCTCACGATGATGCGGCGCGAGTCGGGGTTGGTCTTGAGCGTTTGGATGACGTCGCTGATCTGGTCGATGTGTCCGCCGTCCGGCGTCGGCCAGCTGCGCCACTGCACGCCGTACACCGGGCCCAGGTCGCCGTCCTCGCGCGCCCATTCGTCCCAGATGGTCACGCCGCGCTCTTTCAGCCAGTTGTTGTTGCTCGATCCGGTCAGGAACCACAACAACTCCTGGATGATGGATTTGAGGTGCACCTTCTTGGTCGTGACCAGCGGAAAACCTTCCTTCAGGTCAAACCGCATCTGGTGGCCGAACACGCTCTTGGTGCCGGTGCCGGTGCGGTCCGACTTGTCCACGCCGTGGGTGAACACATGGCGCATGAAATCTTCGTACTGGGAGCGCACGGGGCGGGCGGGCAAGGCAGGAGCTGCCGGGGCAGCAGAAGGCTGGGTCATGGGATGGATCACTCAGGGTAGGGCGCCGCCATCAAGGGGTGGCCGTTGCCGACGGCGGATTTTATGCGGAGCGGGAGAATGCCAGACTCGCCGTCCATCCACTGCACTTCCCATGACGACTTCCGATACCCCCGTCACCATCCGCCCCCTCCAGGCTGCCGACTGGCCCGCCGTGTGGCCCATCCTGCGCACCACCTTCCAGGCGGGAGACACGTATGCGTTTGCCCCCGACAGCACCGAGGCTGAGATCCACAAAGCCTGGGTAGAGCTGCCTGCTGCGACCTTTGTCGCCCTGGGCGTGGGCGGGGAGATTCTGGGCGCTAAGAACGTGTTTACGATCTTTTCAGGGCCGCGCGAGTCCCTTGCCGGGATGGGACGCAAGGCGCGGGGCGCAGTGGATAGCCCGGCTATCCACAAGCGCCGCAACGCCGCGGACCGCCCGGCAAGGCACTTGCCCGAAGGGTTGGGGCGAAATCGGGCGATTTGGACGCCCCGACTGCTTGCATGGGCACGAGCCCATGCGGCGCATCCGAAGCATCCACTCATCCCGATTGCGCCCCAACGCGGCCCCGAAAAGATCGTAAACACGTTCTTACTTCATCAAGCCGAATCAGCCTGGGCAGGGCGCCCATGTGTGCAACTGTGGCTATGTGGTGGCGCCGACCGCGCAGGGGCAGGGCGTGGCCTCGTTGATGTGTAAGCACTCCCAGCAGCAGGCTGTGGTCATGGGCTTTCGGGCCATGCAGTTCAACCTGGTGGTGGCGAGCAACGTGCGCGCCGTGCGGCTGTGGCAGCACCTGGGCTTTGCGATCGTGGGCACGCTGCCCGGGGCCTTCCGGCACCACACGCTGGGCTATGTCGATGCCCATGTGATGTTCAAGACACTGGTGGCCTGAGCTTGTTGCCAATGAAATAAGGGCTCCCACATGGGAGCCCTTTCTGAGAGTCCGGGGGCACACGTCCACAACAGTGAGAGGCCGCCACCCGGGAAGGTCCGCGTTCTTACATTGCGCTGATTTCGCCCGATGGGATCTTGCCGGTGCGCACGGCTTCGGCCGCTGCGGCGCGCACTGCAGCACGGTCGGCAGTCGACTTGTAGGTCACGACACGCGAACCAGCGGGTTCGATGCTGCGTGTTTGGGCCACGGTTGAGGCTTCAGCAGCCACTTCGGCACGGGTGCGGTTGGTGTCGAACTTGAGGGCGAATTGCGAGCCGTCGGCTTCGTCAGCGTGGGCGCCGAAAGCGGAGAAAGCAGCCACAGCAGCGATGGACAGGAAACGTGTTGTCTTGTTCATGATGATCTCGATTCTTGATGGGGTGGGGGGCGAAGTCCGTTGATTCCGGGACGGCTTACAGAGCGCCGAGTTCGCCGGAAGGGATCTGGCCAGTGCGCACAGCTTCAGCAGCCTGGGCGCGCACGGCAGCACGGTCAGCCGTGGACTTGTAGGTCACCACACGCGAACCAGCGGGCTCGATCGAGCGGGTCTGGGCCACGGTAGCGGCTTCAGCAGCCACTTCAGCGCGAGTGCGGTTGGTTTCAAACTTGGTGGCGAACTGCGAAGCATCGGCTTCGTCAGCCTGAGCACCAAAAGAAGCGAAAGCGGCGACAGCGGCGATAGACAGGAAACGTGCGGTGTTGTTCATGATGGATAAGTCCTTGAAGTTGAAAAAGCGTCTCAAAAAAGCCGGGTCAAAAACCATTCCTGAACCGGGTTCGGTGAGTCGCCTTGCGGGTTCGGCTCATCGATGGGTTGAACTGTACGCCGATGGTGTTTAGAGAAAAACCACTGAGTCGCAAACTGACTGTTCCAGTTTTGGAAACAGTAGGCCCACTCAGGACGCGCCCTTGGGTCAAATGTGTGCAGCGCCCCGCAGCGCCAGGGCCGGCACCCCAGGCCCACAATGCACATACCCAATTGATGCGACTAGGTATAAATCCTGAGATTCTGGCGAAATTTAGTATGTGTAGTGCTTTTCAAAGTATCAACTGAGCATCAGAGCATCGGTATCGTTCAGCCTATCAATGCCGCAATCCGACTGGCGTTGAATGGCAGATCCATACCAACTACGCAGGAGACGTTCCGATGCCCCGTTCCACCCGTCCACACACTCGCTTGGCTCTGGCCGCTGCTGCCCTGGCGGCATCGCTGTGCGGAGCCGCTGCGCATGCGCAGACCGAACTCGTGATTGCCACCGTGAACAACGGCCACATGATCGAGATGCAAAAGCTCAGCAAGAATTTCGAGCAGGCGAACCCCGACATCAAGCTCAAGTGGGTCACGCTCGAAGAAGGTGTGCTGCGCCAGCGCGTGACGACCGACATCGCCACCAAGGGCGGCCAGTTCGACGTGATGACGATTGGCATGTACGAAGCGCCTATCTGGGGCAAGAAGGGCTGGCTGCAGGAGCTGAAGACCGATGCTGCCTACGACGTGGATGACCTGCTGCCCGCCGTGCGCAATGGCCTGACGGTGGACGGCAAGCTGTTTGCCGCGCCGTTCTATGGCGAAAGCTCCATGCTGATGTACCGCAAGGACCTGGCCGACAAGGCCGGCGTGCAGGTGCCTGAGCGTCCCACCTGGCCGCAGATCAAGGACCTGGCCGCCAAGATGCACGACCCCAAGAACGGCGTGTACGGCATCTGCCTGCGCGGCAAGCCAGGCTGGGGCGACAACATGGCGTTTTTGACCACGCTGGTCAACACCTTCGGCGGCCAGTGGTTCGACATGCAGTGGAAGCCGCAGCTCGAATCCAAGCCCTGGAAGGACGCGATCACCTTCTACGTCGACCTGCTCAAGAACTATGGCCCGCCCGGCTCGTCGGCCAACAGCTTCAACGAGATCCTGGCGCTGACCAACTCCGGCAAGTGCGGCATGTGGGTGGATGCCACCATTGCGGCATCGTTCGTGGCGGACCCCAAGCAGTCCAAGGTGGCCGACCAGATGGCCTTTGCCCAGGCGCCCACCATGAACACGCCCAAGGGCGCGAACTGGCTGTGGTCGTGGAATCTGGCCATCCCGGCTGGTTCCAAAAAGGTCGACGCCGCGCAGAAGTTCATCACCTGGTCCACCAGCAAGGACTACATCCAGCTGGTGGCCAAGACCAACGGCTGGGCTAACGTGCCCACCGGCACGCGCAAGAGCACCTACGCCTCGCCGGATTTCCAGAAGGCCGCTCGTTTTGCCGCCGCAGAGAAGACCGCCATCGACTCGGCCAACCCCACGGATTCGACCTTGCCCAAGAGCCCGTATGTGGGCGTGCAGTTCGCGGCCATTCCGGAGTTCCAGGCCATCGGTATCGCCGTGGGCCAGCAGATGAGTTCTGCGCTGGCAGGCAAGACGACGGTGGACGCGGCACTCAAGGCCGGCCAGGTGGCGGCTGACCGCGAAATGAAGAAGGCTGGCTACTACAAATAGGCAAGCACCCATTGGGCTACTGCGCGGCCCGATCTGGAGGCGGTGTTCCTCGCCGTACGGGAGTACGACTGCGGTACAGCACCCCCACCTCGGGCCGCTCACTACGCCCGCTGGGCGCTTGCCTCACTGCGCTGTGTAAGTCTGTATCGGAATTCCCATGAACCGCCGCCTGCTACCCCGTCTGCTGCTCACGCCAGCCATGGCCACGCTCTTCCTGTGGATGATCGTTCCGCTGGTGATGACGATCTACTTCTCGCTCATCCGCTACAACCTCATGCAGCCGGACCAGACGGGCTTTGCCGGGCTGGAGAACTTTGAGTATTTCGTCACCGACCCGTCGTTTGGCACGGCGGTGGTCAATACGCTGCTGCTGCTGGGCAGCGTCATTCTCATCACGGTGGTGTTCGGCATTGCGATTGCGCTGCTCATCAACGAGCCGTTTGCGGGCCGGGGCATCGTGCGGGTGCTGTTGATTTCGCCGTTTTTCGTCATGCCCACGGTGAACGCGCTGATGTGGAAGAACATGATGATGAACCCCATCTACGGCGTGCTCGCCCAAGTGTGGATGTTCTTTGGCGCACAGCCGGTGGATTGGCTCACGGACCACCCGTTGTTCTCGGTGATCGTCATGGTGTCGTGGCAATGGCTGCCGTTTGCCACGCTGATCTTCATGACCGCATTGCAGAGCATGAACCACGAGCAGCTCGAAGCCTCGCGCATGGACGGCGCCAACTACCTGCAGCAGCTGCGCTACCTGTATGTGCCGCACCTGGCGCGCTCGGTGGCGGTGGTGGTGATGATCGAACTCATCTTTTTGCTCAGCATCTTTGCCGAGATCTACACCACCACGGGTGGCGGGCCGGGCGATGCGAGCACCAACGTCACCTTCCTGATCTTCAAGCAGGCGCTGCTCAACTTCGACGCGGGCGTGGCCTCGGCAGGTGCGCTGTTCGCAGTGTTGCTGGCCAATATCGCGGCGGTGTTTCTGATCCGCATGGTCGGCAAGAACCTTGACAAGTAAGACGGGGCAACGCTCATGACAACGACAAAACGACGCCGCTCCAACTTCCCGCTGGGCCTGCTGGCCCTGCGCACCGCCGCTGCCTGGGGCGTGGCCCTGCTGCTGTTTTTCCCGCTGGGTTGGCTGTTCCTCACGGCGTTCAAGACCGAGTTGCAGGCCATCGCCGTGCCGCCGCAGCTGTTCTTTGTCCCCACGCTCGAAAACTTCCACGAGGTGCAGGAGCGCAGCGACTACTTGCTGTACGCCAAGAATTCGGTCATCACCAGCGTGGTCTCTACCCTGGTGGGGCTCATGCTGGCTGCGCCTGCGGCCTACGCCATGGCCTTCTTCAAGGGCAAGTACACCAAGGACATCCTCATGTGGATGCTGTCGACCAAGATGATGCCCGCCGTGGGCGCGCTGGTGCCCATCTACGTGCTGGCGCAAAAGAGCCACCTGCTCGACACGCAGCTCGCGCTGATCATCGTGTTCGCGCTGTCCAACCTGCCCATCATGGTCTGGATGCTGTACTCGCACTTCAAGGACATCCCGCGCGAGATCCTGGAAGCCGCGCGCATGGACGGCGCCACGCTGTGGCAAGAGGTGCGCCTGGTGCTGCTGCCGCTGGGCATGGGGGGCCTGGCATCCACCGGCCTCTTGTGCCTGGTGCTGTCGTGGAACGAAGCCTTCTGGAGCCTGAACCTCAGCGCCGCCAAGGCCGGCACGCTGGCCACGCTGATCGCGTCCTACTCCAGTCCCGAAGGCCTGTTCTGGGCCAAGCTGTCCGCCGCGTCGCTGATGGCCATTGCGCCCATCGTGGTCTTTGGCTGGTTCAGCCAGAAGCAACTGGTGCAGGGCCTGACGTTTGGTGCGGTCAAGTAAGCCGCAGTTTTCCTCCCAGTTTTCAAGATTTCAGGAACCCGATTCCATGGCCTACCTTCAACTGCGCGGCATCGAGAAATTCTTCGGCGAGCACCGCGCCATCAAGGGCATCGACCTCACCATCCAGCAAGGCGAGTTCATCGTCTTCGTCGGCCCCTCGGGCTGTGGCAAGTCCACGCTGCTGCGGCTGATCGCGGGGCTCGAAAATATCGACGGCGGCACCCTGATGCTGGACGGCCGGGACATCACCGACCAGCCGTCGAGCAAGCGCGACCTGGCCATGGTGTTCCAGAGCTATGCGCTGTACCCGCACATGAGCGTTTACGAGAACATGAGCTTCGCGCTCAAGCTCGCCAAGGTGGACAAGCAGGTGATCGACGAGAAGGTGCAGAACGCCGCGCGCATTCTCAACCTCACGCAGTACCTGCAGCGCACGCCCAAGGAGCTGTCGGGCGGGCAGCGCCAGCGCGTGGCCATCGGCCGCGCCATCGTGCGCGCGCCCAAGGTGTTCCTGTTTGACGAGCCACTGTCCAACCTTGACGCGGCACTGCGCGGCCAGACCCGTGTGGAGATCGCCAAGCTGCACCGCGACCTGGGCGCCACCACCATCTACGTGACGCACGATCAGGTGGAGGCCATGACATTGGCCGACCGCGTGGTGGTGCTGCGCGACGGCGTCATCGAGCAGGTGGGCACGCCGCTGGAGCTGTACGACAAGCCTGCCAACCAGTTCGTGGCCCAGTTCATCGGCACGCCGCAGATGAATGTGGTGCCCCTGCCGCAGCTGCCATCGCCTATACAACAGCAGGCACCCGCCGGGGCGGAGGGCGGTGCCATCGGCCTGCGCCCCGAGAACATCACGGTACGCAACACCGGCGCGACGCCCGTGGGCGGCCAGGTGGACCTGATCGAAGCGCTGGGCGCCGAGACGCTGATCTATGTCAGCACGCCCGGTGGCGCGCAGTTCGTCTCGCGCCAGAACGACCGCACAGGCCTGCGCGCAGGCGATGCGGTCAGCCTGGACATCGATGCATCGCACGCGCACTGGTTCGACACCGCCGGCCGCGTCGTGGCGGGTCACGCAGCATGAGTGCCGCGCAGACCCTGCAAGGGCAGGTGGCGGCGGTCACCGGCGCTGCCTCGGGCATCGGGTTCGCCAGCGCCCAGGCCATGGCCGATGCCGGCGCGCGCGTGGTGCTGATCGACCGCGACGAAGCCGCGCTGGCCAAGGCCTGTGCCGCCATCGGCCCCAGCGCCTTGCCGCTGGTGTTGGACCTGCTCGATGCCAAGCAGTGCGCCAGCCTGCTGCAGCGCACGCTGGCGTTGGCTGGTCAGCTCGACATCTTCCACGCCAACGCCGGGCTGTATGTGGGCGGCGACCTGGTGGATGCCGACCCCGACGCCATCGACCGCATGCTGAACCTGAACGTCAACGTGGTGATGAAGAACGTGCACAACGTGCTGCCCCACATGATCGAGCGCGGCACGGGCGACATCATCGTCACCAGCTCGCTGGCCGCGCATTTCCCCACGCCGTGGGAGCCCGTCTACGCATCGTCCAAGTGGGCCGTCAACTGCTTCGTGCAGACCGTGCGCCGCCAGGTGTTCAAGCACGGCATTCGTGTGGGCTCCATCTCGCCCGGGCCCGTCATCACCTCGCTGCTGGCCGACTGGCCCGCGGAAAAGCTGGCCGAGGCCAAGGCCAGTGGCAGCCTCATCGAGGCGTCTGAAGTGGCCGACGTGGTGCTTTTCATGCTCACCCGCCCGCGCGGTATGACCATCCGCGATGTCGTGATGATGCCCACGAACTTTGATCTCTAGAAACCCGCAGTCACGCACCATGAATTTCATCCTGCACCTGGGCCTGGGCTCGTTCCACCGCGCCCACCAGGCCGTTTACGTTCACGCATTGCGCCAGCAGGGCGACACGGGTTGGGCCATCGCAGGCGGCAACCTGCGCCCCGACATGGCCGACACCATCGCGGCGCTGCAAGCGCAGGATGGGCGCTACACGCTCGAAACCGTCACCCCCCAAGGCGAGCGCAACTACACCGTCATCGAGTCGATCCAGCGTGTGATCCCCTACCAGGACGACCTGGCCCCGCTGATTGCCATGGGTGCCGACCCCGCCACCCGCATCATCAGCTTCACGGTGACCGAAGCGGGCTACTACCTGGATGCCCAGAACCAGCTCGACTGGCCCACTTTTGCCGACCTGCGCGCCGACCTGGCGGCCGTGAAGGCGGGCCAGGCAGGTCACACCATCTATGGCGGCCTGGTCAGCATCCTGCGCGCGCGCAGGGCAGCCGGTGCAGGCGCTGTGACGCTGATGAACTGCGACAACCTGCGCCACAACGGCGACCGCTCGCGCGGCGGGCTGCTGCAGTTCATCGAGGCGCTGGGCGATGCGCCACTCAAAGAGTGGGTAGAGCAGAACACCACCAGCCCCAACGCCATGGTGGACCGCATCACGCCGCGCCCCACGCCCGATGTGGCCGAGCGCGTGAGGGCTGCAACGGGTTGGGGCGACAAGGCCGCACTCATGGGTGAAAGCTTTATCCAGTGGGTCATCGAAGACGACTTCATCGCAGGCCGCCCCTCGTGGGAAACGGTCGGCGTCGAGATGGTGCGGTCGGTGCAGGCGCACGAAGAGGCCAAGATCCGCCTGCTCAACGCCACCCACAGCTGCATTGCCTGGGCGGGCACGTTGGCGGGTTACCAGTACATCCACGAAGGCACACACGACGCGGCCATTCGCCAGATGGCCTACGACTACGTCACCGACGACGCGATCCCGGTGCTCCACACCCCAGAGCAGCCATGCCCCATCAACCTGGAGCAGTACCGCGACGTGGTGCTGGACCGCTTCGGCAACCCTGCCATCGCCGACACCAACCAGCGCGTGGCCATGGATGCGTTCTCCAAGATCCCCGGCATGATTGCGCCCACCATCCGCGACCGACTGGCGCGCAACGCGTCGTTCGATAGCGTGGCCATGCTGCCCGCGCTGTTCCTGGCCTACCTGCAGCGCTGGCACGCGGGGCAGATCCCCTACAGCTACCAGGACCAGGCCATGGATCCCGCCGTGGCCCATGCCATCTGCGATGCCGCTGACCCCGTGGCAGCCTTTGCAGCCGACACGACCTTGTGGGGCGAGATGGCCGGCCACCCCCGACTCGTAGACGCGTTGAGCAAAGCCTATGCCCGCGTGTTGGCTTTTGTGGCAGAGCGGACAGGCGCCTGATGCTGGTGTAATTTGAGCCCACTATCGCCATGACCGTGAAGATGCCCATCGCCCCGCGCCAGACCAAGCCCGAGCTGGAGCACGACTATGTGCGCTCGCCCGCGTTGGGCTACGAGTCGCCCGAGACGGCGGGCTTCATCCGTTGTTTGTCGCACGGGTTTCCCACGCCGCTGGCGCGCTGGCATTACCACGACGAGTACGAGCTGCACCTGATCACGGCCACCTCTGGCAAGGTCTTTGTGGGGGACTGGATCGGTCAGTTCCAGCCCGGCCACCTGGTGCTGACCGGGCCGCGCCTGCCGCACAACTGGATCAGTATGGACCTGCCCGAAGGCGGCGTGCCGCTGCGCGACCTGGTGATCCAGTTCTCGCACGCGCCGCTGGTGGCCAGCAGCGAGACCATCCCCGAGCTGCGCGAGGTGCTGCCTCTGCTGGAGCGCGCGCGCCACGGTGTGGAGTTCTTTGGCATGGAAGCGCAGGCGCAAGAGCACTGGCACCGCATCAAGGCGCGCCAGGGGCTCGCCCGGTTCGGCGCTTTCTGTGAGTTCATGAGCGACCTGGCGCGCTGCACCGACTTTCGCCTGCTGTCGAGCACGCAGCTGCAAAGCGAGGACAACGACACCCAGCTCGACCAGATCAACGCCATCGTGAGCCGCATCACCGACCACCTGGCCGACCCGCTGTCGGCGGCCGACCTGGCGCAAGAGCTGGGCATGACGGAGAGCCGCTTTTCGCGCTTCTTCCGCCGCGCCACGGGCAATACCTTCACCGACTTCGTGAACCTGGTGCGCGTGAACCGCGCGTGTCAGCTGCTGATGGAGACCGAGCGCTACATCACCCACATTGCATATGACGTGGGCTTCAACAACATGGCCAACTTCAACCGCCGCTTTCTGGACATCAAGGGCATGACGCCCAGCGAGTACCGCAAGCAGGGCGCGGGCAGGTTTGGAAAGACTTCCTGATCCCCGGCCGGATCTGCACCCTGAGAGGCGGGGGGAGGCCCTTGTTGCGTGACCCCTGCACGCAGCCCGCCAAAGGCAAAGGCCGGGCCATGGCTTTCACTGTGAATCACTGACATCTGTCCATCACCCATGTACCTCGGAATCGATTTAGGCACCTCGGGTGTCAAGCTCCTGCTGCTGGACGATGCGCACACTGTGGTCGCTACGGCAGATGCCGCCGTGCCTCAGCTGCGCCCCCAGCCCACCTGGAGCGAACAGCACCCCGCCGACTGGTGGGCCGCTGTGGAGACTGCCGTGGCGCAGTTGCGCGCGCAGGCTCCCGCAGCGTGGGCGCAGGTGCGGGGCATCGGCCTCTCGGGCCACATGCATGGCGCGGTGGTGCTGGACGCGCAGGGCCAGGTGCTGCGCCCGGCCATCTTGTGGAACGACGGCCGCGCCAGCGCCGAATGTGCGCAGCTGGAATCGGCGGTGCCCACTTCGCGCCAGATCACCGGCAATCTCGCCATGCCCGGCTTCACCGCGCCCAAGCTGCTGTGGCTGCGCACGCACGAGCCCGCCGTGTTCGACCAGATCCGCACCGTGCTGCTGCCCAAGGACTGGCTGCGCCTGCAACTCACTGGCGATATGGTGAGCGACATGTCCGACGCATCGGGCACGCTGTGGCTGGACGTGCAGGCGCGCGCCTGGAGCCCGGCCATGTTGCAAGCCTGTGGGCTCGATGTTTCGCACATGCCGACGCTGGCCGAGGGCAGTGCGCCCACAGGCACACTGCGCAGCGATGTGGCACGCCGCTGGGGGCTCGGTGACAGCATCGTCGTGGCTGCTGGCGCGGGCGACAACGCCGCCAGTGCCGTGGGCGTGGGCGCCCGCACTGCGGGGCAGGGCTTTGTGTCGCTGGGCACCTCGGGTGTGGTCTTTCGCGTGACGGACGCTTTTGCGCCTGCCACCGAGCGCGCCGTGCATGCCTTTGCCCATGCGCTGCCGCAGCGCTGGCACCACATGTCCGTCATGCTCAGCGCAGCGAGTGCGTTTGGCTGGGTCACCCGGCTCATGGGGCGTGGCGACGAGGCGCAACTGTCTGACGCCGTCAGCGTCCTCAACACCACCCGCCAGGCGCAGGCGCCGCTGTTTTTGCCGTACCTGAGTGGCGAGCGCACGCCGCACAACAACGCGGCTGCCACCGGCGTGTTCATGGGCCTGCGGGCCGAGCACGAAGCGGCGGACCTGGCCTATGCCGTGATGGAAGGCGTGGGCTTTGGCCTGCTCGATGGCCTCAATGCCATGCGTGCTGCCGGGGCCGGGCAGGGTGGTGCTGCCCGCCGGGATGACGCAGCCCTGGCCTTGGTCGGTGGCGGTGCCCGCAGCAACCCCTGGGCGCAGCTCTTGGCCAGCGCGTTGGGCACCACGCTGCAGCGCCCGCAGGGCGCACACGCCGCAGCCGCCCTGGGGGCCGCGCGCCTGGCGGCCATGGCCTGCGGTGGTGACGAAGCCCATTGGTGCCAGCCCCTGCCCGCTGACGCCACCTTCATGCCACAGCCCGCACAACAAACCCAGCTGGCCGAACGCTATGCCCGCTTTGTCGCGCTGTACCCCGCGCTGCAATCGCAGTTCTGACGCACTGTCTGCTTCCTCCCAAACGTCCATGACTTCCGCATCCACGATTTCCCACGGCACAGCGCCCATCCACGCCGCCATTGCCGGCGAGGCCCTCATCGACCTGATCCGCCGCCCCGATGGCAGCTACCTGCCGTGCCTGGGCGGCGCGCTCTACAACCTGTGCCGTGCGCTGGCCCGCCAAGGCGTGGGCACCCAGTACCTCAACCCCCTGTCGCGCGACCGTTTTGGGCGTGAACTGGCTGCGCAACTGGTGGCTGACGGCGTGGTGCTGGCACAGCCCGAGCCCGTACAGCAAGTCACCTCACTGGCCGTGGTCAATCTCGACGCACATGGCCACCCCGACTACGCCTTCTACCGCGAAGGCGTGGCCGACCGCGCCGTGTCCGCCGCAGGTCTGGGCGATAGCTGCGCCGCCTTGCCCGCGCTGCAGTTGGTGTGCACCGGCGCGCTGGCGCTCGACGCGCGTGACACGGCCATCTACCTGCCGTGGCTGGCCGCCCAGCGCGCCGCAGGCCGCTGTGTGGTGGTCGATGCCAATCTGCGCCCCTCCGTCATGCCCGACCTGGCGGCCTACCGCACCACGGTGCAAGCCGCGCTGGCCCATGCCCACATCATCAAGGCCAGCGACGAAGACCTGGAGCATCTGGCCGTGCCTGGTGTGGATGCCCTGGCCCGCGCACAGCACCTGCTGGCCGCCAACCCACAGGCCCATCTGCTGGCGCTCACGCTGGGCGCGGAAGGCGCCTGGCTGCTGCACCGCAACGGCGTCCAGCGTTTTGCCAAAGAGGCCCAGCCGCTGCCAGTGGTGGACACCGTGGGCGCGGGCGACAGCTTTCTGGCCGGGCTGCTGGCGCATTTGCTGCGGCAATTGCAGGCTGCCGGTGGTGCGAGCTTTGTGCGGTTTGTCGAAGCGCTGGCGGCCGATGCGTGCCAGCAGGCGCTGCGCCATGCGCTGGCCAGCGCCAGTTTGTGCGTGATGGAGCAAGGCTGCGTGCCGCCGGGCTGGGAGGCTGCCCGCGCATGGAGCCAGCAGCATCCCGCAGCCCAAGACCCGCGCTGACACGGGGTTGCGCCCGCACCCTTGGAGGCGGGCCGTCTATGATCAAACGTCGCCGATTCGCTGGGGATGCCAATGACTGATCTTGTGGTTGCGGTGCTGTGGTCAGCCGTCGATGTGCTGCTGATATTGACTGGCGCATTGGTGGTGCGTGTGCTCAGCCTGGGTCGCTGGGGCACAGAGCATGTGCGCCACAAGGAAGCCCGCATGTTTGCTCCCGCCGGAGCGTTGTCGTTTCGGCGCGAGGGTCAACGCGTGGTGACTGCGAGCGGCCTGTACATCGCCGGATCTTTGTTCTACGTATTGCTGGCGGTGTTGCTGGTGGGCTTGTCGCGGGCCGCATCGGCATGAGGCCCGACAACGCAGCCTCCGAAGCTCTCCGCATCATCCCTGTGGGCCCCGATGCCGCAGAAGCCGCCTGCACGGTCATCCGTCAATCCATCACCCACTGCTGTGCGCTGGACCACGGCCATGACCCCACCATCCTGATGGCCTGGCTGGCCAACAAGACGCCCGAGAACCTGGCTGCGTGGATCTCCGCGCCGGGCGCTGCAGCATGGGGAGCGTACCGAGGCGACACGATGGTGGGCTTTGCGCTGCTGGCGCGGGCCACGCTGGCGCTTTGCTATGTGGTGCCAAAGGCCTTGCACCAAGGGGTGGGGCGGGGCCTGCTGCAGCACGTGGAGGCCCATGCACGCGAGGTGGGGCTCGCAGCTTTGGGGTTGGAGAGCACACGCACTGCGGAGGCCTTTTATCGCCGCCATGGCTATGTGCCGCATGGAGCAGTGCAAACCTGGGCGGGGCTACAGGCACAGCCAATGCGCAAGGTGTTGTGACGTCACCTTTTCGGCGGCGGCGTCACCCCTCAGGTCACGGACGGGAGAGCGAATGTTCTAGTAAAAATGGCCTCTGGCGCGCAATTTATATGCGCTGAAAGCTCTCATTTTTATAGCGATGGGTGCTCCCAGCCCTGCCGCAGCTCACACGTCGGTACGCACCCGGTGGCTCTGGTTGTCGCTCATTTCCAGAATCCACCACTGCGCCCCCGTGTTCTTGTCGATGAA
This sequence comes from Acidovorax sp. ACV02, assembly GCF_014851475.1. Classification (NCBI taxonomy): domain Bacteria; kingdom Pseudomonadati; phylum Pseudomonadota; class Betaproteobacteria; order Burkholderiales; family Comamonadaceae; genus Acidovorax; species Acidovorax sp. ACV02. The sequence goes on from NZ_JACUZU010000005.1 coordinate 97,481, forward strand.
GCGCATGTGCGAAGCGATGTTGGCCAGCGTGGGGCTGTCGAGGTGGAGCAGGCGCTGCACATAGTCCACCAAGTCCTCGGCCGCGTGGGTGAATTCAAAACCGTCGTGGTCGAACTCGAAAACCTGGCCGGCGCACTCTCCATCGGTCGCGATCAGGATGTAGTTGCCCGAATGGGGTGTCTCGCCAATCACTTGGCAGTGTTCGATCCAGTCGGGCAGGATCTCTTCGCGTTCTTCGTCGCTCAGGTGTTCCGTCCAGCCCTCAAACGCCTCTTGCAGCGTGGGCCATTCAGCGGGCGGGGCGATGTAGCGGGCGGCGTCGCCCGAGTCGGCATCGTGGTACAGCAGCACGCCGCCGAACGTGGCGTAGAAAGCGGCGAGCTGGCCCACACCGGGCAGGGGGGCATCCAGCGCAGCGGGGGGCTGGATGTGGTGCTGAAAATTCACCGTTTTGGTCTCTTGCGGCTTGTTGATGCGCTCACAGGAGAACGTGCCTTTGTGTTCGGCGATGGCGCGGTGCAGATCAGGCAGTGTCATGGGCAGACCTTGGGTGGCTGTCAAAGTTCTTGTGCGTACACGATGAAACCATGGTGCTTGGCCAGCTTGTCGTACAGCTGGCGCCCGGCGGCATTGGTCTCGTGGGTTTGCCAGTACACGCGGGACGATTGGGCGGCGCGCGCTGCGCCGTACACCGCTTCGATCAGCGCCCGTCCCACGCCCCGGCCGCGCGCGGCTTCGCGGGTGAACAGGTCGCTGAGGTAGCACACGGGCTCGATGCGCGTCATGCTGCGGTGAAACACATAGTGCGTGAGGCCCAGCAGCTCGCCGCTGGCATCGTCCTGCGCTACCAGGCAGAACATGGGCTCTGCCGCGTCATGAAACCGCTGCCAGGTGGCTTGCGTGATGTGCTCCGGCAGCGCGGTGGCGCCAAAGCGGCCATAGAACGCGTTGTAGCCATCCCAGAGCGGGCGCCAGGCGGCGTAGTCTTCGGGTTGAACCGGGCGCACAGTCACGGCAGCGGTCATGGGTCAGCTTTCTGTGGGTTTACTGCAGCACGCGCTTCGGGTTCATGATGCCCTGTGGGTCCAGCGCCTGTTTGATGGCGCGCATCATGCCAAGCGCCACGGGCGATTGGTACTTGGCGAGCTTGTCGGCCTTGAGTTCGCCGATGCCATGCTCGGCCGAGAACGAGCCGCCAAACTCGGCCACGGCCTCGTACACCAGGTGGTTCACATGCGCCTCGTGCTCGCGCAGGAAGGCCTTGGGGTCGCCTTCTGCCGGTGCCTGCACGTTGTAGTGCAGGTTGCCGTCGCCCAGGTGGCCGAAGTTGACCAGGCGCACGCCGGGGATCTCGCGCTGCAGCACCGCGTCGGTGTGGGCCACAAAGGCAGGGATGCGCGAGATCTGCACCGAGATGTCGTGCTTGATGTTCAGGCCCTCTTCGGCCTGGGCGAGCGGAATGCTCTCGCGGATGTGCCACAGCTGGTGCGCCTGCGTGAGGTTCTCGGCCACCACGGCGTCGGTCACGCAGCCCATTTCAAACGCGGTCTCCAGCAGCGATTCAAACCGTGCACGCGCGTGTTCTTCGGATTCACTGTCGGAGTTTTCGAGCAGCACGCACCAGGGCGCGTTGTCGTCGCCGAGGAAGGGTACGCGCAGCTGCGGCATGTGTTTGCCGACCAGGCTCAGCGCAAACTGGCCCATCACCTCAAAGCCCGTGAGGCCCGCGCCCAGCTGCTTGTGCGCCAAGCCCAGCAGCGCCACGGCGTGCTCCATGGATGGCACGGCGGCCCAGGCGGTGAGGCGTGCGGCGGGCTCGGGGTAGAGCTTCATCGTCGCGGCGGTGATGATGCCCAGCGTGCCTTCGCTGCCGATGAACAGGTCGCGCAGGTCGTAGCCGGTGTTGTCCTTGCGCAGGCCCTTGAGGCCGTCCCACACCTCGCCCTGCGGCGTGACCACTTCGAGGCCCAGGCACAGGTCGCGCGCATTGCCGTAGCGCACCACCTGCGTGCCGCCTGCGTTGGTGCCCAGGTTGCCGCCAATGGTGCAGCTGCCCTCGGCAGCGAGGCTCAGAGGGAAGAGCACGCCGGCCTTCTCGGCCACGTCCTGCAGGTTCTGCAGGATGCAGCCCGCTTCTACCGTCATGGTCAGGTTGTCGGTGTCCACACTGCGCACCGCGTTCATGCGCGTGAGGCTCAGCACGATCTGTGTGCCGCTGTCATCGGGCGTCGAGCCCACGGCCAGACCGGTGTTGCCGCCTTGCGGAACGATCGCGGTGCCCGCTGCCGCACAGGCCTTGACCACAGCGGCCACCTCTTGCGTATTGGCAGGGCGCACCACGGCCAGGGCCTTGCCGCGCACGCGGCGGCGCCAGTCCTGTTCCCAAGCGGTGAGATCGCCTTCGTTGAGCACATGGGCGGGGCCGACGATGGTGCGCAGGGTGTCGAGCAAGGTGGTCATGGGTGAAGCGACGGGTTCAGTGGGTTGATCGGGTAGCGGAGTGCTGCGACATGGGCATCAGGGGGCGGGTGGCGCTGCGCTGGCTTCCGCCGCAGCGGCGGCTGCCTTGGCGTTGCGCTGGCGCACGCGCACATGCAGCGTGCAGGCGGTGAACAGCACGAGGCACAAGGCCACTTCGCCCCAGGCCAGCCATTGCGATGGGGGCTTGTCGCCCCAGCCGCGCACCACGCCTTCGGTGAAGTACAGCCAGATCACCAGGCTGACCCAGCGGTAGGTGTACATGCGGTTTTTCAGGATGCCTGCCAGCGGGATGCACAGCGGCAGGGCCTTGATCGCCAGCCAGGTGCCGCCTGGGCGCAAGGGGGCCAGCACCAGTTCCCAGGCCAGGCACAGAACAATCAGGGCGAGCAGGCTGCCGGTGGCTACCCAGCGTGTGGCGGCAACGCCGTTGTCGGACGGTGTGAGAGGGATGGCGGGGGAGGCAGTCATTGGGGTGGCATCATATCGGCCATGCCTTTTTCCATACAGACAGTAGCGTCACGCACCGAGGCGTTGATCAATGAGCTGTCGCACTTCCCATGGAAGACCACGGCCCAGACGCTGCGCGAGCGCTTTCGTGAGGACCACCTGGGCCTCACGGCCAGCAGCCTCACCTTCACCACCATCCTGGCGCTGGTGCCGTTTTTCACCGTGGCGCTGGCGGTGTTCACCGCATTTCCCATCTTCGGCAAGCTGCAGGACGCGCTCCAGGGCTGGCTGGTCAGCAGCCTGGTGCCCGACAGCATCTCGCGGCAGGTGTTGGGCTACCTCACGCAGTTTGCGGCCAAGGCCAGCAGCCTGGGGGTGGCGGGGTTCAGCATCCTGCTGGCCACGGCGCTGGCACTGATCCTGACCATCGACCGTACGCTCAACGACATCTGGCGCGTGCAGCGCCTGCGGCCGCTGGGACAGCGTGTGCTGATCTACTGGGCGGCTATCACGCTCGGCCCGTTGCTGATGGGCGCGAGCTTGGCCCTCACTTCGTATGTGATGTCGGCCTCGGGCGGGCTGGTCAAGCGCCTGCCGGATGGCGTGCAGTTGCTGTTCGATTCGATCCAGTTTGTGGTGCTGGCGGGCGGCATGGCGTCGCTGTACCACTATGTGCCCAACACGCCGGTGAAATGGCGGCACGCCTGGACGGGCGGCTTTTTTGTCGCGGTGTGCATCGAGCTGGCCAAGAAGGTGCTGGCGGTGTACCTGGGCAAGGTGCCCACCTATTCCGTGGTGTACGGCGCGTTTGCCACGCTGCCCATCTTGCTGGTCTGGATCTATGTGGCCTGGGTCATCGTGCTGCTTGGGGCGGTGGTGACCGCGTACCTGCCCAGCCTGCTGGCGGGGGTGGCACGGCGCGGCACGGTAGCGGGCTGGACGTTTCAGCTGGCGGTGGAGGTGCTGCAGGCGCTGCACCGTGCGCGCCAGCAGCCCATCAAGGGCCTGCGCCCCAGCCAGCTGGCCCAGTTGCTGCGGGTCGATGGATTGCAGTTGGAGCCCGTGCTGGAAGCCCTGACCGCGCTGGACTGGGTTGGACAGGTGGCCGATGCTGCGGTGAGTGCGGCCGACGTGCCCGAGTCCCGCTATGTGCTGCTGGCCGACCCGGAAAGCACCTTGCTTGCGCCCCTGGTGCAGCGCTTGCTGCTGCAGCGCGTGGACAGCCTGGGGCCGCTGTGGGTCAACGCCAGGCTCGAAAGCTTGCACATGGCGGATGTGCTGCAGGCGCGTTGACCGGGGTGAATGACTGCCTTCAAATAGCGGCTCATTGCTATACAAATAATAGCTAAAAAGGCATGTTGCACTAGCGCTTCCAGCCTCTGGGGCTCCAAGTCATCTCACAGGGGTACTTTACCCGTCCAGATGTCCTTGTACATGACCCAGTCGCCCATGAAGCTGTACAGCGGGCGCTTGAAGCTGGCGGGCTTGTTCTTTTCAAAGCCGAAGTGCCCCACCCAGGCAAAGCCGTAGCCGCAGAGCAGGCCGTACAGCAGGTACTGGGGCTTGCCCGTGGCCAACAGCATGGTCAGGCAGACCAGGGTGAGCGTGGAGCCCACAAAGTGCAGGCGGCGGCATGTGCGGTTGCTGTGCTCGCTCAGGTAGAACGGGTAGAAGTCCGCAAAGCTTTTGAAGGCACGAGGGTCGGTGGCGGGCGCAGGTTGCGAGGCGGCAGTCTGGGTGGTCATGGCGTTGTCTCCGGGCGGCGTTGAGGCTCTGCCCGCGTTATACGCCGTGGCCTCGGTGCGCACCAGCGGGGCAGTGCGGGGGTGCTGTCGCCAACGGGTCTGCCACCCTGAACCGGCTATTGAAACCCCGGCGGGCTGCCTGCGCGCCGGGGTTTGGGGGCTCACCGGGCCAGGAAGTCGCGGATGGCGGCCAGTGTTTCTTCCGGCGCCTCGGTCATCTGGTTGTGGCCCACGGGCAGGTGGGTGATCTGCACCTGCTTGCCCACCGCCTGGGCAGCCTTGACGAGACCCTGTGCCGCCTTGGGCGCCGTCATCTGGTCCTGGCTGCCCAGCGCAAACAGCACGGGGCAGGTCAGTTGCGCCATGGCCGCTTCGCCACCGGCATAGCTGTCACAGGCCACAAACCCTCGGTGGAACACGTTGACTGCCGTGTTGCTGCGCAGCACCTTGCGCCCCAGCGCCATGCCTGCACCAAACACCCAGGTGCCCGGGCCCAGGGCCGACGGGGGCGCAGACAGGGTGCTGCGGGAAAACACATTGACCATGCGCATCGCCTTCTCCGGGGCGGTCTGCGAGGCCTCGATGAGTGCGGGCGACACCTTCATCGGGAAGGCGGTGCCCACCAGCACCAGGTGGCTGATGCGGTCCTTTAGGCGCGCAGCGGCTTCCATGGCGATGAGGGAACCCCAGCTGTGGCCTACCAGCGCCGCGCGCTGCACGCCCGCGGCATCCAGCAGCGCGCCGATGAAGTCCGCGCCTTGCTCCACCGTGGCGGGGGCATCGCCGCCACTGCGGCAGTGGCCGGGCAGGTCGATGGCCAGAACGTTCCAGCCGTGGTTGGCCATGTAGCGGCTTTGCAGGGCCCACACGCTGTGGTCGTTGAGCACGCCATGGATGAACACCACGGTCGGTTTGGCGGCATCAAATGCCTTGCCGCCGGTGTAGCAGTAGATGGCGGCGCCGTTGACTTGGATGTGCATGGTCAGGCCCCCGCCTTTTCTGCTGCCTTTTCGGCGGCTTTCAGCGCGCGCTTGAGGTCGTCGATGAGGTCGTCGGCGTCTTCGAGGCCGATGGACAGGCGGATCGTGCCCTGGCTGATGCCTGCGCCCGCCAGTGCTTCGTCGCTCATGCGGAAATGCGTGGTGCTGGCCGGGTGGATCACCAGGCTGCGGCAGTCGCCCACGTTGGCCAAGTGGCTGAAGACCTTGAGGGTTTCGATGAACTTTTTGCCCTGCTCGCGGTTGCCCTTGAGGTCAAAGCTGAACACGGAGCCCGCACCGCGTGGCAGCAGCTTTTGCGCAAAGGCGTGGCTGGGGTGAGACTCCAGCAACGGGTGACCCACGCGCGACACAAACGGCTGCGCGGCCAAAAAATCGACCACCTTCTCCGTGTTGCGCATGTGCTGTGCCATGCGCAGCGGCAGGGTCTCGATGCCTTGCAGGATGAGCCAGGCGGTGTGCGGGCTCATGCAGGCGCCAAAGTCGCGCAGGCCCTCGCGCCGCGCGCGCAGCAGAAAGGCGCCCACGGTGCTCTCTTCGGTGAACACCATGTTGTGAAAGCCATCGTAGGGCTGCGTCAGCTCGGCGAATTTGCCGGCCGACTTTGGACCGTCCCAGTCAAAGCTGCCTCCGTCCACCACGATGCCCCCCACCACCGTGCCATGGCCCGAGAGGAACTTGGTGGCCGAGTGGTAGACCAGATCCGCTCCATGTTCAAAAGGCTTGATGAGCCAGGGCGAGGTGAGGGTGGAGTCCACCAGCAGCGGCACGCCTGCCTCGTGCGCGATGGAGGATACGGTGGGTATGTCCAGCACATCCAGGCCAGGGTTGCCCACAGTCTCGCCAAAAAACAGCTTGGTGTTGGGGCGCACAGCGGCGCGCCAGCCGTCGATGTCGCCGGGTTTGACGAAGGTGGTCTCGATTCCGAAACGCGACAGCGTGTAGTGCAGCAGGTTCTGCGAACCGCCATACAGCGCCGTGCTGGCGACGATGTGGCTGCCTGCGCCCATCAGCGTGGCAATCGCCAGGTGCAGTGCAGCCTGGCCGCTGGCGGTGGCGATCGCGCCCACGCCGCCTTCCAGGGCGGCCACGCGCTGCTCCAGTACCGCATTGGTGGGGTTGCTGATGCGGCTGTACACATGGCCGCCGCGCTCCAGATTGAAGAGGGACGCGGCGTGGTCGCTCGACTCGAAGACGAACGAGGTGGTCAGGTGGATGGGCACGGCGCGCGCGCCGGTGGCGGGGTCGGGGCTGGCGCCTGCGTGCAGCGCGAGCGTGTCAAAGCCGGGGTCGGAGTAACCGGGCATCTGTGTGTCTCCCATGTTGTCAATGCAGGCGGGCATTGTGGGCTATATTTGCTGACAAACAGCCTGCAGCACCTGGGCAACCCCAGCGGATGTGCTGGTGTGTGCGGGCCCACACATACTCTTTCCGATTCTTCCCGATCCCCCGGAGACTCCGCACCATGAAAGTCAGCGACATCCTTCGCGTCAAAGGCAACACCCTCTACACCGCATCGCCGGACGAGCCGCTGGCGGGTGCCGTGAGCCTGATGGCAGAGCGCGACATTGGCTCGCTGGTGGTGATGGAGCATGGCGACCTGGTGGGCATGCTCACCTTCCGCGAAGTGATCCAGGCGCTGGTCAAGAACGGCGGCAGCGTGGGCACGATGCTGGTGCGCACGGCCATGGACGATGCGCCCCTGACCTGCACGCTTGAAACCGACATGGACGAAGTGCGCCGCATGATGCTGGACCGCCACGCACGCTACATGCCCGTGATGGACCGCCGCATGCTGATGGGCGTGATCAGCTTCTATGACGTGGCCAAGGCCGTGGTGGACAGCCAGAACTTTGAGAACAAGATGCTCAAGGCCTACATCCGCGACTGGCCGGAAGAAGAACCCCGTACCTGAGGTTGTGGGCAGGGCGTGAGGCCCACGCCCCGGCGTGACGGCACAGATGTGCCTCTAGCCAGGTCAGCGATAGGGGCGAGGCGCCTGGGCGCAGAGCCAGGCCTCGATCTCATCGGGTGGTAGCGGCTTGCCGAACAGGTAGCCCTGCATGACCGGGCAGCCGTGGGTCTGCAGCCACTGCTGCTGGCCGGTGGTCTCCACCCCCTCGGCCACCACCACCATGCCCAGGCTGTGCGCAATGCTCAGCACCGACACCGTGAGGGCGCGCGCTGTGGCGCTGGTGGTGAGGTCCTGCACAAAAGCCATGTCGAGCTTGAGCTCGCTGATGGGCAGGCGGTGCAGGTAGCTCAGGCTGGAATAGCCGGTGCCGAAGTCATCCAGCGACAGCTTGAAGCCCTGGTGGTGCAGGGCCTCGATGTTCTGCAGCGTGACGGGTCGCGCATCCATCATCACACTCTCCGTGATCTCCAGCAGCACATCGCTGGCGCGCAGGCCATGGCGCTGCAGCGCATCACTGATCTCCTGCGCAAACTCCGGCCGGTGGAAGCTGCGGCCCGACAGGTTGATGGCCACGCAGGGCACGTCGTGGCCTGCAGCGCGCCAGGCCGCCAGCTGGCGGCAGGCTTCGTCCAGCAGCCACAGGGTCAGCTCATGGATCAGCCCGGCGTCCTCGGCCACGGGGATGAACTGCGACGGCGGCACCATGCCCCACTGCGGGTGGTTCCAGCGCGCCAGAGCCTCCACACCGTGCAAGGTGCCGGGGGAACTGCTGAGAACCTGCGGCTGGTAGTGCAGCGTGAGGCTGCGGTCGGACAGTGCCTGCTGCAGCGCGCGCTCCAGCGAGGCGCGCTCCTGGGCACGGCGGTTCATCTCGGCGCTGAACAGCTGCAGGCTGTGGCGATGGTCGCTTTTGGCCTGGTGCATGGCCTGGTCGGCATGGCGCAGCAGGGTGTCGATGGTGTCTCCATCGTTCGGAAACATCGCAATGCCGATGCTCGCGTGGGGCACATGGGTCTGCCCGAAGATGTCCAGCGGCTGGGCAATGTCGTGCAGCAGGCGCTGGGCGCTTTGCACGGCCTGTTCGGTGGTGCATTCGGAAAGCAGCAGCACAAATTCATCGCCCGACAGGCGCGCGATCAGGTCACGCGCACGCAGGCCTTGGGTCAGGCGCTGGGCCACCTCGCTCAGCAGCGCATCGCCTGCGGCGTGCCCCTGGGTGTCGTTGACCTGCTTGAACCGGTCCAGATCGAGGAACAGCAGCGCGCCGGTATGGCGCCCCCGCTGCAGGTCGGCCAGCGCCCGCTCTCCGCTGCTGCGAAACAGGGCCCGGTTTGGCAGCCCGGTCAGCACATCAAAAAACGCGAGCTGGTGGATACGCTCGTGCGTGCTGTTGCGTTCGATGGCCAGCGCACACAGGTGCAGGCATACATCGACAAGGCGCTGATGCAGCGCGTCGGGTGCGCGCGGTTCGCGGAAGTAAAACGCAAAGGTGCCAATCGGCTGGCCCCGGTGGTCGCGAATGGGGCTGGACCAGCAGGCGCGCATGCCGCTCGGGGCAAACAATTCCTGGTAGTCAGCCCAGAGGGGGTCTGTGGCCATGTCGGTGACCACCACGGGCGCGTTGCGGAAGGCGGCGGTGCCACACGACCCTACCTGGGGGCCAATCGCCAGTCCGTCCAGCGCGCGGCTGATGGTGGCTGGCAGGCTGGGCGCTGCCAGCGGGTGCAACCGGCCTTGTGCATCTACCGCCAGGATGGAGGCGGTGACCTCGGGCGCGATGCGTTCGACCTCGCGGCAGACCAGGGCCATCAGCTCGGGAAGGGGCAACTCGTTGACCATGCCCTCCAGCACGTGCGTCTGCAGGACCTCGTGCATCTTGGTGAGCGTGATGTCGGTCAGGATCGAAATGCTGCCCCCCGGTCCGCCGGAGCTTTCGTCGGACGCATTGATCACCAGGGACACCCAGCGGGGTTGCCCCGCCTTGCTGTAAAGCAGGGTGTCCGTACGAAAACTGCCTTTGGTCAGCACATTGCCCCGGATGCTTTCGAGCAGGTCCGGATCGGAGTGGGGGCCGAGCAAGACCTCGCTCAGGTGCCTGCCCAGCACCTCGGCGGGCTGGTAGCCAAACAACCGCGTGAATCCTTCATTGATATACACCACACGCTTGGAGCTGTTGGTCATCACGACAGCGTTGTCGCTGGCATCAAGGGCCCGGCGCAGCGGTGTATCCGCCAGGGCCGCGGGCGCGGAGGTACAGGTCGGCGATGCTGGACCCGGAAGAGGCGGCATTAAAGCGGGCATGAATGTCCCAAAAATCGATGCTGGATGCTAGCAAGCACCCATGGCCCTGCCAAGCAGGATGTGTCCAACCGTCCTGCTTGTGAAGCTGTCCTTTTGCCGCACCACGTATTCGTGATGGGGGCGCGGAAGATCGGTTGTTCCAGAGGGCCTTGAACGCCGCGTGGATTTTTACGGACCGTTCGGCAGTTGACCGGCAGGCACCTTTTCAGGAGCATGGAATCCGAACTACCGTGGCTTGTGGATGCGTACTACTTCCCGCGTCCAACTGTTGTCCCGTGTCATCCCGTTGTGCAAACTGACTTTGGCCCGTCGGACGTACTTTGCGATGGTTCCGCGGCTATCAACCCAATAGGTGACTTTTCCAGACAGCCCCCTGTATGACCGCAAGCTGGCCTCGATGCGGTAGGCGTACATCGTGCCCGCCGGCACGGTGATTTGTTCGTAGGCTGCCACTTTCATTTCCTGCTCTACCCATCCCACGTCGCCAATCGGCGTCTGGATGTTTTTGGGCATTGTTTCTTGCGACCGGCTGACCCATTTTTTTCCGATCTGAAACTCATCGGCGGGCAGTGACTGGAGGGGAGGGTCAAAGTCGATGCCCATGTCATTGCGGACGGTGCCCCCCGCGAGGGTCACGATTTGCTTGCCGTTGTTGATTTCGACGAGGCCATCCTTGATCGATGTGACACGGAGTGTTTCCCGGCGTGTCTCCAGGTTGGTGAGATAGTCCCGGTAAACGTACTCGATCTCGTCGCCGACCTGCACATCTCGCTGCACAGAGTGGCGCCCCTGTACGGGAGTTGCCGTGACCAAAGGCTGGGATATCTGGTTGAGCCGGCTCTGAGCGGCTTCACTGATCGCGCCAGAGGGGTAGGCATGCAAAAATGCGTAGAAATCGTCCGGGTTGTGTGACTGCTTGATGCGGTCCCACTCCACTTTTTCGCGGAGAAATATCTGGTCGCGCTCTTCTGGCCGGGGCTTGGGCGGGGGCGCGACGGCAACCACCGAGCCTGCGCCCCGACCATCATTGAAGACAAAGTCTTCCTCCAGACTTGTGCTCTCCCATGGAATCTGGTTGCCACGGCTCTTTTGCCGTACCTGCAGGCGCACGCGTTTGAACACATCCTCGATGCGGGAGATGGGCTTGGCCATTTCCTGTAGCAGGTAACCTGTGTACAGGCCGTTCTCGCCTTCTCCATCGTCCGCGACATTGCCTGGCGCGGTGGCGTAGGCGAGAAACGTCCCTGGCACAGCATCGAGCTGCGCCAGCCCCTTGACGGACGCCGTACCTTCGAAGGGGTTGTTGCGGCAGGCATCGAGTACCAGGATATTGACGCGGTTGCCCGCCTGCTTGAAAGCGTTGATCACAGATTCCACATCGACCGCCTGTGCCACGACTTCAGTTTGGCTTCTAGGACGTGCGTCGACAGGCACCATGTAGTTGCGCCAGTCAATCTGGACTCCGTGCCCCGCGTAATACAGCATGCCCACGCCGCTCCTGCCGTGAAGCCGCTTGCGCGCATCTTCAATGGCCTCCGTCATCTGGCTGCGAGATCCATCGCGCAACTCAAGCACCTGGAAACCCAGCTTGCGCAGTTGTTCCGACATGGCCTTTGCATCATTGGCGGGATTCGACAGGGCTGCAGAACCAGAATAGGCCGAATTGCCTATCACCAAAGCAATGCGCACGTCCAGAGGTGCGTTGGCCTGCGCGGAGGCCGCCAGCGCCGTCAAGGCTAGCGACGCGCGTGCCAGAAGCCGTTTTGCGTACTGCGACGCTGCGAAGACTTGGATCAATGGTGGCCTCCCATCTTGCTCTCCGGTTCACTATATCGTTGGCTGGAGCATTCGCCAATTGGGAAAAGGGCTTGGCACTTCCGTCCTTGGTGCTGCGTGTCTGGAATAATCCCGCCCCATGAGCGGCAACACCATCGGTACCCTATTCGCAGTCACCAACTTTGGTGAATCCCACGGCCCGGCCATTGGCTGCGTGATTGACGGCTGCCCGCCCGGCATGCCGCTCACCGAGGCTGACATCCAGGCCGACTTGGACCGGCGCCGCCCTGGCACCAGCCGCCACGTCACGCAGCGCAACGAGCCCGACGCGGTGGAGATCCTCTCTGGCGTGTACGAGGGCAAGACCACCGGCACCCCCATCGCCCTGCTGATCCGCAACACCGACCAGCGCAGCAAGGACTACAGCAACATCGCCGAGAGCTTCCGCCCCGGCCATGCCGACTACACCTACTGGCACAAGTACGGCATCCGCGACCCGCGTGGTGGCGGCCGCTCGTCGGCCCGCCTGACGGCGCCCACGGTGGCCGCAGGCGCCGTGGCCAAGAAGTGGTTGGCACAGCAGTACGGTGCCCAGTTCCGCGCCTGCATGACGCAGCTGGGCGAGCTGCCCATCCCTTTCGAGAGTTGGGATTACGTACGCGCCAACCCCTTCTTTGCCCCCGTGGCCGACGTGCAGCAGTACGAGGACTACATGGACGCCCTGCGCAAGGCGGGTGACTCGTGCGGCGCCCGCATCCGTGTGCAGGCCACGGGCGTGCCGGTGGGCCTGGGCGAGCCGCTGTATGACAAGCTTGACGCCGACATCGCCCACGCCATGATGGGCCTGAACGCGGTGAAGGGCGTGGAGATTGGCGCGGGCTTTGCCAGCGTGGCCCACCGGGGCACCATGCACGGCGATTCGATGACGCCGCAGGGCTTTCGCACTAACAACGCCGGTGGCGTGCTGGGCGGCATCAGCACGGGGCAAGACCTGGAGGTGAGCATTGCGATCAAGCCCACCAGCTCCATCATCAGCCCGCGCGAGTCCATCGATATCCACGGCAAGAGCACCGAGGTGATCACCAAGGGCCGCCACGACCCCTGCGTGGGCATTCGCGCCGCGCCGATTGCCGAGGCGCTGCTGGCGCTGGTGGTGATGGAGCACGCGCTGCGCCACCGTGCCCAGTGCGGCGATGTGGTGCCGCCTGTGCCGCCGATCCAGGCCTCGTTTCTGTAAAACCAACTCCCACCGTCCCTGGGGCGGTGCCTCTGTATGAGCAACCGCTTGTTCCGGGCCTTTTACCGCAGGGCGCTGGCCGCCTTGGCGGTGCCGCTGTGGCTGGCTGGCTGTAGCGGCATTGCGTCCACCGCCCCTGCGGCGGGTAGCGCGCCGGCCCACATCGACATCACCCTCATCGGCTTCAACGACCTGCACGGCAACCTGGAGCCGCCCCACATGGCGCATCGGGTGCAGGGGCCCACAGGCCCGGTGCTGGCGCCTGCCGGGGGCATGGCGTATTTCGCCAGCGCCATGGCCGCCCTCAAGGCCCAGTCGCCGCACCATGCGGTGGTGTCGGCGGGTGACATGGTGGGTGCCTCGCCGCTGGTGTCGTCGCTGTTCCTGGACGAGCCCACCATTGAAGCCGTCAACCGCATGCAGATCGACTTCAACGCGGTCGGCAACCACGAGTTCGACCGGGGCTGGCGCGAGCTGCTGCGGCTGCAGAACGGTGGCTGCGAGAAGTTCACCTCGCGCGAGCCTTGCCGCATCAGCAAACCTTTTGAGGGCGCCCAATTTGGCCTGCTGGCGGCCAACACGGTGCGTGAAGACGGGCGCACCCTGCTGCCCGCCACGGGGATCAAGCGGTTTACCGAAGGCGGTGTCACCGTCACCATGGGGTTCATTGGCCTCACGCTGCAGGCCACACCGACCATGGTCAGCCCGTCCGGGGTCGCTGGGCTGCGTTTTGAGGACGAGGCGGCCACGGCCAACGCGCTGATCCCTCAGCTCAAGGCCCAAGGCGCCGATGTGATTGTGGTAGCCATCCATGAAGGCGGGGGCACCACGGCGGGCGTGCAGGAGACCAGCTGCGCAGGTCTGTCGGGCGACATCGTGCCCATCCTGGAGCGCCTGGACCCGGCCGTGGATGTGGTGGTCTCGGGCCACACGCACCAGGCCTATGTGTGCGACTACAGCCGCGTGAACCCGGCCAAGCCCTTTTTGCTGACCAGCGCAGGCCAGTACGGCACGCTGCTCACCGACATCCAGCTGCGCGTGGATACGCAGACCCGCCGTGTGGTGAGCAAGACGGCACGCAATGTGGTGGTGCAGGGCGAGGCCTTCACGGGCGCCCAGGGGCCGGTGCCGCTGACCACGGCCGTGCCGACGTTCCCTGCAGATCCCGGCGTGCAAAAGATCATCGACACCTACCGCGCTGCCGCCATTCCGCTGGCCCAGCGTCCAGTGGGGCAGGCCCAAGGGGCCATGCGCCGCCAGCCCAACGCGGCGCTGGAGAGCGTGCTGGGTAATCTGGTGGCGGACGCCCAGCTGCTGGCCACACGAGCGCCTGCGGATGGTGGTGCGCAGCTGTCCTTCATGAACCCGGGCGGCCTGCGCGCTGACCTGGTGCCGGATGAGCAAGGGCTGGTGCGTTACGGCCAGCTGTATGCGGTGCAGCCTTTTGGTAACCAGCTGGTGATCAAGACCTTCACGGGTGCGCAGATCCGCGCGGTGCTGGAGCAGCAGTTCGCCAGCGGTGGCAACACCGTGCAGCGGCCCCGGGTGCTGTCGGTGTCCAGCGGGTTCAGTTACCGCTACGACCTGAGCCAGCCCGCCGGGGCGCGCATCAGCCACATGGTGCTGAATGGTGCGCCGGTGACAGACCTGCAGTCCGTGCGTGTGGTGATGAGCAGCTTTCTGGACAGCGGTGGTGACAACTTCACGGTGCTGACGCAAGGCCAGGACCGGCGCGTGGGTGAGCTGGACCTGGATGCGCTGGAGGCGTACTTCCGGCTGCAGAGCCCGGTGGCACCACCCGCTACCCACCGCATCACCCGCGTTGCGCCTGCCGCGCGCTGAGGAGCACCAAAGGCGTTGGGTGCTTGCTGGGTGGGGGACTCCGCCGCTTAGTCGTCTGTGCGGCGCAGCGCGCCCAGCCATTGCAGCGGGTTGAAGCCGGTGACCAGCCCGGTCGCCACCAGCACCAGCGCACCGCCCCAGAGCATGCCCGGCCCCAGTGCCTCGCCCAGAAAGATATGGCCCCAGGCCACGCCGAACAGCGGGATCATGAAGGCCGAACTCATGGCGGCCACGGGCGAGACATGTTTGAGGACCCGCAGGTTGAGCCAGTAGGCGAGCCCCGAGGTCACGATGCCCATCACGGCCACGGCGGCCAGCGCCTCGGGAGTGAAACGTGCGGTGGGCAATGTCCAGGCCGCCCCGGGCAGCAGCAGCACCAGGGCAGCGGCGTGGATGCCGGCCGCGATCGACAGCGGTGACATGCGGGTGGTCGCCCGCTTCATCCAGGTGAGAGACAGGCCGTAGCACGCCGCAGCGGTCACGCACGCGCCTGCCGCAAGCAGTACCGCCGAGGTGGGCGCCACAGGCCCCAGCTGCACGATCAGCGCGACCCCTGCAAAGCCGCAGAGGCAGCCCGCCCATTTGCGCGTGCTCAGCGTGTCTTCCTTCATCCAGGCGGCGGCGATCACGCCAAACGGCACAGCCATGGTGTTGAGCAGAGAGCTGTAGCCCGCTGGCAGGTGCAGGGCCGCCCAGGCGTACAGCAGAAAAGGCGCTGCCACCGTCAGCGCACCCAGCCCCAGCAGCTCCCGCCAGTGGCGCCAGGGCCAGGGCTCACCCGCCCAGCGCATGATGCCGATCAGCGTGAGAGTGGCCAGCCCAATGCGCAGCGCGGCCATCACATTCGGACCCAGTACCGGGCTGGCGATGCGGATGAACAAAAAGGAAGCGCCCCACAGGGCGGACAGCAGCACCAGCTGCAGGAAGTGGCGGGTTTTCACCGCGCGCATTGTCAGGCACCTGCGCAGTGCTTGCCGGAGTGTTGGATGGCAGTTTTGATGCAAAAACTGCTTGAAGCGTTAGTCCATCATGCTGCGATAGCTATCAAATTAGTAGCAATTGCAGAGTAGCTTGCGCGACACGCGCAGGGCCATGGCAGAACCTGGGAGTGCGCAATGTGTGCCAACGGTGCCGCGCTCTGCATTGGCCAGACGAGGTAGCAGGGGCGGGGGCTGCGTAGGGGCGGTCATCCGCGTGACGGCCACCCTGGAGCGCGATTGGCTACTTGCGCACCTCATCCACCATGGCGCGAAAGTCGTCGATGTCTTCAAAGCTGCGGTACACGCTGGCAAAGCGGATGTAAGCCACCTTGTCGAGCTTCTTGAGCTCGCGCATCACCAGCTCGCCAATGCGGCTGGAGATCACTTCGCGCTGGCCCAGGTTGAGCAGCTTTTCTTCGATGCGCTCGATGGCGCTGTCGATCTGGTCGGTGCTGACCGGGCGCTTGCGCAACGCCAGGTTGAAAGAGCCCAGCAGCTTGCTGCGGTCGTATTCAATGCGCCGGCCGTCTTTTTTGACGATGGCCGGGAAGTTCACTTCCGGCCGCTCGTAGGTGGTAAAGCGCTTGTCGCACGCGCCGCACTGGCGGCGGCGGCGGATGAAGACCCCATCCTCAGACACCCGCGTTTCAACAACTTGCGTTTCGAGGTGGCTGCAGAAGGGGCACTTCATGGGCGCTGAGGACCGCTTGTTGCTTAACGGTAGACCGGGAAACGAGCGGTCAGGGCGTTGACCTTGGCACGCACGGCGGCGATGTTGGCTTCGTCGCGGGGGTTGTCCAGCACATCGGCAATCAGGTTGGCCGTGATGCGGGCTTCTTCTTCCTTGAAGCCACGCGTGGTCATGGCGGGGGTGCCAATGCGCACGCCGCTGGTCACCATCGGCTTTTCAGGGTCGTTAGGGATCGCGTTCTTGTTGATGGTCATGTGGGCGGCGCCCAGCACGGCCTCGGCTTCCTTGCCGGTAATGCCCTTGGCGCGCAGGTCCACCAGCATCACGTGGCTTTGCGTGCCGCCGGACACGATGCGCAGGCCGCGTGCGGTCAGCGTCTCCGCCACGACCTTGGCGTTCTTGGCCACTTGCTCCTGGTAGGCCTTGAACTCGGGCTGCAGCGCTTCCTTGAAGGCTACGGCCTTGGCAGCGATCACGTGCATCAGCGGGCCGCCTTGCAGGCCGGGGAAGATGGCGCTGTTGATGGCCTTCTCGTGCTGTGCCTTCATCAGGATGATGCCGCCACGGGGGCCGCGCAGGCTCTTGTGCGTAGTGGATGTGACCACGTCGGCGTGGGGCACGGGGTTGGGGTACACACCGGCGGCAATCAGGCCGGCATAGTGGGCCATGTCCACCATGAAGATCGCGCCCACGTCCTTGGCCACCTTGGCAAAACGTGCAAAGTCGATGTGCAGGCTGTAGGCCGAGGCACCGGCGATGATCAGCTTGGGCTTGGTCTCGTGCGCTTTTTTCTCCATCGCTTCGTAGTCGATGGCTTCGTTGGCATCCAGGCCATAGGACACCACGTTGAACCACTTGCCAGACATGTTCAGCGGCATGCCGTGCGTCAGGTGGCCGCCTTCGGCCAGACTCATGCCCATGATGGTGTCACCGGGCTTCAAGAAGGCAAGGAACACGGCCTCGTTGGCCGATGCGCCGCAGTGAGGCTGCACGTTGGCGGCTTCTGCGCCGAACAGCTGCTTGACCCGGTCGATGGCCAGTTGCTCTGCCACGTCCACATGCTCGCAGCCACCGTAGTAGCGCTTGCCTGGGTAGCCTTCTGCGTATTTGTTGGTCAGCTGGGTGCCCTGGGCCCACATCACGGCGGGGGAGGCGTAGTTCTCGCTGGCGATCAGCTCGATGTGGTGCTCTTGGCGCGCGTTCTCCGCCTGGATGGCGGCAAACAGCTCGGGGTCGGTTTGTTCGACAAGAATTTTGCGGTCGTACATGATTGGCAGTCCTATGAACTTGTGTCCCTTGAAACAAGGGCTGCCCAGGCGAACGGCTGAACGCATGGGGCAGGGCCCCTGCGGCACGCTTCCCAGTGGTTCACAAGAAGTAGGTTCTTGCTGGTTTCCACGTCAGCGGCAACATCCAGTGGCTGGATGCTGCGCCTATCGCCAGTCGCGTACCCCGTTAGTGTAGCCGACACGGCGCCAGTGCTGCACCGTCCGAACCGCTGGGCGCCAGGGTTGTTGCCTGGGTGCCGGGAGCCTGCAGGGTTACAGGCCAGGTGTCAGCAAAGCCACCTTGTCGCTGGCTGCTGCAGGGGCTGTGGTGCGGGGCACCGCTGCGGGGATGCTCTGCACGGGAGCCTGGGTAGACAAGGAGGGCGGAGGATTGAAAGGCACTGCGCGACCGCCGGCCACCTGGCGCAGGCGCAAATGTTCCGCCATCACCTTGGCGGCATAGCCTCCGTCGTCGGCCATGTTGCCTGCACCCACATAAAAGCGCAGGCCGCCTTCGAGCGAGCCAGCGCGAGCGATGCATTCCTGCAGCACCTTCACACCGACCCGCAGGTTGCTCACCGGGTCAAAGGCTGCAAAGTGACCGCCAAAGTTCTGGTACTTGTCAGTGTGCACGCGGGTCATCACCTGCATGAGCCCCTGTGCGCCCACGGCGCTTTCGGCAAACGGGTTGAAGCTCGACTCAATGGCCATGATGGCCAGGATCAGGGTGGGGTCGATCTTGGCGCGGGTGCCAATCTCGTAGGCCTCGGCCACCAGAGCGCTCAGGGGCTCAGGCGCCACGCGGTACTTTTTGCTGAGCCAGAAGGCCACGGCTGCCTGCTCCTTGGGCAGATCCTTGGGGTTCACCGCCGTAGCGCGCTCGCTGGCTTCCGGCTCGATGGGCATGCCCAGCATTTCAACCTGGCGGGCTTGCAGCCAGTTCATCAGTTGCTCTTCACCAGCCTGGCGCAGGTCGGGCCGTGCAGTGAGGGCAATGACGACAAAGGCAACGGCCAAGCCGATGAGGGCGAAGCTGTTGTGGGTGATTTCAAGAAAACCTTCGGTCACGTCGGCCGCGAAGGTTCGCACGCCGGAGACTATTTTTCCTGACGCTGTCATAGCTCTTCCTTTCTGAAGCGGGCCAGTGGAGCGGGGCAGTCGCGGGGGACTGTGCTTTGCTGGCAGATCGCCTGGATTGGTACGCCATCAAGTCCGGGCTGCACGTCTGTGGAGTGCTTGGCGCCCTGGGTTGACTTAGCCGGGTTCGGCAGCGATTGGGGTTTGTACTAGCCCTGTTTTTGGGGCTGGCGGATTCTAGAAGCTCACTAAATGCATAGTCAATACTAACAAAACTATTTTTAAGACATAAAAATTATGAAAAGCATGTGAAAAATCACAGTTTTTGTGGGGTCAGGGGCTGTTCAGCGCTGTGGGTGGGCCGGTGGTGGCTGACATCTCCATGTCAAATTCAATCGGGCTTTTCTCCGCCATTGAGAATCCGATTTGAGTTGGCCGAGTGAGTTTGATAAGGTGGAGGCGCCTGTAGATTTCAGGCATCGCCAGACGAAGCGAAGTCTCCCTCCGAGGGCATTCAGTGCCAAGGTGCAGCAGATGCCGCTTCCATGGCAACCCCTGGAGGCAATACCTTGCCTCCTCGCCATGCGGACCTTTCTCTCCGCATCGCGACCGATGGCAAAGACCGTTGTGTCAGCCGTCAAGCCCGGCGGGCAGGCCCTTCAGGCACTGCTCGTCGGGCTTTCTTATTGGTGCTTCGCCTTGTGGGTGGGCGGCGCTGTCTCATATATAGATAATGGGGGCTGTTCCCTAGAGTGGCGACCTTTCGCCCGGAGTGTCGCGCGGCGTTCTCGCAGAGGTCCATCAGCGGGGCGGCCTGCCTCGCAAAGCCTTGTGCCAGATCACCTGGCTGGTGTGGACGATGCTCCCCGCCATGGCTTGCTGGCCCAATCCGGTGAAAATAGCCCTTTTGTTGCCCTGGCGTGCGCATGGTGCGGTCGCTCGGGCACGGCCCCAGGCCCTGCGCCAGGGATGCCTTCGTAATCCATTGGATCCATGTTTCCATTTTTTTCCCGCAGCAAAATGTCCGACGCACCTGAAGTGAATCCGGCCCCGGCCAAAACCCACGAGCCGCACCCGCTCGATGCGCTGACCGGCGGCGCTTTTTCTGCCGCTACGTCGGGTGAGCGCGCTTCCCGCATCCGTGACTGGCTGGCCACGCAGCCAGCGCCTGAGCAGCTGCAGGAGGTGTTCAAGGAGTTGAGCGGACGTGACAAGGGCGCAGCCCGCGCCGTGCGCGAACGGCTGGACGAAATCCGCCGTGCCAAGGGGCAAGAGGCTATTGCGGCCGAATGGGCGGACAAGGCCCAGGCACTGCTGGCGGCCCCCAAGCTCAATATTGCAGATGCCCTGGCCTGGCAGCGGGATGCCGCCAAGGCGGGTGCGCCTCTGTCGCGCGAGCCGCTGTCGCAGCTCAAGGTGCAGCTGGCGGACCGTGTGAAGGTCATTGAAGACCTGCAGCACCGCGTGCAGGTGCAGCGCGAGGCCGCTGTGCTGCTGGCGCAGCGCATTGAAGTGCTTTCCACCAAACCCTGGCGTGATGCCCATACTGCGCTGGAGCTGCTGCGCGCCGATGTCGCGCGCTGGCAGGAGCAGGCCCAGGAGCTCACGGGCGATGCGAGCTGGGCGAGCGTCGAAGCGCGGTTCCCCCCTTTGCTGGATGCCTCTCGCACCCAGTTGCTGGTGGTGTGGGAGGCTTTTCAGCCCGCAGTCGCCCAGGCGGCTGCAGCGGCAGAAGATGTCTCCGCGCCCCTGCCTCCTGTGCCGGTGTGGGCGGACGAATTGCGCGCTGCCCGTGGCCTGCCCACGGAGGCCGCCGCCGCTGCGGCTGCTTCAGCAGCGGCCAGCAAGCCAGCCCGTGTCGCCAAACCCAAGGTGGCGCCAGAGGTGATCGAAAAGGCGCACCAACTGGTGCGCGATGCGCTGGCGACGCTCGAAAAAGAAACCGCTGAAGGCCATGGCAAGGCCAGCGCTGGCGCAGCGGCTGCGCTGCGCGCCGTGCTCAAGGTGCATGGCAAACACATTGACAATGCCCTGGAGCAGCAGGTGCACACGGCGCTGGTTGCTGCCGGTGAGCTGGAAGGCTGGCAACGCTGGAGTGCCGACCAGGTGCGTGAAGACCTGGTGGCCAAGGCCGAAGCGCTGCTCAACCGCCCCGAGGGCCAGGCCCTGGGTGGCCGCAAGATGCAGGAGACCCTGCGCAATCTGCGAGACCAGTGGAAGCAGGCAGACCAGGGTGGTGCGCCTAACCACGCCCTGTGGAAGAAGTTTGATGAAGCCTGCAACGCGGCGCACAAGGTGGTCGAGGCCTGGCTGGACAAGATCCGCACTGAAGCGGCCGAGCACAAGGCTCAGCGCCTGGCGCTGATCGAGGAGGTCAAGGCCTGGGCGCAAGAACACGCTGCGTCGGGCGACTGGAAGGCCATCAACCGCTCGCTGTATCAGTTCGGCGACCGCTGGCGCGAAGGCGGGCATGTGGGCGAGAAGATTTTTGCAGAGCTGCAGCCCCTGTGGAAACAGGCCATTGCCCTGGCCGCAGCACCCCTGGAGGCTGCACAGAAGGAAAGCCTGGCGCGTCGTCACGCGATGATCGACGAGGCCACGGCCTTGGGCGCGGCACCCGCTTTGCGCATCGACGCCGTCAAGGCGTTGCAACAGCGCTGGCAGGCTGAGGCACAGACCGTGCCACTGGACCGCAAGCACGAGCAAAAGCTGTGGGACGCATTCCGCAAGCCCATTGATGAAGCGTTCAACCGCAAGTCGGCGGATCGTGACCGTGCTGTCACCGAACTGAGTGCGCGGGACCGCGTCGTTCTGGACGCCTCCAAGGCCCTGGAGGCTGCCAACGCCACGGGTGATGCGCAGCAGATCCGTGCTGCCATGCAGGCGCTGGAGGCTGCATTGCGCGGCCAGGCCCAGGCGGCTGAAGCGGTCGCCACGGCCAACAAAGATGCCCAGTCGCATGCTGAAGCGCAGGCGAATGCTGCTCCAGCTGCTGCTGAAATTGGAGCGGAGGCCTCTGCCGAGGCTGCGGAAGGTGGTGACACCGCTGCAGCCGCGCCTGCGCCGACACCTGTAGCCCCCAAGCCTGTCGCAAGACCTGTCGTGGCGGTGCGTGGGGATGACCGCCCTGGCATGAAGAAAGACGCTCCGGTGGCCCCTGGCCGTGGTGCGCGACCGGGTGACCGCCGCGATGGTCGTCCTGGCGACCGTGACGGTGCCCGCGGCCCACGCAGTGATGGCCGCATGGGCGATCGCGCTGACCGGGGAGGCCGTTTTGGTGATCGTCCAGCCTTCGAGGACCGTGGCCCTCGCTTGGGGGACACGGCATTCCGTGCTCAGCGAGAGGCGATGGAGCACGCACAGCTGGCCCTGAAGAAGTTGGCTGCACAGGCCCACGGCGAAGCCTTGACCCAGCTGTTGACCGCATGGGAAAAGCGCGATGCTGCGCTGGTCCCCGGCACGCAAGATCTGGGTTCGGGTGTGACGGCATCGGTGCGCAGTGCCTGGACACAGGCATTGTCGGCTGCGCCCAAGGGCGATGCGGCAGAAGCGCTGCTGCGCCTTGAAATGGCGGCCGAGGCCCCAACGCCTGCCGAGCACATTGCTGCGCGGCGCATGTTGCAACTGCAGTTGCTGACGCGCCGCAACGACCCTGCGCCCACCCAGACCTGGGGTCAGGATGTGGCGCGCGTGCTGGCGAGCAATAGCGATGCGGCGAACGCACGCCGTTTGCAGAACGTGCTCAAGACGCTGCTGCGCAAGTAGTTGAAGGGCTGGGGCGCGCGCCGCGGCGCGTGTACCCTCAGGGCAGCAGACAGAACGAAAAACGAGACCGCTGGCGGTCTCGTTTTTTTCTTTGCTTTGATGGTTTGAAAACAAAAAAGCCGTTGCGGATGCAACGGCTTTTTATATGTTTGGTGCCCAGGAGAGGACTCGAACCTCCACGATGTTACTCGCTAGTACCTGAAACTAGTGCGTCTACCAATTCCGCCACCTGGGCTTTCAGATCAGCCTCGAATTATAGGACAAGAAATTCGGGCTTCTGAAGAGTTTTAAAAAAAATGTGCCATCGGCTCAAAAATCTTTGGCCGCAGCAGGGCATGCAAAACATCTCAGCAAATAAAAAAGCCGCTGGGTGTACAGCGGCTTCGATATTTTGAAAACCAACGCTGGTTCTCGTTAAACTTGGTGCCCAGGAGAGGACTCGAACCTCCACGATGTTACTCGCTAGTACCTGAAACTAGTGCGTCTACCAATTCCGCCACCTGGGCATTTCAGGAAAGACTAAGATTGTATAACAAAAAATCCACCCCCGGCACGCAGCCAGCCACACATTTGTCGCAAGAGATCGAAGGCAGCGTGCAAGGGCACCGTGATGGACACGGTTTCGTCATCCGCGACGATGGCGAAGGCGACATCTATATTCCCCCGAACGAAATGCGCGCAGTCCTGCACAAGGACCGTGTGCGCGTGCGCATCGTGCGCCAGGACCGCCGTGGCCGTCCCGAAGGCCGCGTTGTGGAAATCATCGAACGTCCACCCCAGCCCATCATCGGCCGGCTGCTGCAGGAAAGTGGTGTGTGGCTCGTGGCTCCCGAAGACAAGCGCTATGGCCAGGATGTACTGATCCCCAAGGGCGCCACGGGCGCCGCGAAGCCCGGGCAGGTCGTGGTGGTTGAGCTGACAGAACCTCCGGCCCTGTTCGGCCAGCCTGTGGGGCGTATCACCGAAGTGCTCGGCGAAGTGGACGACCCTGGCATGGAGATTGAGATCGCGGTGCGCAAGTACGGCGTGCCACACGAGTTCTCTGCCGAGTGTCTCGCCCAGGCCAAGGAGCTGCCCGACAAGGTGCGCGCGCAGGACAAGAAACGCCGCGTGGACCTGACCGACGTGCCATTGGTCACCATCGACGGCGAAGACGCGCGCGACTTCGACGATGCCGTGTACTGCGAGCCCGCCAAGGTCGGCCGCAGCAAGGGCTGGCGTCTGCTGGTGGCGATTGCCGACGTGAGCCACTATGTGGAAACGGGCAGCGCCATCGACATCGATGCCTACGACCGCGCCACCAGCGTGTACTTTCCGCGCCGCGTGATTCCCATGCTGCCCGAGAAGCTCAGCAACGGGCTCTGCTCGCTCAACCCCGAGGTGGAGCGCCTGTGCATGGTCTGCGACATGCTGGTCACCGCCAAGGGCGAGGTGCACGCCTACCAGTTCTACCCGGCTGTGATGTTCAGCCACGCGCGCTTCACGTACACCGAGGTCGCCGCCATCCTGGCCAATACGCGCGGCCCGGAAGCCAGCAAGCGCAAGGACCGCGTCAAGGACCTGCTCAACCTGCATGACGTATACCGCGCGCTGCTCATCGCGCGCCAGGCGCGCGGCGCCGTGGACTTCGAGACCACCGAGACGCAAATTGTGTGTGACGAAAACGGCCGCATCGAAAAGATCGTGCCGCGCACCCGCAACGACGCGCACAAGCTCATCGAGGAGGCCATGCTGGCCGCCAACGTGTGCAGCGCCGACTTCATTGCACAGGGTGGCCAGCCGGGCCTGTTCCGTGTGCACGAAGGCCCCACGCCCGAGAAGCAGGAGACCCTGCGCAACTACCTCAAGGCAATGGCCGTGGGCATGACGATTGGCGACGACCCCAAGCCGGGCGACTTCCAGGCGATTGCTACGGCGACCAAGGATCGGCCCGACGCACAACAGATCCACACCATGCTGCTGCGCTCCATGCAGCAGGCCATCTATACGCCCATCAACAGCGGCCACTTCGGCCTGGCGTTCGATGCCTACACCCATTTCACCAGCCCCATTCGTCGGTATCCCGACTTGCTGGTGCATCGGGTCATCAAGGCCATCCTGAGCAAGACGAAGTACGCGCTGCCGTCCTTGCCCACACCCGGCGAAGCCCATGCCAAGCTGGCCAAACGTCTGGCTGCGCGCGTGGCCGCACCTGGCACCAAGCCACGCAAGGATGTGAAACCGCCCAGCCGCGACACCCAGGCCTGGGAGGCAGCAGGCCTGCACTGCAGTGCCAACGAGCGCCGCGCCGACGAGGCCAGCCGCGATGTGGAAGCCTGGCTCAAGTGCAAGTACATGCGCGAGCACCTGGGCGAGGAATACAGTGGCGTGGTCAGTGCTGCGACGAGCTTCGGCATCTTCGTGACGCTGGACGCGATGTACGTCGAGGGGCTGGTGCACATCACCGAATTGGGCGGCGAATACTTCAAGTTCGACGAGGCGCGCCAGGAGCTGCGCGGCGAGCGCACCGGCATCCGCTACGCCATCGGCGCGCGGGTGCGGGTGCAGGTGAGCCGTGTGGATCTGGACGGGCGCAAGATCGACTTCCGCCTGGTGCGCGAAGGCGAGGAACTGCTCGGCCGCGCGCTCAAGGACAAGGGTGTGGGTACCGAGGGGGCTGGTGGTGGTGCCCGCAAGGCGGGTGGTCGGTCCGGCGGACGCAAGGCCGACAAGGCCGCAGGTCCATCTGCCACCGAGCAGGCCGGCCTGACCCGCGAGCGGGCCGCGCGTTCGCCGATCCAGTCGCTCAAAGCATCGGTCAAGAAGGCGGTGGCGGGTAAGTCCAGCAAAGGCAAAGCGCGCAAGCCACGCCGCGGCTGAGGTCGTCGAGCTGGTGGACCAAGGCCCTCCAGCTCGTCTCACCATTGCTATTTAATTGATAGCTGCTAGCGCATATAGAACATGCGCTTGCGGCTATTTTTTATTGAAGTGTGCATGATTGGCGGCTTGAGGGGCGCTCGATGGCTCCAGAAAGCGCGCATACCGTTGTGCCGTGTCGGCGGGGGCTTCCATCATGGGCAGGTGCCCGATGCCAGGCAGTGCGGCGATGTGTGCCTGCGGAAGCAGCTTCTGCACCGTCTGAAGGCCGCTTCGGTCGAACACGCGGTCGCTGTCGCCCCACAGGACCAGGGTGGGGTGCTGCTGCAGGCGGGCCAGGTGTTGTTCCAGCAGATAGCGGTCTTTCAGCTGCGCGTCCCACAGGCGGGTGTTGGATGCAGCGTTGCGCAGCGCGTCCTGCACGGAGGCATGCAGGATGGGGTAGGGCAGGAAGGGGCGCTTTTCAAACACCAACTCCATCATCGCTTTGAAGGCGGTGGCATTGTGGGCCACCAGCGGGCGTTGCCCGGCGTCGATGAGGCGGTCCATGGTGCTGGGCTGGGGCGAGCGTATGCCGTGGGGCGCGCCGATGAAGGCCACGCTGGCTACGCGCTCAGGGTACCGCAGGGCAAAGAGCGCTGCGATCGTGCCACCCATCGAGTTGCCAGCCAGATGCACTTGCGCCAAGCCGAGTGCGTCCAGAAACGCGGCGAGGCGCGTCACGTGGGCCGCATAGTCGTAGGCTTGGTCATCGCGCCGCGTGCTTTCGCCAAAGCCCGCGATATCTGGGGCAATCACCCGGTACTGGCCGGTGAGGGTGCGCGCAAAATCGACCCAATGGTCCTTCTCCGCAAAAATGCCGTGCAGCAGAACAATGGGCGTTCCAGCATCTGCTCCACTGCCGACGGCCAGCGCGGGGTTTGGGGGCGTGCCGTTGTCCAGGTAGTGGATGGTGTGCATCGCCGCGTTGGTGGTTTTTTCTTCCAGGCCCGACAGATGGCGATTGGCCCTGAGCAGTGGCTCTTTGAACAGTGAAGGGGCCCCGTAGTAGAGGCCGGCTGTGCCCAGTACCAGTGCCGTTGCAACAAAAATGGCGATGCGTTTCAAGAAGCGTTCTCCAGGGATATGGCTGCGTACACGTCAGGGGCCCTGCTTGCACACCGGCAGGCCCCCTGGCAGGAGATGCAAGGCTACGGAGATCTCGGTAAAAAAACTTGTAGGTTTGGGCTATGCCGACACGCAACACACTGACCCTGGGCACTGACCGCGCGCTCTACGTCGGAGAGATCCCGGCCACGGGCTGGCACTGCCATGCATCGCCGGTGCTGCTGATGGGGCTCTCGGGCCGGTTTGCGGTGCACTGGGGGCCAGGGCGTGTGGAGACCTGCCACAGCGCGTTGGTCGATGCCGGGGTGGAGCATCTGTTCGACCCTTGTGGTGAAGTGGTGGCGCTGGTGTACCTGGAGCCAGATTCGGCGCAGGCGCGCGGCCTGCGGGGGCTGTTCGGGCAGGAGGGGGGTGTGGTGGTGGACGTTGCAGTCCCGGTGGGCGCGCGCAGTGCCATAGAGGGTTATCTGCATCACTTCGACCTGCCCGCCTTGCTGCGGTGCCCGCTCGATAGCGAGGTGGCGCCGCTCGACCCACGCGTCGTCCGCAGCCTGCACGTGCTGCGCCATCCGCAGGCGGGGCGGGTGGCACGGGGTGACCTGGCCTCGGGCGTCCAGCTTTCAGCATCGCGTTTCAACCACCTGTTTCGCGCCGAGATGGGCGTGAGCTTGCGCACCTATCGGGTCTGGTCCCAGGTGCGGTTGGCGATGGCGGGGCTGGCGGTCAGCCCGCGCCTGACCGACGCGGCGCTACATGGCGAGTTTTCTGATTCGGCCCACTTCAGCCGCATGTTCCGGCAGACCTTTGGCATGACACCGTCGAGCGTGCTCAAGCCGCTCAAGAAGGTGACCTTGCTGGCCTGAGGCTCAGCTTCCGCCTACGCGCCGCGCCAGCGCGCTGGCCGTCAGCGCCTGGCGCGCTGGCCAATCATCAGCCGCCTGGCCATGCTGGTACACCGCTTCACTCGCCGCGCGCAAGGCGCTGGCACCGGCGGCCAGGTGGGCGCCCACCATGCCTGCCAGCACATCGCCCGTACCCGCCGTGGCCAGCCGCGCATTGCCCGTGGGGTTGATGGCCGGGACGCGGTCGGGTGCCGCGATCACGGTGCCCGAGCCTTTGAGCACGGCCACGCAGTTGAACTGGTTGGCCAGTTGCTGCGCGGCATCCAGCCGGTGGGCCTGGACCTCGGCCGTGGTCAGGCCCAGCAGGCGCGCAGCCTCCAGCGGGTGCGGTGTGAGCACCGTGGGTTGCCCGTGCTGTCCGCGTGCCACCACCAGCGCGTGCAGTGCGGCCTGGGTGGCGATGGTGTTGAGCGCGTCGGCATCCAGCACCAGTCGGGCCGCGCGGGTGATGACCTCGGGCAGCGCGCGTGCGATGGCCTGCCCGCCGCCACAGCCGCAGACCACGGTGAGCTGTTCGAGCGCGAGGGCGTCAAGGCGGCGGAACATCAACTCGGGCTGCTGCAGGTCCAGTTGCAGATGCCCATCGTCCAGCAGGGCCACCAGCACCCGGCCCGCGCCGCTGTGCAGGGCCGCCGAGGCCGCGAGCAGGGCGGCGCCCGCCATGCCCATGCCCCGCGCTGCCAGTCCTTCGCCACCCACCACGGCCACGTCGCCATAGCTGCCCTTGTGACTCGCATGGGAGCGGCGGGCGGGCAGGGCGGGGCCGGAGAGCCAGGCGTTGGGCGGCTCGTGCCCGGGTTCTACGCCCAGATCATCCAGCCAGACCTGGCCTGCTGCGTCCCGCCCGGCGGCGGTGAACAGGCCGGGCTTGAGGGTGAGCAGACTCAGCGTGTGGCGTGGCGGGGGCGCTTGGTGGTGCAGGTGGGGTGGGGTGTCGGGCGCCAGGCCTGCGGCAAACTGGCCGGTGTCCGCGTCCAGCCCGCTGGGCAGGTCCACGGCCAGCATGGGGGCCGGGCTGCGGTGCAGGGCTTGCAGGCAGGCTCTGAGCCTTGCGTCGGGCGCGCGTGCGGGGCTGTGGGGTGACGAAGAGACGCCAATGCCCAGTAGCGCATCAATGCACAGGTCGCTGGCCCCCAGATCGTCGGGGGCAGTGTCTGCCCAGGATACGCCCGCATCCCGTGCGCGCTGCCAGGAGGCCCTGGCATCCGCCGGGGCCGTATCGGGCTGGCCCAGCCAGGTCACGACCACTCTGCGGCCACTGCGCTGCAGGTGCATGGCAGCCTCCAGCCCGTCACCCCCGTTGTTGCCGGGGCCGCAGGCAATCCACACGGTGCGTGCGTGGGGTGCCAGCGCCTGGGCCAGTTGCGCGACGGCCAGGCCGGCGCGCTGCATGAGCGCGTGCGGAGGCAGGGCGGCTGCCGCCGCTTTTTCCAGGCGGCGTGTGGCGGCCGTGTTGAACAGGGGATAAGGCTGGTGGGCGGTGATGCGGTGCATGGGCTGCAGGGGGCAAGGGCTGCTGCCAGCGGCAGCGCGCCTGTCATTGTGCGCCGACGCCCCGTGCAGGCAAAGCGCAGGCGGGCCTGTGAACAGGCTCTTAGAACCGCCGCATGCCCAGCCCGTCCAGCGACACCTCAGGTTCCCGCTGCGCGATCAGGTCGGCCAGTGCCCGCGCGCTGCCGCAGGCCAGGGCCCAGCCGCCAGCGCCATGGCCGGTGTTGAGCCACAGGCCCGGCACGCCGCTGGCGCCCACCACCGGGGCACCGTCGGGCAGCATGGTGCGGGCACCGCGCCAGATCTGCAGGTTGGATGAGAGCTGCGCGCCCCCGGGGAACCAGTCGTTCAGCGTGCGGTACAGGCGCTGCAGTGTGGGGGTGTGGTGCTCGGCATCGGCCCCGGCCAGTTCAGCGCCACCGGCAATGCGCACGCGCTGGCCCAGGCGGGTGATGGAGATTTGCTGGCCCGCATCCACCACGCTGGCGCGGGGGGCGTGGGTGGATTCGCGCAGTGGGGCGCTCACGGAGTAGCCGTACACCGCCGCCATGGGCAGCCCCAGGCCCAGTGCGGGCAGCAGCGTGGCCGATGCCATGCCGGCGCACAGCACCACGGCATCAAAGCGGCGCAGGTCGGTTTCGCCCTGCAGCACCACGCCCGTGGGGCTGGTGCCGACGCGGTCTACGCGGGTGTTGAACACAAACTGCACCCCCGCACCCTGGATGCCCTGGCGCAGCAACTGTGCAAACAGACGGCAGTTGCCGGCGCGTGCATCGGGCAGGTGGATCGCGCCGGCCAGCGGGGCTTCGGGCGAGAGGCCGGGCTCGATCTGGCGCGCCACGTCGGCGTCGATCTCACGCAGGGCCACGCCGCTGTCGCGCAGCACTTGCAGCGCGGGTTGCAGGCGGGTGCGGTCTTCTTCGGTGCGCAGCAGCACCAGGCGGCCGTCGCTGGCTTCAAAGTCCAGCTCATGCTGGTTCGCAATGGCCTGCAGTCGAGCTTGGCTGTATTGCGCCAGGCGTTCGACCGCGGCGGCCGGGGCGCTGTGGCTGCGCGCCATGCTGCGCCAGCGCCGCAGCCAGGCCCAGTTGGCGCGGGTCAGGCCGCCAGCCAGCCGCAGGGTGGCCTGTGTCCCCATCAGTCGCAGCGGCTGGCCGAAGCCCGGCAGCGCCCAGGGGCTGAGCAGGTGGGGCGCCAGCAGCCCGGCGGTGGCAAAGCTGGCCTCTTCGGCGGCCGCACTGCGTTGTTCAAACACCGTGACTTCGTGGCCGTCGCTGGCCAGTTCGTACGCGGTGGTGACGCCGACAATGCCGGCGCCCACGATGGCAATCTTCATGAATTTGGGTGTTTTTGGCTTGTAGCGCTAGTGAATCATGCGCTGGTAGCTATTATTTTTGTAGTGTTTGCTCGATCTGCAGGCTGATGTTGAGCACCGTGTCATCCCTGAGCGCCCCGTGCCAGACCATCAGCCCGACCGGGAGTTCCCCTTGCACGTGGCAGGGGAGCGACAGCGCACAGCCGTCCAGCAGATTGACCACACTGGTGTTGCGCAGCAGCAGGTTGTTGACGCGGAAGAACTCGGCATCGCGGGCGGCGTCCCGGGCCTTGTCCACGCCATCTGCGTGGGCGACATCGGCCAGCAGTGGCGCCACGATGGGCACGGTGGGGGACAGCAGGGCGTCGTACGGCTCCATGTCGGCGATCATGCGTGCAATCCATTGCTGGCGCGCCTGCAGCAGGTCGATGTATTCCCAGGCCATCAGCGTGGCCCCTTTTTCGATGCGCATGCGCACCCGGGGGTCGTAGCGGCCGCCTGCGCGCTGCAGCAGCTCGCGGTGCCAGGCGTAGGCTTCTGGGGCGGCAAAGCCGTAGGCGGGCTGCTCCAGCACAGCGGGCAGGGCGATGGTGTCGATCTGCGCGCCCGCCTGGCGCAAGGCTTCCACACTGCGCTCAAAGGCGCGCGCCACGGGGGCGTCGAGCCCGTCCAGGAAGAGGGTGGACGGCACCGCCAGCCGATACTGGGACAGCGGCGCCAGGCTGCGCGTCACCCGCCGGGCGGCCAGCACCTCGTGCGCCACGATGGCGTCGCGCACGGTGCGCGTCATGGCGCAGGCGGTGTCCAGGGTGGTGGACAGCGGCACGGCGCCGGCGGTAGGCACCAGCCGGGCGGTGTTCTTGAAGCCCACGATGCCGTTGAGCGCTGCAGGAATGCGGATGGAGCCACCGGTGTCCGATCCCAGCCCGATGAACGCCGCGCCAGTGGCCACCGATACCCCGGCGCCGGACGAAGACCCGCCGGGCACGCGGGGCGCGCCGGGCAGGGCGCCAAAGCGGGCATCCCAGGCAGCAGGCGTGCCGTAGTGGGGGTTGACGCCGACGCCAGAGAACGCGAACTCCACCATGTTGGTGCGGCCGATCAGGCTGGCGCCCGCTGCGCGCAGGCGGGCCACGGCCGGGCAGTCCTCGGCTACTGCGGGAGCGTCTGCGAGCGCGGTAGAGCCCGCCGGGGTGGGTTGGCCGGCCACGTCAAACAAGTCCTTCACCGACACCGCCAGCCCGGCCAGGGGCAGCTGGGCCACACCCGGCTGCACCGCCGTGGTGCGTGCCTCGTCAAAGAGCGTGCGCACAAAGCTGTGGGTGTTGGATGCGGCCTGGGCGGCGTCGATGCAGCGCTCCAGCTCGGCGGGCGCGGTGGTGGCGCCGTCCCGCAGTTGCTCACGGATGGCGATCAGGTCAGGGAGCATGGGTGTGCTAGAATCTTTGGGTTTTGCTGGGAGCAGTAGCGCAGTGGTGCAAGGATTGCACAACCGGCGTGGCCGCTGCGGCAAGACCAATCGCAAAGCAGCCCTGTCAAGGTGTTGCAGTGTTCGTGAGGATCACGGCACTGCAAATATTGGGGCTGATTTTAGACCTAACCTTTGGAGTATTTTTATGTCCGTTACCATGCGCGAAATGCTGGAAGCCGGTGTCCACTTCGGTCACCAAACCCGCTTCTGGAACCCCAAGATGGCCCCCTACATCTTCGGCCATCGCAACAAGATTCACATCATCAACCTGGAAAAGTCGCTGCCACTGTTCCAGGAAGCCCAAAAGTTCGCCAAGCAACTGGCTGCCAACCGCGGCACGATCCTGATGGTCGGCACGAAGCGCCAAGCCCGTGAAATCCTGGCCACCGAAGCGCAACGCGCTGGTGTGCCTTTCGTGGACCAGCGCTGGCTGGGCGGCATGCTGACGAACTTCAAGACCGTGAAGACCTCGATCAAGCGCCTCAAGGACATGAAGGCTCAGCAAGAAGCTGGCCTCGAGAGCCTGAGCAAGAAAGAGCAACTGACGTTCTCCCGCGAAATCGAAAAGCTCGAAAAGGACATCGGCGGCATCCAGGACATGGCTGCTCTGCCCGACGCCATCTTCATCATCGACGTGGGTTTCCACAAGATCGCCGTGGCCGAAGCCAAGAAGCTGGGCATCCCGCTGATCGGTGTGGTTGATACCAACCACTCGCCCGAAGGCATCGACTACGTGATCCCTGGTAACGACGACTCGGCCAAGGCCGTGACGCTGTACGCCCGTGGCATCGCTGACGCGATCATCGAAGGCCGTGCCAACGCCGTGAATGAAGTCGTGAAGGCTGCAACCGCCGAGAGCACCGACGAATTCGTGGAAGTGCAAGAAGCCGCTGCCTGATAGCCCGGCTGCGCGATCCGTCGCGAACAAAAGCGGGGCCCCTGGTGAGCCCCCTTTTTTTTAGCCCGAATCTGAACTGACTGAACTGAATACTGAAGGAATAAAGATGGCTGCAATTACCGCAAGCATGGTGGCTGAACTGCGTGGCAAGACCGACGCCCCCATGATGGAATGCAAGAAGGCGCTGACCGAAGCCGACGGCGACATGGCCAAGGCGGAAGAGCTGTTGCGCGTTAAGCTGGGCACCAAGGCTGGCAAGGCCGCATCGCGCGTGACTGCTGAAGGCGTGGTCGCCAGCTACATCGACGGCACCACGGGTGCTCTGGTCGAAGTCAACAGCGAAACCGACTTCGTTTCCAAGAACGACAGCTTCATTGCCATGGCCAACGCCGCTGCCAAGCTGGTGGCACTGCACAACCCCGCCACGGTGGAAGCCCTGGGTGCAATGCCCTATGAGCAAGACAGCTTCGGCCCCACGCTGGAAGATGTGCGCAAGGGCTTGATCGGCAAGATCGGCGAAAACATGTCGTTCCGCCGCTTCAAGCGCTTCAGCGGCTCCAACCTGGCAGCCTACCTGCACGGCTCGCGCATCGGTGTGGTCGTCGAGTTCGACGGTGACGCCACCGCCGCCAAGGATGTTGCCATGCACGTGGCCGCCATGAAGCCCGTGGCCCTGACCAGCGCCGACGTGCCTGCCGACCTGATCGCCAAGGAGCGCTCGGTCGCCGAAGGCAAGGCTGACGAAGCCAACAAGGAACTCGTGGCTGCCGGCAAGCCTGCACAAAGCGCTGAAATCACGGCCAAGCGCATCGACGGCGCGGTGCAGAAGTACCTCAAGGAAGTCTCGCTGGCCGACCAGGTCTTCGTTAAGGCTGCCGACGGCAAGCAAACCGTGGCCCAGATGCTCAAGGCTGCCAACACCAACGTGAAGGGCTTCACCCTGTACGTGGTGGGCGAAGGCATCGAGAAGAAGGTGGACGACTTTGCTGCCGAAGTGGCTGCGCAGGTGGCTGCTGCCAAGGCTGCTGCCTGATCGTTCCCTGTAACCACCCCACCAAAGCCTCGTACCACTTACTGGAGAAATTTCCCATGTCCAACGCTGCACCAGCCCATAAGCGCATTTTGCTCAAGCTGTCTGGTGAGGCGCTGATGGGGGATGACGCCTTCGGTATCAACCGCGCCACCATCGTGCGCATGGTCGAGGAGATCGCCGAAGTGACCCGCCTGGGTGTCCAGGTGGCCGTGGTGATCGGTGGGGGCAATATTTTCCGTGGTGTCGCCGGGGGCTCGGTCGGGATGGACCGTGCCACCGCCGACTACATGGGCATGCTGGCCACCGTGATGAACGCCCTGGCCCTGGCCGACGCCATGGACAAGCAGGGCCTGGTGGCCCGTGTGATGTCCGCCATTGCCATTGAGCAGGTGGTCGAGCCCTATGTGCGCCCCAAGGCGCTGCAGTATCTTGAAGAGGGCAAGGTCGTGGTCTTCGCGGCCGGTACGGGCAACCCGTTTTTCACCACCGACACAGCAGCTGCCCTGCGTGGCGCGGAAATTGGCGCCGAACTGGTGCTCAAGGCTACCAAGGTGGACGGCGTTTATACTGCCGACCCCCAGAAGGATCCCACGGCGACGCGCTACACCAAGCTCAGCTTTGACGAGGCCATGTCCCGCAATCTGGGCATCATGGACGCGACTGCCTTCGCCCTGTGCCGTGACCAGAAGCTGCCCGTGAAGGTGTTCTCCATCATCAAACACGGCGCCTTGAAGCGCGTGGTGATGGGCGAAGACGAAGGTACGCTGGTTTACGCTTGATCACGATGGAAAGGCCTGCATTGCATGCAGGTCGGCCCGAGGAGAAAACATGACGATTGCCGACATCAAGAAGACTGCTGAAACCAAGATGGACCAGTCCATCACCGCGTTCAAGAACAACCTGCAGAAGATTCGCACCGGTCGTGCCAATCCGGCCCTGCTCGATACGGTGCAGGTCGAGTATTACGGCTCCCTGGTTCCACTGAGCCAGGTGGCCAACGTGGCGCTGATCGATTCGCGCACCATCAGCGTGCAGCCCTGGGAAAAGGGCATGGGCGCCAAGATTGAAAAGGCTATTCGCGAAAGCGACCTGGGCTTGAACCCGGCTTCCATGGGCGACCTGATCCGCGTGCCTATGCCCCCCATGAGCGAAGAGCGCCGCAAGGAAATGACGAAGCTCGCGCGCAACGAGGGCGAGAGCGCCAAGATCGCCGTGCGCAACCTGCGCCGCGATGCCAACGAATCCGTCAAAAAACTGGTCAAGGACAAGCTGGCGTCCGAAGACGACCAGAAGCGCGCCGAAACGGAAGTGCAAAAATTCACCGACAAGCACATCGCCGAGATCGACGCGCTGGTGGCCGCCAAAGAGCAGGAAATCATGGCGGTTTGAGCCCCCAGGGCTTGAACATTCCCATGTCTGTATCTCCGGTGGTGCCACACCACATTGCCATCGTCATGGATGGCAACGGCCGCTGGGCTACGCGTCGCTTTCTGCCGCGTCTGGCCGGCCACAAGCAAGGGGTTGACTCACTTCGCCGCTGCGCACGTGCTTGCGTGCAGCGCGGCGTCGGTGTGCTCACGGTGTTTGCGTTCTCTTCCGAAAACTGGAACCGCCCCGCCGACGAGGTCTCCGGCCTCATGGAGCTGCTGGCGATGGCGCTGGCGCGCGAGGTGCCCCAGCTCAAGAAAGACGGCGTGCGTCTTCATTTTGTGGGCGAACGTGGCAGCCTTTCGCCCAAGGTGCGAGACGGCCTGGGTCAGGCAGAAGCCGCCACGGCGGACAACACCCGCCTGGTGCTCAACGTCTGCTTCAACTACGGAGGCCGCTGGGACATCGCGCAGGCGGCTGCATCGCTGGCTGCCCGTGGCGAGCCCATCACCGAGGCCAGTCTGCACAATGCGATGGGATTGGCCCACGTGCCCGACCCCGACCTCGTGATCCGCACCGGGGGAGAAATGCGGATCAGCAACTTTTTGCTCTGGCAATCGGCATACTCCGAGTTCTTCTTCAGCGACCGACTGTGGCCCGATTTCGATGAGTCCGCCCTGGACGAGGCCATCGACGCCTTCAGCCGCCGCGAGCGCCGTTTTGGCAAAACCTCTGAACAGATTCTGTCCGCGCATCCTGATCCGATGCCGGGTTGAGAACCTGAACAGGTTCTGAAAGCCCCCATGCTTCAACAGCGCGTCATCACAGCCCTTGTTCTGCTGGCCATCTTGTTGCCCGCGCTTTTCTACGCCAACACCATACCGTTCACGCTGGTCGTGTTGGTTCTGATGGCTGCCGGGGCTTGGGAATGGGGTCGTCTGAGCGGCTTTGGCCAAGCAGGTTCCGTGGCGGTGGGTGTGGCCTGTGTGGCCTTGTGCGCCGGGTCGTGGGCGCTGGGCTGGGTCGATCGCCCGTTGACTGCCCTATGGGTGGTGGGCGGCGGGCTGTGGGTCCTGGCGGCTGCCTGGCTGCTCAAGGCCGGAGTGCCCGGCTGGCCCCGCATACCAGCCGGTGTGCGTCTCGTGGCTGGCGTGCTTGCCTTGTGGCTCGCATGGCTGGCCGTGGTGCAGGCCCGCAATGTGGGCATCAATTTTTTGCTGTCGGTGCTGCTGCTGGTGTGGGTGGCCGACATCTTTGCCTACTTTGCGGGGCGCGCATTCGGATTGCGGTTTACCAAGGGCAAGCTGGCGCCCTCGATCAGTCCCGGCAAGAGCTGGGAAGGTGTGTGGGGCGGCCTGGCAGGGGTGATGGTGATGGCTTTTGTTTGGGCGGCAGCGGATGCCCACTGGCAGGCGTCGGTGCCCAGTTTTTACAGCCGCATGGCGCAGCAGGGCTGGTGGTTGCTGGTGATTGCGGCGTTGTTCATGGTGGCCATGAGCGTGTCGGGTGACCTGGTGGAGTCGCTCATCAAGCGCAGCGCCGGAGTCAAGGACAGCAGTGGCCTTTTGCCCGGACACGGCGGCGTGCTTGACCGCGTGGATGCCTTGCTGCCCACACTGCCCCTGGTCATGATGCTCACGAGCCTGACGACCCCATGATGAAACAACGACTCACCGTTCTCGGCTCCACCGGCTCCATTGGGACCAGCACGCTGGATGTGGTGGCACGCCACCCGGAGCGCTTCGAGGTGTTTGCCCTCAGCGCTGCGACGCAAGTGGATCTGCTGCTGCAACAATGCGCGCAGTTTCGCCCTCGCTACGCGGTGATGGCCAGCGCATCCCATGCGGCGGAGCTGGCAGAAAAATTGCAGGCCAATAGCCTCCCGACAAAAGTGATACAAGCGCAAGATGCTCTTGAAATCATAGCGTCTCATGATGAGGTCGACGCCGTAATGGCGGCTATCGTGGGGGCTGCCGGTCTGGCTCCGTGTCTGGCTGCGGCGCGCGCGGGCAAACGATTGCTGTTGGCCAACAAGGAGGCCCTGGTGGTGGGTGGCGGGCTGTTCATGCAGACCGTGCGCGACGGCGGTGCCACACTGCTGCCCATCGACAGCGAACACTCTGCGATCTTCCAGTGCCTGCCAGAAGACCCTGCCACCTGGTCTGACCGGGTGGACAGCATCCTGCTCACAGCCTCGGGCGGTCCCTTCCGCCAGCGGGATCCGGCCACGTTGGCGCAGATCACCCCTGACCAGGCCTGTGCGCATCCCAACTTCTCGATGGGACGCAAGATTTCCGTGGATTCGGCCACGATGATGAACAAGGCCTTGGAGGTCATTGAGGCGCGTTGGCTGTTTGATCTGCACCCAGACCAGATCAAGGTGGTCATCCACCCGCAGCAGATCATCCACTCCATGGTGCAGTTCAAGGATGCTTCCATCCTGGCGCAGTTGGGGACGCCCGACATGCGCGTGCCGATTGCCTGCGGCCTGTCCTGGCCCGAGCGCATTACCAGCGGGGCCAGCAAGCTGGATTTCTCGACCCTGAGCGCCCTCGCGTTTGAAGACGCGGACGCCATTCGCTTCCCGGGCCTGCACCTGTCCTGGCAGGCGCTGAAGGCGGCTGAGGGGACCACTGCCGTGCTGAATGCGGCCAACGAGGTGGCGGTGAGCGCCTTTTTGTCGGGTCGGCTGCGTTTTGACCATATTCATGCGGTCAACCTTGCAACTTTGGATGCAGTTTCGCCCTCCAAGCCCGATTCGCTGGCTGCATTGATGGATCTGGATACCCAGGCCCGCCATGCGGCAGAACATGTGGCGGGCCGTCTGGCTGCCTGACTGCCGGCCCACTCAGGAACCATCCATCCATGCTGCTTACTATCGCTGCCTTCATCGTCGCCCTCGGTCTTTTGATCGCAGTGCACGAATACGGGCACTACCGCGTGGCGGTGGCCTGTGGGGTCAAGGTATTGCGGTTCTCTGTGGGTTTCGGCAAGCCGCTACTGCGCTGGCAGCCCCAGGGGTCTCCCACGGAGTTTGTGCTGGGAGCCTTCCCATTGGGGGGCTATGTGCGCATGCTGGACGAGCGCGAGGCACCCGTTGCCGCAGAGGAGCGGCATCTGGCCTTCAACACCCAGCCCCTGCGCTCGCGAGCAGCCATCGTTGCGGCTGGGCCCATCGCCAATTTGTTGTTGGCAGTGCTGCTGTATTCGGTGGTGAACTGGAACGGTGTCGAGGAGCCCCGGGCCATTCTGGCAAGCCCGGTCGCAGGGTCGGTCGCACACAGTGCCGGTTTGCGGGGCGGTGAACTGGTAGAGCGCGCCGCATTGGGGGCAGAAGACCTGGAGCCAGTTCGTTCGTTTGAAGACCTGCGGTGGCTGCTGACCCGTGGTGCGCTTGAGGGGCTGAACGTGCGTCTTGACGTCCAGTCCGCCCATGGTGCGGGCCATCGTGAGGTTGTGCTCGACATGTCCCGGATCGACAGCCGTGAGGCTGATGCCCAGCTGTTTCGCAAGGTCGGCATCCTGGGGCCTTGGACCCGCCCTGTGTTGGGCGAGGTCATGGCGCAAAGCGCGGCTGAGCGCTCTGGCCTGCGCCAAGGTGATGTGGTGCTCAAGGTGGGGCAGACCGATGTGGTGGACGGCCAGCAATTGCGCGAGTTGATCCGGCAGTCGGTGCGGGGCAACGAGGCATTGGCGCAGCCATGGCGCGTTGAGCGCGGTGGTCAGGTGATGACACTGGATGTGTTGCCCGAGGCTGTGACCGAACCAGCCAATACGGTGGGGCGCATTGGCGCCTATGTGGGAGCTGCACCAGAATTTGTCACGGTGGACTACGGGCTGGTCGATGGTCTGTGGGGTGGTGTGGTGAAGACCTGGGATGTGTCGCTGCTGACTCTGCGCATGATGGGCCGCATGGTGATCGGCGAGGCGTCGCTCAAGAACCTCAGTGGCCCCTTGACCATTGCCGACTACGCAGGCCGCTCAGCCAGCATGGGGCTGACGCAGTACCTCATCTTTCTGGCCCTGATCAGTGTGAGCCTGGGGGTGCTGAACCTGCTTCCGCTGCCAGTCTTGGACGGTGGGCACCTGATGTATTATCTTTGGGAGGGTGTCACGGGCAGGGGTGTGTCGGACGCATGGATGGAGCGATTGCAGCGTGGAGGCGTTGCTGTCCTGCTTGTCATGATGTCCATAGCTCTGTTCAACGATATCACCCGGCTCTTTGGCTAACACTTTTGCCGCGCTTGCCCTGCAACTGCGGCTCCCGCTTCATTCATGAAAAAACACATCAATCGCCTGGGCGTGCGTACCGCATCGGCCGTTGCAGCCATGATTTTTGCCGCCAATGCGGCATGGGCTCTGGAGCCATTCAAGGTGCAGGACATTCGCGTGGAGGGCTTGCAGCGTGTGGAGCCGGGTACCGTGTTTGCATCCATGCCCCTGCGGGTGGGTGACGACTACAACGACGAAAAAGGCGCCGCAGCAATTCGTGCGTTGTTCGGCCTGGGACTCTTCAAGGATGTGCGCCTGGAGGCCAGCGGCAACGTTCTGGTGGTGGTGGTCGAAGAGCGCCCCACTGTCGCCGACGTGGACTTTGCCGGTGCCCGTGAATTCGACAAAGATGCGCTCAAAAAAGC
Source organism: Acidovorax sp. ACV02 (assembly GCF_014851475.1). Taxonomy (NCBI): domain Bacteria; kingdom Pseudomonadati; phylum Pseudomonadota; class Betaproteobacteria; order Burkholderiales; family Comamonadaceae; genus Acidovorax; species Acidovorax sp. ACV02. The sequence goes on from NZ_JACUZU010000005.1 coordinate 137,082, forward strand.
CATGCGCGAAGTGGGCCTGACGGAAGGGCGTCCTTATGACAAGGCGCTCACCGACCGCGCCGAACAAGAGCTCAAGCGCCAGTACATCAACAAGAGCCTGTATGGCGCCGAGGTGGTGACCACGGTCACGCCCATCGAGCGCAACCGCGTGAACCTGACCTTCACGATCACGGAAGGTGAGCCCGCACGCATCAAGGAAGTGCGCATCGTGGGCAACAAGGCGTTCAGTGAATCGACGCTCAAGGGCCTGTTCGACCAGGACACGGGGGGCTGGCTGAGCTGGTACACCAAGTCCGATCGCTACTCGCGCACCAAGCTCAACGCCGACCTTGAAACCCTGCGCTCGTATTACCTGCAGCGCGGCTACCTGGAGTTCCGTGTGGACTCGACGCAGGTCGCCATCTCGCCGGACAAGCAGGACATCTCCATCACTGTCAATGTGACGGAAGGCGAACGGTATGTGGTGTCGGGCGTGAAACTCGAAGGCAACTATCTGGACCGCGAGGACGAGTTCAAGTCGCTGGTGACCATTCGCCCCGGTGAGCCCTACAACGCGGACCAGGTGACTGAAACCACCAAGGCGTTTTCCGAGTACTTTGCCCGCTTTGGTTTTGCGTTTGCCCGCGTGGAGGCTGTGCCCGAAATTGATCGTGAGAACAATCGCGTCAATTTTGTGCTGCAAGCCGAACCAGCACGCCGCGCCTACGTGCGCCGTATCAACGTCAGTGGCAACAACCGCACGCGTGACGAAGTCATTCGCCGTGAGTTCCGCCAGTACGAAGCCTCCTGGTACGACGGCGACAAGATCCGCCTGTCCCGCGACCGCGTGGACCGTCTGGGCTTCTTCACGGAAGTGAACGTGGAAACCCAGGAAGTGCCCGGCTCGCCCGACCAGGTCGATCTGGTGATCAACGTGGCAGAAAAGCCCACCGGCTCGTTGCAACTGGGTGTGGGTTTTTCCAGCGCCGAAAAAGCGTCTCTCTCGTTCGGTATCAAGCAGGAAAACATCTTTGGCTCGGGCAACTACCTGGGCATCGACGTCAACACGAGCAAGTACCGGCGCACATTGGTGTTCAGCACCACCAACCCGTACTTCACGCCCGAAGGCATCTCGCGCACGCTCGATGTGTACTACCGCACCGACAAGCCCTATGAAGACCAGGGGGGCAATTACCAGCTGGTTACCACCGGGACTTCCGTGCGTTTTGGTGTGCCTTTCAGTGAGACTGATACGGTGTTCTTTGGCGGTGGGCTGGAGCAGACCCGCATCAAGCCCGGCACGAACATCCCGGCCACTTACCTGTTCTATGCAGACAAGTTCGGCTACAGCAGCACGTCAATTCCATTGACCGTAGGCTGGTCCCGCGACGACCGGGACAGCGCCTTGGCGCCCAACTCCGGCCGGTACCAGCGCCTCAATTCCGAATGGTCTGTGGCGGGCGATGCACGCTACGTGCGGGCCAACTATCAGTACCAGCAATACATCCCCCTCAACAAGCGCTTCACCATTGCGTTCAACGGCGAGGCCGGTTACGGCAAGGGCTTGAACGGCCGTCCGTTCCCGGTATTCAAGAACTTCTACTCGGGTGGTCTGGGCTCGGTGCGTGGTTTCGACCAGGGCACCTTGGGACCGCGTGATGTGACCGGGGCCTCGTTGGGTGGGCCCAAGAAGATCACGCTGAACACCGAGCTGATTGCTCCGTTCCCGGGTGCTGGCAATGACCGGACCCTGCGTGTGTTCACGTTCCTGGACGTGGGCAATGTGTACGGCGAGAACGACAAAGTTACCTTCAGTGACATGCGTGCCTCCGTGGGCCTGGGGCTGAGCTGGATTTCGCCGCTCGGTCCCTTGCGTTTGGCGTTTGCGCAGCCAGTGCGCAAGTTCGCCGGCGATAGAATCCAGAAACTGCAATTCCAGATTGGAACGTCTTTCTAATGAAATCCTTTTCTCGCCATCTCTCCGTGGCCTTGCTGCTCGGCACCGTTGCCATCGCAGCCCCTGCACAAGCGCAAGAGTTCAAAGCCGGTTTCGTCAACACCGATCGCATCTTCCGAGAAGCCACCACAGCCAAGGCTGCGCAGGCCAAGCTGGAGCAGGAGTTCTCCCGTCGCGAGAAAGAACTGGTGGATCTGGGCAACACCCTGAAGACTGCCAGCGACAAGTTTGAGCGTGAAGCACCCACCATGGCGGAGAGCCAGCGCACTGCGCGGCAGCGTCAACTGGTGGACCAGGACCGCGACTTCCAGCGCAAGCGCCGTGAATTTCAGGAAGACCTGAGCGCCCGCAAGAACGAAGAGCTGTCGCAAGTGCTGGAACGCGCCAACAAGGTGGTCAAGCAGGTGGCCGAGGCCGAAAAATACGACGTGATCCTGCAAGAGGCCGTCTACATCAATCCCAAGCACGACATCACCGACAAGGTGATCAAGGCCCTGAATGCCGCTGCTGCTGCCAAGTAAGCCGCTGCGCAAGACAGGTGGCGCGTGAGCAGCTTGCTTCTCGGGCACATTGTTGATGCGCTCGGTGGTTCGCTGGAAGGGGGCGCGCGGGAAACCGTCATCGCCCGCATTGCGCCACTGGAGGTCGCGGGCCCGGGAGACCTCAGTTTCCTGAGCAATCCCCGCTACCAACAGCAACTGGCCGCCTCCCGGGCGGCCTGTGTCATTGTGGCGCCTGCCATGCGCGACGCCGCATTGGCGCGGGGGGCCTGCATTGTGGCCGACAACCCCTACGTGTACTTCGCCCGCGCTACCCAGTTGTGGCGGCAGCGCAATACGCCCGCGCGGTCGTCCGGTGTGCACCCCAGCGCAGTGGTTGATCCCTCGGCGCAGGTCCACCCCTCGGCCACCATCGGTCCGCTGTGCGTGATTGAGCGGGGCGCCTCGGTGGGCGCAGATACCGTGCTCAAGTCGCGCGTCACCGTGGGCGAGGGCTGCAGCATCGGCGCGCGTTGCATCGTCCATGCGGGCGTGGTCATTGGCGCTGATGGTTTCGGTTTTGCGCCTGAGAACGGGCAGTGGGTCAAGATCGAGCAACTGGGTGCCGTGCGCATTGGAGATGACGTCGAGATTGGCGCCAACACCTGCATCGACCGGGGTGCGCTGCAGGACACGGTGATCGAAGACGGCGTGAAGCTCGACAACCTGATCCAGATCGGGCACAACGTGCGCATCGGCAAGCACTCGGCCATGGCTGGGTGTGTAGGCGTGGCGGGCAGTGCCACCATCGGGGCGCATTGCACGGTGGGCGGTGGTGCCATCGTGTTGGGGCACCTGGAGCTGGCTGACAACGTACACATCTCGGCCGCGACGGTGGTCACCCGCTCTCTCACACGGCCTGGTCAGTACACCGGCATGTTCCCCATCGACGACAATGCGCGCTGGGAAAAAAACGCTGCCACACTCAAACAATTGCACAGCCTGCGCGAGCGCATCAAGGCGCTGGAGCTGGCCCTCAAGGCAGCATGAACGGAAGAACAACTCGATGATGGATATTCACGCAATTCTCAAACAACTGCCCCACCGCTACCCGTTTTTGCTGGTGGACAAGGTGATCGAGTTAGAGAGCAACACCCGCATCAAGGCCATCAAGAACGTCACGTTCAACGAGCCCTATTTCATGGGGCATTTCCCTGGCCGTCCGGTGATGCCGGGTGTGTTGATCCTGGAAGCACTGGCCCAAGCTGCGGGCCTGCTGGCGTTCGATGCCATGGGCAAGGTGCCCGATGAGAACAACATTTACTACTTTGTCGGTATCGATGGCGCGCGGTTCAAGCGCCCTGTGGAGCCCGGCGACCAGTTGATCCTGACCATCACCATCGACCGCGTGCGCGGTGGCATCTGGAAGTTCAAGGGCGTTGCGAGCGTGGGCGAAGAGGTGGCCTGCGAGGCCGAACTCATGTGCACCATGCGCAACGTCGGTTGACCGGTTCAGGCCTGTTGGATCGTGAGCAATATCCACCCCACAGCCATTGTTGCGGACGGCGCCCGCCTGGACCCTACGGTCACGGTGGGGCCCTACACGGTCATTGGCGAGCATGTGTCCATCGGCGCGGGCACCACAGTTGGCGCGCACTGCGTGATCGATGGGCGCACCACGATTGGTGCTGACAACCGCATCTTCCAGTTCAACTCCATCGGTGCTATCCCGCAAGACAAGAAGTACGCAGGCGAGCCGACCGAGCTGGTCATCGGTGACCGCAACACCATCCGCGAGTTCTGCACGCTGAACCTGGGCGTGCCCCAGGCCGGCGGCATCACCACTGTGGGCCATGACAACTGGATCATGGCGTACACCCACGTCGCGCACGATTGCCATGTGGGCAACCACACCACGCTGGCGAACAACACCACGCTGGCAGGGCATGTGCACCTGGGCGACTGGGTGACGGTGGGCGGGCTCACAGGCATCCACCAGTTCGTCAAGATTGGTGCGCACGCCATGGTGGGCTTTGCCAGTGCGGTGTCGCAGGACGTGCCGCCTTTCATGCTGGTGGATGGCAATCCCTTGGCGGTGCGCGGCTACAACGTGGTGGGGCTGCGCCGCCGTGGCTTTTCGGCCGAGCGCATTGCCGCGGTCAAGCAGATGCACAAGCTGATTTATCGGCAGGGCCTGACGCTGGAGGCCGCGCGTGCCGCTATTGCAGAGTTGGCGCAGTCCGCACCGCAGGCCGGTGACGATGCGGCGATGATGGAGCGGTTCCTGGCCGACGCCACGCGCGGCATTGCGCGCTGAGGGCTTGGCGATGGCAGATTCCCCCCGCGTCGCCATGGTGGCGGGCGAGACGTCGGGCGACTTGCTGGCGGGCTTGCTCATCGATGGCATGCAGGCGCATTGGCCCGGGCTGCAATCCAGCGGCATTGGCGGGCCGCAGATGGCGCGCCGCGGTTTTACTGCCTGGTGGCCCAGCGACAAGCTGGCAGTGCACGGCTACAGCATGGAGGTTCTGCGCCGGTTGCGCGAGCTGCTGGGCATTCGCAAACAACTGCGCGAGCGTCTGCTTAAGGACCGCCCCGACGTGTTCATCGGCGTGGACGCTCCCGATTTCAACCTGGGCCTGGAGGCAGATTTACGCGCTGCCGGCATCAAGACCGTGCATTTCGTGTGCCCGTCCATCTGGGCCTGGCGTGCGGATCGCGTTGACAAGATCCGCCGCAGCGCGGACCATGTGCTGTGCATCTTCCCGTTTGAGCCAGAGCTGCTCGCGCAGCACGGCATTGCCGCCACCTACGTAGGTCACCCGCTGGCGGGCGTGATCCCCATGGTGCCGGACCGTGCAGCCGCGCGTGCGCAATTGGGCCTGAAGGATGAGGACGAAGTCCTGGCCATCCTGCCAGGGAGCCGCTCCTCCGAGATCCAGTACATTGCCCAGCCATTCTTTGAGGCTGCAGCGCTAATACTTAAAGCGCGACCAGCTATTAAATTGATAGTGCCTGCAGTGCCCGCACTGCGTGATCGCATCGAGCAGTTGGCGCGCGCGTGCGGTCTGGGCGATGCCTTGCAAATCACCACGGGCCAGTCGCACACGGTGCTCGCAGCGTGTGATGCCACGTTGATTGCCAGCGGCACCGCGACGCTGGAGGCCGCGCTCTTCAAGCGGCCCATGGTCATCGGCTACCACATGCACCCGCTCAGCTGGTGGCTCATGCGCCGCAAGCAGTTGCAACCCTGGGTGGGTCTGCCCAACATCCTGTGCCGCGAGTTTGTGGTGCCCGAGCTGATCCAGGACGCCGCCACGCCCCAGGCGCTTTGCGCAGCCACGCTGGACTGGCTGGATGCAAAGCGCCAAGATCCCCGAAAAATTGCAGCCCTGGAGCAGCGCTTTACGGCGCTGCACGAGAGCCTGCTGCGCAACACCCCCCAACTGGCTGCCGATGCGATCCAGAAAATCCTCGCTCCCGCTGCCTGAGCAGGCCTGCCTGCCCTGGCACCCGCCCGGCCTTGTGGCTGGCGTGGATGAGGCTGGCCGTGGCCCCCTGGCCGGGCCCGTGGTGGCAGCGGCTGTGATCCTGGACGACCTGCATCCGATTGCGGGCTTGGCCGACTCCAAGAAACTCACGGCCGCGCGGCGCGAGAAGCTCTACGACGAGATCCGCGCCAAGGCCCTGTGCTGCAGCATTGCCGAGGCCAGCGTGGAAGAGATTGACCAGCTCAACATCCTGCAGGCCACGCTGCTGGCCATGCGCCGTGCCGTCATGGGGCTGCGGCTCAAACCGGCCATGGTGCTGGTGGACGGCAACCGGCTGCCCGTGCTGGACGTTCCTGCGGAGGCCATCGTCAAGGGCGATGCGCTGGTGCCAGCCATCTCGGCGGCCTCCATCCTTGCCAAGGTGCACCGCGACCGCTGGTGCGCGCAGGTGCATGACGAGTTTCCGCAGTACGGCTTTGCCGGCCACAAGGGGTACGGTACGGCCGTGCACATGGCCGCCTTGCGCGAACACGGTGCCTGCATTTACCACCGGCGCTCGTTTGCGCCGGTGGCCCAGAACCTGCGTGCCGGATCCTGACCGCGCGCTGAAAATTTGCCATGACCTCCTCGTCCGTGACCGCCATCCATTCCCGCGATAACACCTTCGTCAAGGATTTGCGCCGTTTGGCCCAGGACACGACGGCGTACCGCAAGCAGGGCCGTGTCTGGCTTGAAGGCGATCATTTGTGCCGCGCTGCGCTCGCACGGGGGCTGCGGGCATCGGTGGCGGTGTTTTCGGAGTCTTTTTGGCCGCAAGCGCAGGTGAAATATGCTGGCGCAGCTACAAAATTCATAGTCCTTGCCGATGCACTGTTTGCGGACGTGAGCGGGCTGGAGTCGCCCGCCTCGATGGGCTTTATCCTGGACTTGCCCGCACCGGCTTCACTCCAGCCCAATGCGCCCACCGTGGTGCTGGACAGGGTGCAGGACGCGGGCAACGTGGGTTCCATCCTGCGCAGCGCCTCGGCGTTCGGGTTCCGCCAGGTGGCCGCCATCAAGGGAAGTGCCGCGCTGTGGTCGCCCAAGGTCTTGCGGGCTGGCATGGGGGCGCATTTCGCGCTGGACCTGATCGAGGGGCTGGCGCTGGATGATCTTGCCGCGCTGCAGGTGCCGCTGCTGGTCACCAGCTCGCATGCGGGCGACTTCCTGCACCGCGTCGCCTTGCCCTGGCCCTGCGCTTGGGTGATGGGCCACGAAGGGCAGGGCGTCAGCCCGGCTCTGGAAGATAGGGCTTCGTTGCGCATCCGCATCGCCCAGCCCGGTGGCGAGGAGTCGCTGAACGTGGCGGCGGCTGCGGCCATCTGCCTGCACGCGAGCGGAGCAGGGCGCTGAGCCTGCCCGTGCCGGCCGCGGTGCCATGGGCGCTCGGGGTGAGTCTTGGTCCTGCAGCTCATAGACGTTGGTATCAGGGTTATGCAAGGCGTGCATTGCGGAGGTGTCAGCGACGGAGGGTATAATCGGGAGCTTTTCTCGCAACAGCGTCGCCCGACCGCACCCAAAGCAACAACCCATCTGAGAGCAGCCATTGGCACCATCGCGCTTCGAGTGTGCGAGTGGTCTGCAGGCGCCGGGCGACCGTAACCATCCGGAGAACCCAGTGCTTTTGTCTCTCAAGGGAAACTTCCCGCCCGCCATCCTGGCGCTCGCAGACGGCACGGTCTTTATCGGTAACTCGATCGGTGCCACCGGCACCACGGTCGGTGAAGTGGTGTTTAACACCGCCATCACCGGCTACCAGGAAATCCTCACCGACCCCAGCTACTGCCAGCAGATCGTCACCCTGACGTATCCGCACATCGGCAATTACGGCGTCAATGCGGAAGACATCGAAGCCGACAAGGTCCATGCTGCAGGCCTGATCATCAAAGACCTGCCCCTTCTGGCCAGCAACTTCCGATCCACCGAAACGCTTTCGCAGTACCTCGTGCGCGAAAAGACGGTGGCCATTGCCAACATCGACACCCGCAAACTCACCCGCCTGCTGCGCGACAAGGGTGCGCAGAACGGCGCCGTCCTGGGCTTGGCGGCTGGTGAGGCTGTGACGCAGGCGCGCATAGACGAAGCCCTGGCGGCTGCCAAGGCCGCGCCCAGCATGAAGGGCCTGGACCTTGCCCAGGTGGTGACCACCCCATCGACCTATACCTGGGACCAGACCGAGTGGAAGCTGGGCGAAGGCTATGGCACACAGGCTGCCCCGCGCTTCCATGTGGTGGCATACGACTTCGGCGTCAAGAAGAACATCCTGCGCATGCTGGCCGAACGTGGCTGCAAGCTCACCGTGGTGCCCGCCAAGACGCCCGCGGCCGACGTGCTGGCCATGAAGCCGGATGGTGTGTTCCTGTCCAACGGCCCTGGTGACCCAGAGCCCTGCGACTACGCCATCGAAGCCACCCGCCAGATCGTTGATGCAGGCGTGCCCACTTTCGGCATCTGTCTGGGCCACCAGATCATGGCACTGGCCAGCGGCGCCAAGACCTTCAAGATGGACAACAGCCACCATGGTGCCAACCACCCGGTGAAGGACCTGGACAACGGCCGCGTGAGCATCACCAGCCAGAACCACGGCTTTGCCGTGGACATGGCCTCGCTGCCCGCCACGCTGCGCCCCACGCACATCAGCCTGTTCGACGGCACGCTGCAAGGGCTGGAGCGCACCGACAAGCCTGCGTTCTGCTTCCAGGGCCACCCCGAGGCATCGCCCGGCCCGCACGACATCGCCTACCTGTTTGACCGCTTCACCGCGCTGATGGAGAAGAAATAATGCCAAAGCGCACAGACCTCAAATCGATCCTCATCATTGGCGCCGGCCCGATCATCATCGGCCAGGCCTGCGAGTTCGACTACTCCGGCGTGCAGGCCTGCAAGGCCCTGCGTGAAGAAGGCTACAAGGTCATCCTGATCAACAGCAACCCTGCGACGATCATGACCGACCCGGCCACCGCCGACGTCACCTACATCGAGCCCATCACCTGGCAGACGGTCGAGAAGATCATTGCCAAGGAACGCCCCGACGCCATCCTGCCCACCATGGGCGGCCAGACTGCGCTGAACTGCGCGCTGGACCTGTGGCGCAACGGCGTGCTCGACAAGTACAAGGTCGAGTTGATCGGTGCCACACCCGAAGCCATCGACAAGGCCGAAGACCGCCTGAAGTTCAAGGACGCCATGACCAAGATCGGTCTGGGCTCCGCGCGCTCCGGCATTGCCCACAGCATGGACGAAGCCTGGGCCGTGCAAAAGACCGTGGGTTTCCCCACCGTGATCCGCCCCAGTTTCACGCTGGGCGGTACCGGCGGCGGCATTGCCTACAACCCCGAAGAGTTCGAGACCATCTGCAAGCGCGGCCTGGAAGCCTCGCCCACCAACGAGTTGCTGATTGAAGAGTCGCTGCTCGGCTGGAAGGAGTACGAGATGGAAGTGGTCCGCGACAAGGCGGACAACTGCATCATCATCTGCTCCATCGAGAACCTGGACCCCATGGGCGTGCACACAGGGGACTCGATCACGGTGGCCCCCGCGCAGACGCTGACCGACAAGGAATACCAGATCATGCGCAACGCGTCGCTTGCGGTGCTGCGCGAGATCGGCGTGGACACGGGCGGCTCCAACGTGCAGTTCTCGGTCAATCCGAAGGACGGCCGCATGATCGTCATCGAGATGAACCCGCGCGTGTCGCGTTCGTCAGCGCTGGCCTCCAAGGCCACGGGCTTCCCGATTGCCAAGGTCGCGGCCAAGCTGGCCGTGGGCTATACGCTCGATGAGCTCAAGAACGAAATCACCGGCGGCGCCACGCCTGCCTCGTTCGAGCCTTCGATCGACTACGTGGTCACCAAGATCCCACGTTTTGCGTTCGAGAAATTCCCGACGGCCGACAGCCGCCTGACCACCCAGATGAAGTCTGTGGGCGAGGTCATGGCCATGGGCCGCACCTTCCAGGAGTCCTTCCAGAAAGCCCTGCGCGGTCTGGAAGTGGGCGTGGACGGCATGAACGAAAAGACCCAGGACCGCGAAGTGCTCGAAAAGGAACTGGGCGAGCCCGGTCCCGAGCGCATCTGGTACGTGGGCGATGCGTTTGCCATGGGCCTGTCGGTGGACGAGGTGTACGACCTCACCAAGATCGACAAGTGGTTCCTGGTGCAGATCGAAGAGATCGTGAAGATCGAACTCGAACTCGACCAGCTCGCCGCCGACAAGGGCGATGCGGCATTGGCTACGCTGGATGCCGACACGCTGCGCACGCTCAAGAAGAAGGGCTTCTCCGACCGCCGCCTGGCCAAGCTGCTCAAGACCACCGAGAAATCGGTGCGCGAAGCACGCCGCGCGCTGAACGTTCGCCCCGTGTACAAGCGCGTGGACACCTGCGCTGCCGAGTTCGCCACCAACACGGCCTACATGTATTCGACCTACGAGGAAGAGTGCGAAGCTGCGCCGACGGACAAGAAGAAGATCATGGTGCTGGGCGGTGGCCCGAACCGCATCGGCCAGGGCATCGAGTTCGACTACTGCTGCGTGCATGCCGCACTCGCCATGCGCGAGGATGGCTACGAAACCATCATGGTCAACTGCAACCCTGAAACGGTTTCGACCGACTACGACACCTCCGACCGCCTGTACTTCGAGCCGCTGACGCTGGAAGACGTGCTCGAGATCGTGGACAAGGAAAAGCCACACGGTGTGATCGTGCAGTACGGCGGCCAGACGCCGCTCAAGCTGGCACTGGGCCTGGAAGCCGAAGGCGTGCCGATCATCGGCACCAGCCCCGACATGATCGACGCGGCCGAAGACCGCGAGCGTTTCCAGAAGCTGCTGGGCGACCTGGGCCTGCGCCAGCCGCCCAATGCCACGGCGCGTACCGAAGCCGAGGCTTTGGAAAAGGCCGCCACGCTGGGTTACCCCCTGGTGGTGCGTCCTAGCTACGTGCTGGGCGGCCGCGCGATGGAAATCGTGCACGAGCAGCGAGACCTGGAGCGCTACATGCGCGAGGCCGTCAAGGTGAGCAACGACTCGCCCGTGCTGCTCGACCGCTTCCTGAACGACGCCATCGAGTGCGATGTGGATTGCCTGCGCGACCCCGAAGGCAAGACCTTCATCGGTGGCGTGATGGAGCACATCGAACAAGCCGGCGTGCACTCGGGCGACTCGGCCTGCTCGCTGCCGCCGTACTACCTCAAGCAAGCCACGGTGGACGAGCTCAAGCGCCAGTCTGCTGCCATGGCCGAAGGCCTGAACGTGGTGGGCCTGATGAACGTGCAGTTCGCCATTCAGGAAGTGGATGGCAAGGACGTGATCTACGTGCTGGAGGTCAACCCCCGCGCCTCGCGCACGGTGCCGTTTGTCTCCAAGGCCACCGGCATCCAGCTGGCCAAGGTCGCAGCGCGCTGCATGGCGGGCCAGTCGCTGGCTTCGCAGGGCATCACCAAGGAAGTGACACCGCCTTACTTCAGCGTGAAGGAAGCCGTGTTCCCCTTCGTCAAGTTCCCGGGCGTGGACACCATTCTCGGCCCCGAGATGAAGTCCACAGGCGAGGTGATGGGCGTGGGCAAGACCTTTGGGGAAGCGTTCGTGAAGAGCCAGCTGGGCGCGGGCACCAAGCTGCCGACGTCGGGCAAGGTGTTCCTCACCGTGAAGAACAACGACAAGCCCCGTGCGGTGGACATTGCCCGCCAGCTGGTGGCGCTCGGCTTCGACCTGGTGGCGACCAAGGGCACCGCTGCGGCCATCGCCGAGGCGGGCGTCCCGGTGGTGGTGGTCAACAAGGTCACGGAAGGCCGTCCGCACATCGTGGACATGATCAAGAACAATGAGATTGTCATGGTCATCAACACGGTGGAAGAGCGCCGCAATGCGATTGCAGACTCTCGCGCGATCCGCACCTCGTCGCTGCTGGCCCGCGTGACCACCTTCACCACCATCTTTGGTGCCGAGGCGGCCGTCGAGGGCATGAAGTACCTCGACAAGCTCGACGTGTATTCCGTGCAGGAACTGCACGCTCAACTGGCGGCCTGACCGGGTTTTTGCGGTGGCTTTTGCCGCCGCAAACACGGCATAATTGCAGCCGAACTAACACCGCCGCGCGGCAACGTGCGGCGGTTTCCTTTTGTAGATGTGCCATGTGCACCCGCCCGTGTTTTGCGGGGCGCAGCGTGGCGAAAGATCGGTGGAAGTGCATTGCACTTTCACCGTTTTGACTTGTGGAGACTCAATCTCATGGCCACCATTCCAATTACCAAGCGCGGCGCCGAAATGCTCAAGGAAGAGCTGCACCGACTCAAGACCGTGGAGCGTCCCGCTGTGATCTCGGCCATTGCCGAAGCGCGTGCGCAGGGCGACCTGAGTGAAAACGCCGATTACGACGCAGCCAAGGACCGCCAGGGCTTTATCGAAGGCCGCATTCAGGAGATCGAGGGCAAGCTCTCGGTGGCCCAGGTCATCGACCCCAGTGCGGTCGATGGCGGCGGCAAGGTGGTGTTTGGTGCCACGGTCGAACTGGAGGACGAAGAGTCGGGCGACACGGTGAAATACCAGATCGTCGGGGAAGACGAGGCGGACCTCAAGCGAGGCCTGATCAATATTTCCAGCCCCATCGCGCGTGCCCTCATTGGCAAGGAGGAGGGCGACACCGCTGAGGTGCAGGCCCCCGGTGGCATCCGCCGCTATGAAGTGGTGGCGGTCAGCTACCAGTGATGGTGTGATGGCTGCCATGTGGCTGGGCATGCGCCCGCGACTTCCCGTTCTGGTGGCGGCCTTGTGGTGGGGCAGTCTCACCACCATCGGCTTTCTGGTGGTGCCGCTGTTGTTCGCCTATCTGCCATCCCCTTCCCTGGCGGGACAGATGGCGGCCCGGCTGTTTGCGGCGCAAACCTGGGTGGCTGTGGTGTGCTGTGTGGTGCTGCTGCTGCTGTCCAGACCTCGGCATGGGGTGACCCAATATCCGTGGGCACGCGCAGCCATGCTGTTCGTTCTGGGCGGCCTGCTGCTGGCGTTGCTCAACCAGTTTGGTGTGGCGCCCCGCATTGTGGCCCGGCAGGACTTGCGTCTGTGGCACAGCGTGGGGACAGTGATGTATGCGGTGCAATGGGGCTGCGCCTTGGCAGTGTTCTGGCAAACGCTTCGGCCAGGAGCGCACACGGCAGTGGAAGAGCGGTCCGCCAGCGATTGACGGTCAGGCAAGCGACTCGCTGACAGACCTGCTGCGGCGTGGACTTTTCTTTTGAGGACAAGCCGCGGCCCGCCCTCGCGCCTATTCGTGCCAGTGTTCCGCCACCCAGGTAGCTGGGCGGATGTAGCGGAAGCGGCGGTTGCGCCTCCCCGCCAGCGCATCCGGGGGATTGCATTCCCCGTGAAAAATCACGATGCGTGCGCCTTCGGGCACCAACGGAGCGCGCCAGTAATTGGTGGGCCACGGCGGTATCCCGTGGTACTTGAAACTGGGGCACCATGCAGCGGGCCAGTATTGCAGCTTGCCCTGCTTGTGCAAGAAGTCGGACAGGTAGGCCTGTTCGTTGCGAAATTGTGCGCGGATCTCCGCGAAGTGTTCGCGAAAATACGCCAGCACATCAGGATGGGCGCCAAGCTTGAAGCGGTAGACCGACGAGTTTCCCGTGATGCGCCATGGGCGTTTGTAGTCGTGAATGATCAGGAATTCGCCGGGCTGGGTGAAAAAATCATCCAGGCTGCCGGTGACGACCACATCCACGTCCAGAAACAGGGCGGTGCCCCGCAGTCCATGCAAGTCTGCGCTGAACGTGGCCAGCTTGGTCCAGCCCCGCTCGGGAATGCCGGGCGGTAGATCCAGTGCAGGAATGGGCAGGCATTGCACTTCGCTACGGATTCCGGTGCTGTCATCGGTGAGGCAGACAAAACGGAAGTCTCCGCTCAGATGCCGGCGCACCATGGCGTACAGCCGGTTGACGTATTCGGGGCCGTATTTCGTGCCCCATTTCATGCAGAGGATGTGGCGCGTCGGCGCCATGCCGGCAGGTGCTGCAATGGTTGCAGATGCTGCTTCAGCGGTCATCAGTCAGCCTGGCGCTTCTTGATGGATTTTTGCTTGGGCTTGGCGCGCTTGATTTGGCCGCCTGACGTGAGGCGCTGGTTGCCGAGCACACGCAACTGCTTGATCTCGGGGCGCTGACCACCCCGTTTGCTGTACTTCAGCACCTTGACATCGCGTGGGCCGGGCATCCGGTCTTCGTCGATGGTTCGCTCTTTGACAGGCTGGGGCCGCCACAGCACCAGCAGTTTGCCGATGTGCTGAATGGGTGCAGCGTTGAGTTCGGCGGTCAGCTCCTGGTACATCAGCTCGCGCGCCACGCGATCGTCGTTGAAAACACGCACCTTGATCAGGCCATGGGCGTTGAGGGCGGCGTCGATTTCCTTCTTCACGGCAGGGGTGAGGCCATCGCCGCCGATCAGGACCACGGGGTCCAAGTGGTGGGCATTGGCGCGTTGTTCCCGGCGCTCGGCAGGAGTCAGTTGAATTTGGGGCATACCCGTATTATGTCTGCGGCCCGTGGTGGGGTGACTCCACCTACCAAGTGCGGCAAGGCTTTCAAGTCACCAGCTACAGCGATTGTCGAGAGACAATACCGCCATATGAAAGTCAAAACCCAGAGTAAGAAGGTGAACAAGGCGTGGCTCAACGACCACGTGAACGACACCTATGTCAAATTGGCACAGAAGGAGGGTTACCGCGCCCGTGCCGCCTACAAGCTCAAGGAGATTGACGAGCAACTGGGCCTCATCAAGCCTGGTTATACGGTGGTCGACCTGGGCTCCACACCGGGGGCGTGGAGCCAGTATCTGCGCAGGCGTATGTCGCCCGCTGGCGCCGCAGCGGGGCAGCTCAACGGGGTGATCATTGCGCTGGACATTCTGCCCATGGACCCCATTGAAGGCGTTACCTACTTGAACGGAGACTTTCGCGAGCCTGAGGTGCTGGAGCGCCTGGAGCAGGCGCTCGACGGCCGGGTGGTGGACGTGGTGGTGTCTGACATGGCGCCCAACCTGTCGGGCATCGAGTCGGCCGATGCAGCACGGATTGCGCATTTGGTGGAGTTGGCTGTGGATTTTGCGTGCAACCATTTGAAACCGGAAGGCGCCCTGGTGGTCAAGCTGTTCCATGGCAGCGGATACAGCGATCTGGTCACCCTGTTCAAGCAGACCTTCAAGGTCGTCAAACCCTTGAAACCCAAGGCGTCGCGCGACAAGTCGTCAGAAACCTTCCTGGTGGGCATGGGGCTGAAAAAGCAGCCTGTCTAGACTTGCCTCAGGTCAAGAATCCGTGAACTTTGGCTGCAAAGCCCGTGCTGATTCCATGGGCGTGAGGGGGAATAGAGCTGGTCCCGTGGCTTGAAAGACCTAAAATGGGCCGCACATGCGTGCCATGACGGCAGTGTGTCCGTTTTCTGTTCCCTGCAACTGGAGCCCCGCTTGAACAATCAGTGGTTTTCAAAAATTGCCGTATGGCTGGTCATTGCCATGGTGCTGTTCACGGTGTTCAAGCAGTTTGACACTCGCAGCGGCGCCAGTGCAGGCCACGTTGGGTATTCCGAGTTTCTGGACGAAGTCCGCAATAACCGTATCAAGAGTGCCACCATTCCCGAAGGGCTGAGCGGTGGCGAGATTGTTGCGGTCACCACCGATGATCGCAAGATCCGCACAAACGCTTCGGTGCTGGACCGTGGTCTGGTGGGTGACCTGCTGAATCACAACGTCAAGTTCGACGTGAAGCCTCGTGAGGAAGGCTCCTTGCTCATGACCCTCCTTGTCAGCTGGGGGCCCATGTTGCTGTTGATTGGCGTGTGGGTGTACTTCATGCGCCAGATGCAAGGTGGCGGCAAGGGCGGCGCCTTCAGCTTTGGCAAGAGCAAGGCGCGCATGCTGGACGAGAACAACAACCAGGTCACATTCGCTGACGTGGCCGGTTGCGACGAGGCCAAGGAAGAAGTCAAGGAAGTGGTGGACTTCCTCAAAGACCCGCAAAAGTTCCAGAAGCTCGGCGGCCGTATTCCCCGTGGCCTGCTGCTGGTGGGACCTCCCGGCACTGGCAAGACCCTGCTGGCCAAGTCCATCGCTGGCGAAGCCAAGGTGCCGTTCTTCAGCATCTCCGGCTCCGATTTCGTGGAAATGTTCGTTGGCGTGGGCGCAGCGCGCGTGCGCGACATGTTCGACAACGCCAAGAAGAACGCTCCCTGCATCATCTTCATCGATGAAATCGACGCGGTGGGCCGCCAGCGTGGCGCTGGCCTGGGCGGTGGTAACGACGAGCGCGAGCAGACCCTGAACCAGATGCTGGTCGAGATGGACGGCTTTGAAACCAACCTGGGCGTCATCGTGGTGGCAGCCACCAACCGCCCTGACATTCTGGACGCCGCCCTGCTGCGTCCAGGCCGTTTTGACCGCCAGGTGTATGTGACGCTGCCCGACATCCGTGGCCGCGAGCAGATCCTGAACGTGCACATGCGCAAAATCCCGATTGGTCAGGATGTGGCGCCTGGCATCATCGCCCGTGGTACCCCCGGCATGAGTGGTGCCGACTTGGCCAACCTGTGTAATGAAGCCGCCCTGATGGCTGCCCGCCGCAATGCGCGCACCGTGGAGATGCAGGACTTCGAGAAGGCCAAGGACAAGATCCTCATGGGCCCCGAGCGCAAGAGCATGGTTATGCCCGAGGAAGAACGCCGCAACACGGCTTACCACGAGTCAGGCCATGCGCTGATCGGCAAGTTGCTGCCCAAGTGCGACCCCGTGCACAAGGTCACCATCATTCCCCGCGGCCGTGCTCTGGGCGTGACGATGAGCCTGCCCGCGCAGGACCGTTACAGCTATGACCGCGAATACATGCTCAACCAGATCAGCATGCTGTTCGGTGGCCGCATTGCCGAAGAAGTGTTCATGAACCAGATGACCACCGGCGCCAGCAACGACTTCGAGCGCGCGACCCACATCGCCCGCGACATGGTCACGCGCTACGGCATGACCGATGCCCTGGGGCCGATGGTTTACGCCGAGAACGAAGGCGAAGTGTTCCTGGGCCGCTCGGTCACCAAGACCACCACCATGAGCGAACAGACCATGGAAAAGGTGGACATGGAAGTGCGCCGCATCATCGACGAGCAGTACAACCTCGCCCGCCGCCTGATCGAAGAGAACAGTGACAAGATGCACGCCATGGCCAAGGCCTTGCTCGAATGGGAAACCATCGATACCGAACAGTTGGACGACATCATGGCGGGCAAGGAACCTCGTCCTCCCAAGGACTGGACGCCACGCACCCCTCCCTCTGGTGGTGATAACTCCAGTGGCGGCACTCCAGCTGTAGCCACGGACACCGCACCGACGGCGGCCTGACCAGGCTCGCGGTCCAGCCGTCTGAACGGGGCCTTGTGCCCCGTTTTTCATGGGGACCATCGTTTTTTCTTGCGGAATGCTTTGTCGAGCCGCTATTTCGAAATCTGCACGGGTGTGATCGGCATGATCTGGCAAACCTCTCGCTTCGCAATTGACTTGGTCCGTCCCCAGGTCATGGGCATCGTCAACGTCACTCCTGATTCTTTCTCCGATGGTGGGCGCCATGGCTCCACGGCTGCTGCGCTACGGCATTGCGAACAGCTGTTGAAAGAGGGCGCAGATATTTTGGATATCGGTGGTGAGTCCACCCGCCCAGGCAGCCCTGCTGTGCCGCTGAATGAGGAGCTGTCTCGCGTCGTTCCCTTGGTGCGTGAGGCTGTGGCGCTGGGTGTCCCGATTTCAGTGGACACCTACAAGCCGGAGGTCATGCGCGCTGTGCTGGATCTGGGGGCTGACATCGTCAACGACATCTGGGCCCTGCGGCAGCCAGGAGCTGTGGCAGCGGTGGCTGCGCACCCGC
This sequence comes from Acidovorax sp. ACV02, assembly GCF_014851475.1. Lineage (NCBI taxonomy): Bacteria > Pseudomonadati > Pseudomonadota > Betaproteobacteria > Burkholderiales > Comamonadaceae > Acidovorax > Acidovorax sp. ACV02. Next base: position 154,920 of record NZ_JACUZU010000005.1, read on the forward strand.
AGTGTGGTGTGTGCCTGATGCATATGCACCGCGACCCGCAGACCATGCAACAGGCGCCCATGGGGGGGGATGTGGTGCCTCAGGTGCTATCATTTTTGCAGCTGCAAGCGCATAATCTACTAGCGCTTGGGGTCGAAAAGGCTCGTATCCTGCTGGATGCGGGCATTGGTTTCGGCAAAACGGTGGAACAGAACTTTGCGTTGCTGGCACGACAGTCCGAGGTATTGGCCGCTGGCTACCCGCTGCTGGCGGGATGGTCACGCAAGTCATCGCTGGGCACGATCACCGGGCTGGAGGTGAGCCAACGCATGGTACCCAGTGTGGCCGCCGCCTTGCTCGCGGTAGAGCGGGGCGCGTCGGTAGTGCGTGTGCACGATGTACGCGAGACGGTGGCGGCACTGGCAGTGTGGTCTGCGATGCAGCGATCTGGCTGAGGGGCCAGTGATTCGAGAGCAGGTAGTGGGGCGCCAGGTCCTCGCCTTTGACAACAACATACTGAGATCCGTACGAGGAGACGCCAGAACATGACACGCCAATACTTTGGAACCGACGGCATCCGTGGCACTGTGGGGCAGCCGCCCATCACACCGGATTTCGTGCTGCGCCTTGCCCATGCCGTGGGTCGCGTGTTACGCCGCACGGAAGAGCGGCCCACAGTGTTGATCGGCAAGGACACCCGCATCTCTGGCTACATGCTTGAAAGCGCGCTGGAGTCTGGCTTCAACTCGGCAGGGGTGGATGTGGTGCTGCTGGGGCCGTTGCCCACGCCAGGCGTGGCTTACCTGACCCGCGCCCAGCGCGCCAGTCTGGGCGTGGTCATCAGCGCCAGCCATAACGCCTACCCTGACAACGGCATCAAGTTCTTCAGTGCGCAAGGCACCAAGCTGTCGGACGCCTGGGAGCTGGCGGTGGAAGCCGCACTGGCCGAACCACCCGTCTGGGTCGATTCGGCCAGCCTGGGCAAGGCCCGGCGCCTGGATGATGCGGCCGGGCGCTACATCGAGTTTTGCAAGAGCACGTTTCCCCAGGACCTGACGCTCAAGGGCCTGAAGATTGTGGTGGACGCTGCCCACGGAGCCGCGTACCAGGTGGCGCCCAAGGTATTCCACGAGCTGGGTGCGGAGGTGCTGTCGATTGGCTGCGCACCCGACGGCCTCAACATCAACCACGAGGTCGGTGCGACACACCCCGACGCATTGGTGCGCGCTGTGCGCGCAAACCATGCCGACTATGGCATTGCCCTGGATGGGGATGCAGACCGGCTGCAGATTGTGGACGCCACTGGGCGGCTGTACAACGGTGACGAGCTGCTGTACCTGATGGCGGCAGACCGCATGGGCCGTGACGAGCACGTGCCTGGCGTGGTGGGCACGCTGATGACCAACATGGCGGTAGAGGTGGCGCTACTGGCCAAGGGAGTGAAGTTTGTACGCGCCAAGGTCGGTGACCGGTACGTACTGGAAGAACTGGCGCGCCACCACTGGGTGTTGGGCGGGGAGGGGTCCGGGCATCTGCTGGCCCTGGACCGACACACCACCGGCGACGGTTTGGTCAGTGCCCTGCAGGTGCTGCAGGCTTGTGTGCGCAGTGGCCGCACGCTGGCGCAGCTGCTGGCAGGCATTACGCTCTACCCACAGGTCTTGCTCAACGTCCGACTGGCGCCAGGGCAGGACTGGAAGGCCAACCGTTTACTGGCAGAGGCCACGCAGGCGGTGGAGCAGCAGTTGGGCTCCTCGGGCCGAGTACTGATCCGCGCCAGTGGGACCGAGCCTCTGCTGCGTGTGATGGTGGAGGCGCGCGACGCGCAGTTGGCCAGCTCTTGCGCTCAGCGCCTGGCCGACGCAGCCCGCGCGGGTTGAGGTCTTGGTCTATCGGCGGAGTGGAGCAGCGTCCGTCGCGCTGGAAGGGGTCTTGAGGCCGCTCAGTGTGCTGGTGTGTGTTGCCGCATGAAGCGTTCCAGCTGCTCCGCGGGCAGTGGCGTGCTGAAGTGGTAGCCCTGCGCTTCGTCGCAACCTTGTTCGTGCAAAAAGGCCAGTTGCCCCTCGGTTTCCACACCTTCGGCGGTAGTACGCATGCCCAGCGCCTGCGCCATGCGGATGATGGCGCTGACGATGGCGCGGTCGTTGCTGTCGTTGCCCAGGTCGCGCACAAAGGATTGATCGATCTTGAGCTTGAAGATCTGGAACCGCTTGAGCTGGCTGAGTGACGAATAGCCCGTGCCGAAGTCGTCCATCGACATCCGCACTCCACGCGCATGCAACTGGTCCATAGTGGCCACCGCCGCATGGGGGTCGTCCACTGCCACCCCCTCTGTCAGCTCCAGTTCCAGCGAATCGGGGGGCAGGTCAAACTCCGCGAGCACCCGGCTCACCAGCTCTGGCAGCTGTGGCTGGCGAAATTGAATGGCCGATAGGTTCACTGCCATTGTGAGTTCGGGAAACCCGCAACTGCGCCATGCCTTGAGCTGGGCCAGCGCTGTGCGCAGCACCCACTCGCCGATCTGCAGAATCTGGCCGCTGTCTTCGGCGATGGGGATGAACTCTCCCGGAGAAATCGCACCCAGCTGGGGGTGTTGCCAGCGCAGCAGGGCTTCCACACTGCGCACAGTACCCGTGGCCAGGTTCATCTGTGGCTGGTAGTGCAGGTGGAACTGATCGCGCTCCAGCGCACGGCGCAATGCGTTTTCGAGCTGCAGGGCCCGTACCGACTGGGCCTGCATCTCGGGGGTAAAGAAGCGAAAGGTGTTGCGTCCGTCCAGCTTGGCGCGGTACATGGCCACGTCTGCCGACTGGGTCAAAGTATCGAAATCGTGTCCGTCCTGGGGGAACAGCGCAATGCCCATCGACGGGGCCATGGTCAGCTCGTGGTGATCGATCTGGTACGGCTGACGGGATGCCTCCTGCAACTTGCTGGCGACCCTGGCTGCACCCCGCGCGTCGGCGCCTGGCAGAAGCAGGATGAACTCATCCCCTCCCAGGCGCGACACCGTGTCCTTGTCGCGCACCACCGCACGCAGGCGCTTGGCAATTTCGACCAGCAGCACATCGCCCACCCGGTGGCCCAGAGAGTCGTTCACATGCTTGAAGTGATCCAGGTCCAGGAAGATGACGGCCAGCGGCGTCTGGTTCTCCTGCGCCACCCGAATGGCCTGCTGCGCACGTTCTGCCAGCAGGGCACGGTTGGGCAGACCGGTCAACGCATCGTAGTGGGCCAACCAGTAAATGCGCTCTTGGTCGGCCTTGCGGTCATTGATTTCACGGTGCAGGTTTTCCACTGTCTCGCGCAGCTCGCGCGTGCGGTCTTGCACCTGCCGCTCCAGCTCCTCATGGGCCTGGGCCAGCACCGCCTGCGCGCGTTTGCGGTCGGTGATGTCCATGGTGATCCAGATGGTCCCCTGGGCAGGGTCGGCGGGATCGATGCATTTGCTGCGCACTTCGCAAATCACAGGGGTGCCGTCCTTGCGGCATAGCTCCACCTCGCCCTCGTACGACTGTCCGGCCACCAGCGAGGGGTAGCAGCGGTCGCCCACTTCTTGCCAGGCAGCATCGCTGGCGTACCAGCGACGCGACGAGCTGCCCATGAGTTCGCCCGGCTCAAAGCCCAGCATCTGTTCAAAATGGTGGTTGCAGCGGGTCAGATGCCGGTCTCGCAGAAAGACGATGCCGACCATCGCGCTGTCAAACAGCAACTGCTTTTCCCGCACAGCGGCATTCAGCGCGGCGTGGGCACGCTTTTGCTCATCGATGTCGTCCACGATCCAGATCGAGCCTTCTCCGGTGTCGTGCGGATTGATCAGGCGCCCCGTGAGGCTGCCCCAGAACAGTGTGCCGTCCTGACGACGCAACTGGCGTTCAATCCGGAATGACTGCCCCTGGGCCAGCGCGGGATAAGCCGTGCGCCCGAGGTCCCGGAATGCATCCCGGTCTGGATAGAAGGCTTCGGTGTTGAGCCCTACCAAGTGGGCGGGGCTGGCATAGCCGAAAATTTCGGCATACCGCTGGTTGCAGCGCACCACGCTGCGCTGGCGCAGGAACACGATACCCACTCCCGCGCTGTCCAGGAGGGTTTGTTGTTCACGCAAGGTGCGTTGCAGGGGGGTGTCAGGGGGCACTCCGGCGCGCTGCGAGGGCGGAGTGCTGAACAGCGAATACATAAGACCAGAACAGGCGGCAGGGCCAGACGGCCTCAGAAAATTGTGCCAAAGTGTAGCAGCGGCAGCTTACAAGCCGTTTGAGGGTATGCCTCAGGTACAGCGCTGCAGGTTCTGCCGTACGGCTGATGCAAGTGCAGTCGCCAGGAGCTCTGGCGCGAGAGGGTGCAGAGACACTTTGCCCGGCTTTTTTTAGCGTCCCAAGTGTTCCCGCAGATAGGCCTCAAAGGCATCGGCCGCCAGAGGGCGGCTGAACAGGTAACCCTGGCCTTCGTCGCAGCCCTGGGCGCGCAGAAACTCCAGCTGGCCATCGGTCTCCACCCCCTCGGCGGTCGTCTGCATGCCCAAGGCCTGCGCCATGCGGATGATGGCGCTGACAATGGCCCGGTCATTGGCGTCGTCGTCCAGGTCGCGCACAAACGACTGGTCGATCTTGAGCTTGTAGATCTGGAAGCGCTTAAGGTAGCTCAACGATGAATATCCCGTGCCAAAGTCATCCATCGACAGCCGGACGCCCCGGTCGTGCAATTGGTCCATCATGGCCAGTGCAGCAGCGGGGTCGTCTACCGCAGCTCCCTCGGTCAGCTCCAGCTCCAGCCGACGCGCAGGCAGTCCGGCTTGTTGCAGGCAGCGTGTCACCATCTCGGGCAACTGGGGGTGACGGAACTGCACCGCCGACAGATTGACTGACACAGCCCGCAGTGGCAATTGAAGGTCCAGCCAGCGCTTGGCGTCATGCACGGCAGTGTTCAGCACCCACTCGCCAATTGCGACGATCATGCCGCTGCTTTCTGCCACAGGGATGAACTCCGCCGGGGACACCATGCCCAGCTCGGGGTGGCTCCAGCGCAGCAGCGCCTCGGCACCGACTACTTGGCGCGTGGTGAGTGACACCTGGGGTTGGTAGTGCAGCTCGAACTGGTTGCGTTCCAGTGCCCGGCGCAGTGCGTTTTCGATCTGTAAGGCTCGGGCGGTCCGTGCCTCCAGGTCGGCGGTGAAAAAGCCAAAGCGGTTGCGCCCGCTTTGCTTGGCACGGTACATGGCGGCATCAGCGCGCTGGTACAGGGTGTCGAATGAGTCTCCGTCCGCCGGATACATGGCAATGCCTACGGACAGGGTGGTGGTGAGTTCGTAAGGCTCCACCTGAAACGGCTGCGCCACGGCCATCAGCAAACGGTTGGCTACGTCGGCCGCCTGCAGGGCCGAGGCAGCGGGTAGCAGCAGCAAAAATTCATCCCCTCCCAGGCGCGATACGGTGTCCTGTGTGCCCAGCAGGGACTCCAGCCGTCGCGCTACTGCCACCAGCAGGATGTCGCCAATGCGGTGCCCCAGCGAGTCGTTGACGTTCTTGAAGTGGTCCAGGTCCAGGAACAGCAAGGCCAGCGTTCCGCCCCGCGCTTGCTCTTGTTCGATGTGGCGTTGGGCGCGCTCTGCCAGGAGCGCACGGTTGGGCAGGTCAGTGAGGGGGTCGAAATGCGCGAGGCGCTGGATGCGGTCCTGAGCCTCGCGTTGCAGGGTGATGTCGCGGAACAGCGTGATGGAGTGGGTGGTGCTGCCATTGCCATCGCGCACGCGGCTGACGGACAGCCACTGGGGGTAGGTCGATCCGTCCTTGCGGCGGCCCCAGGCTTCGCCTTCCCAGTGCCCTTCTTTGGTGAGATGGGTGTACACCAGGTCGGCATCGAAGTCTCGGGTGGACTCTGCCACTGTGAGCAGGCGCATCGACTGACCTACGGCCTCCGCTTCGGAGTAGCCGGTGATGCGGCTGAATGCCCGGTTGATGCGCACGATGGTCTGGGCCGCATCGGCAATCACGATGGCCTCGCCGCTCTGGTCAAACACCTGGGCCGTCAACTGCAGTTGTTCTTGCGACCGCTTGCGTTCTGAAATGTCGCGGGACAGCACGATGAACCTGGGTTTTCCTCCCGCTGATCCCGCCTTGCGGGCCGCAGAAAGTTCGAACCAGGTGGGCCCCAGGCCAGGCAGGTCCAACATGATCTGGCGTCCAGTGGACCATCCCTGGGATTGCGCTTCATTGAGCACATCCATCACCGTCAGTGCAGCCAGGGCAGGTAACACCTCGGTGACATTGCGGCCGATCAATTGCTCAGCAGGGCCCATGAGCAACTCGGCACGAGGGCTGTGCACGCTGCAATAGCGGCCGTCCTGGTCGATTTCAAACAACGGATCGGGAATTGCATCGATGGTGGCGCGCAGCTGCTGCTGTGTGGCCTGGATCTCGGAGGTCCGCTGGGCCACCTGTGTCGCCAGACCGCGCTCGTGCACCTTCAATTCGACCAGCAAGCGCGCCAGGTAGCCCATCAGCAACGCAAACAGCAAGCCCAAGGCACAGCGCAGAGCCAGCACATCTGGCGCGCCCCATCCCTTGGCGGGTGTCAGGCTGAGCGTCCACTGGCCATTGGGCAGGGTCAGGGACCGGCCAACAGCGTCACCGGTGGGCGGAGGGTCAGACGTCGCGATGGTCTGCTCCTGGTTGTTATCCGGGCGGACACGCCACAATCGATAGTGAAAACCCCGTTCCTTGAGCTGGGGCAACCGGGCGGTGGCCAGCACCTCGGGCAGACGGATGGTGACGTAAGTAAAACCCCAGAAGCTCCTGCGCCCCAGGTCATCTTCCAGGTACACCGGTTGGCGCCCCACGACGCCCAGGCCGCCCTGGACCAGCTCCATGGGCCCCGCCAGCGTCAACACGCCGGACTCGCGGGCACGCGCGGACTCCGCCCCTTGGCGGGGGTCGTTGAGCTGGTCAAAACCAATCGAATTTTCGTTGCCTGCACGGGGAACAACCTGTTGCACTACCCCTCCAGGGGACAGGCCCATGGCCGCGATGCCCGGGTAGAAAGGCAGCATCTGCACGCCGATTTCTTCGAACTGGGGAACGTTCCCGTGGCCCTGGCGCACCAGCGCCACCAGAGTGTTGTTGGCCGACAGTGCCAACTCGATGGCGCGCTGCAGGGCCTGGACATGATCGCCCGCCACATCGGCGGCTTGGGTGCGCTGCTGCGCACGTTCCTGGCGTTCCAGCGTCCAGATCAAAGCACCAGCGCAGGCGGCTGCCAGCACAAACACAGCCACAAAGGCTGCGATGGGGCTGCGTGTGGGGGGCAGGGCGGGGGACGGCACGGCGGAGTTCCTCAGTCAATTATGCAGGCCATCGGTGAGGGCCCGTGCCAATGGAAAGCGCGCATTGTCATGGCGTTGACACGCCGAAGACATGGGCATGTCATGCGCGGCTTTCACACTCCCGGCCAGGAAAGCGGATTCCCGCTCTGTTTGGAAATTCCAGCTGTGCCCGTTCTTACCGAAGGAGACGTTGTCCATGAACGACCTGCCCACTTTGATGCAGTTGTCCACATCGCCGGAGGCTACAGGTACCGGTATTGTTCAGCCTTCTGGTGTTGTGCCGGGCGCTGTGCATGCTATCCCGGTGCGTGGTGCTATCGAGGTGACTTGGGCCAGGCATCTGGATGAGGTCCGTGAGGCACAGCGCTTGCGGTTTGAGGTGTTCGCGGCAGAGATGGGCGCTCGATTGACGACCCCCATTCCTGGCCACGACGTGGACCTGTTTGACGACTATTGCGAGCACCTTCTGGTGCGCGACGCTCCGAGCCAGCAAGTCATTGGGACTTACCGGGTGCTGACGCCCGCGCAGGCCAAGCGGGTGGGCGGAACTTACAGCGATACCGAATTCGACTTGACGCGCTTGCGCACGCTGCGCCCGCGCATGGTGGAGCTGGGCCGCAGCTGTGTGCATCCCGACCACCGCCACGGCGGCGTGATCATGGCGCTGTGGAGCGCGCTGGCGGACTTCATGGTGCGCAACGAACTCGACACGATGATCGGCTGCGCCAGCATTCCCATGCTTCACAATGGCGTGGTCAGTGGCGATGCGGCGGCCAGCATCTGGCAGCAAGTGCGAAAGACCCATCTGGCACCCATCGAATACCACGTGCTGCCGCGCCTGCCGTTGCCCGTGGAGCATCTGGACGGATCCATTGCCGTGGACCCACCGGCCCTGATCAAAGGCTATCTGCGACTGGGCGCCCGTGTACTGGGTGCACCGGCGTGGGATCCGGATTTCAATACCGCCGACCTGCCCATGCTGATGCGGCTGGCCGACCTGCATCCCCGCTACCGCAAGCATTTTCTGGGGGCCTGACCGGTGCGTGCCGCGTTCGACGCCCTGGGCCCTTGGTTGAACGAGTCCCAGGTGCCGCAGGATGCAGAGCCCGACGCCCTTGCGGCGTTTGCCGGTCAACGCCGGTTCCGTGCGGTGTTCATTTCGGATTTGCACCTCGGCACGCCTGGGTGTCAGGCTGAAGCGCTTCTGGATTTTCTGAAGCACCATCCCAGCGACCATCTGTACCTGGTGGGAGACATCGTGGATGGGTGGCAGTTGCGCCGCCGTTGGTTCTGGCCACAGGCGCACAACGATGTGGTGCAAAAGCTGTTGCGCCGCGCGCGCAAGGGGTGTCGCGTGGTGTTTGTTCCTGGTAACCACGACGAATTTGCCCGAGCCTTTGTGGGGCATTCTTTTGGCGGTATCGAGGTGGTGTCCGATGCTGTGCATACCACTGCAGATGGGCGCCGCCTGTGGGTCACGCATGGTGACCACTTTGATGGTGTGATCCAGTGTGCCAAATGGCTCGCCTACGTGGGTGACAACCTCTATGAATTCACGCTCAAGCTGAACCGCCATCTCAACATCCTTCGGGCGCGGATGGGGCTTCCGTATTGGTCTTTGTCAGCTTACCTGAAAGGCAAGGTAAAAAAGGCGCTCAACTACGTCACCGATTTTGAAGTGGCGGTGGCCGCAGAGGCCCGTCGCCGCGGGCATGACGGAGTGGTCTGCGGACATATCCACCGCGCGGAGATGCGCGAGATTGGTGGCACCTTGTATTGCAACGATGGCGACTGGGTGGAGAGCCACACAGCACTCGTCGAGCACCTTGATGGTCGGCTGGAGCTGTTGCAATGGCCCGCTGTGCCTGCCGCCAATCTGTCCAGACAGACCACACAGGTGTCCGCATGAAGATTGCGCTGCTGACTGATGCATGGCTGCCACAGGTCAATGGCGTGGTGACCACTTTGGTCGAGTTGGTGCGAGAGCTGGAAGATGCCGGGCATGACGTGCAGGTCCTGCATCCTGGTCAGTTTTCTACCCGTCCTTGTCCCGGTTACGCTGGCATTGATCTGGCGGTGCGACCCTACAAGTTACTCACCCAGAAGTTGGACGCCCTGCAGCCCGATGCCATTCATCTGGCGACCGAGGGGCCTCTGGGCTGGGCGGGGCGTCGTTACTGTCTCAAGCGTGGCCTGGCGTTCACCACAGCCTTTCACACAAGGTTTCCCGAGATTCTTCAGGCAGCCTTGCGCATACCACTGGGTTGGGGTTATGCGCTTTTCAGGCATTTTCATCGCCCTTCGTCGGGGGTGATGGTTCCTACGCAGGGTGTCTTGCAAATGCTGCAGCAGCGGGGCTTTCGCCAACTGCGGTTATGGACGCACGGTGTGGACACCCAGGCGTTTCGCTTTCATGGTGAGGTCTGTCAGAGTCCGCTCACTGGCGTTCTGGCGCATCCTGTGGCGCTGTATGTGGGGCGCATTTCATATGAAAAGAACATCGATGCCTTTTTGCAGATGGACATGCCGGGCACGAAGGTGGTGTGTGGTGTTGGCCCGCTCGAGGCACGGCTGAAAGCCAAGTACCCGCAGGTACGCTGGCTTGGCATTCTGGACCGGGAGGCGCTGGCACAGGTCTACGCCTCGGCCGATGTCTTTGTGTTTCCGAGCCGCTCCGAAACCTTTGGGCTGGTCATGCTGGAGGCAATGGCTTGCGGCACGCCGGTCGCTGCCTTTCCTGAAGATGGTCCGCGGGAGGTCCTGGGTGCAGGGGGCGGCAGGGTGCCGATGGGCGGCGTGTTGCACGCGAGCCTTCTGGCGGCCACGCAGCAGGCCTTGTCCATACCCAGGTCCGAAGCACGAAGCCGGGCGCTGGAGTTCACCTGGGCACATGCGGCCAGGCTGTTTCAGCAGTACCTGGTGCCAGCCCGCTCCAGCTCGCGGGGAGTTTTCGTGTCTGTCACAAAGTCTGTCACGCAGTTGTCATCTGGGCGTTAAATACTGCAGCGATCCCGCAATTGCTGTACGCGCGTATCCATGCTGCCCCTGCCTCCTGTTGATTCCATCCCTTTGCAGCGCGAGCACCTCGATGCTGTCGGGGACTCCTCGCACGCCGTGTTACATGACAACGATTTTGCGGCTGTGGGGGCTGTCACGGGCGTTGCCCCCCACATGTTTCTGGACCGCGACCACAGCATCCTGGCATTTAACGAACGCGTGTTCGACTGGGCGGTTCGCACAGATGTCCCGCTGCTGGAGCGGCTGCGCTACCTGTGCATCGTGTCATCCAACCTCGACGAGTTTTTCGAAGTACGTGCTGCAGCGCACATCACGGCGGCCAAGAAGGGCGAGACCAAGGGGCTCTACACCGCAGCGTCGTTCGAGGCCCTGTCCGCTCAGGTACACGACCTGGTAGAGCGGCAATACGCGCTGTACAACGAAGCACTGGTTCCCGCATTTGCAAAGCATGGGATACGTATCGTGGCGCATGGTGACCGCTCCTCAGAGCAGAGGCGCTGGGTGCACGAGTATTTTGCGCGCGAGGTCCGTCCTCTGTTGATTCCGGTGGGACTCGATCCGGCCCACCCGTTTCCGCAGGTGGCTAATAAGTCGTTGAACTTCATAGTGCGTCTAAAGGGGCATGATGCCTTCGGCCGCGAGAACGAAATCGCCATCGTCAAGGTACCGCGTGCACTGCCCCGCCTGATCCGCATGCCAAAGAAGGTTGCGTCCGACGGGGCGTTGTTCGTCAGCTTGTCCAGCATCGTGCGTGCCCATTTGGAAGACCTCTTTCCTGGCCGCGAAGTGACGGAGTTTTCCCAGTTTCGTGTCACACGCCACTCCGATCTGGCACTGGACGAAGAGGATGTTCGTAACCTGCGCACCGCCTTGCGGCAGGGCCTGCAGCATCGTCATTACGGACAGGCTGTGCGCCTGGAAGTCTCTGCGGGTTGCTCTCGCTTCCTGTCCGACTTCTTGTTGCAGCAATTTGATCTGCCCAACGCGGCCTTGTACCGTGTACATGGTCCTGTGAACTTGGTGCGCCTGAATCAGCTGGTGGACTTGGTGAACGATCCCGCGTTGCTGTTCCCGCCGTGGAGTTCCGCTTGGCCTCGTCAGCTCCAGCCAGGGGTGTCCATCATGGGCCAGCTGCGCGAGCGCGACGTGTTGATCCACCAGCCGTTCGAGAGCTTTGATGGTTTGCTTGCGTTCCTGCGGGAGGCTGTGAACGACCCGGACGTGCTGGTCATCAAACAGACCATTTACCGCACGGGCGCCGACTCCGAACTCATGGACCTGCTCAGCGAGGCGGTACGCCGAGGCAAGGAGGTGATGGCGGTGGTGGAGCTGAAAGCACGCTTTGACGAGGAGGCCAACATCAATTGGGCAGAGGCGCTGGAGTCGATTGGGGCGCAGGTGGTCTATGGCGTCGTGGGCCTCAAGACCCACGCGAAGATGCTGCTCGTCACACGCCGTGAAGGGCGGCAGTTACGCCGTTACGGCCATCTCTCCACTGGCAACTACAACGTGCGTACGGCCAAGCTGTACACAGACCTGAGTTACCTCACGGCAGATGAAGAAACCACTGCCGATATGGACGGTGTTTTCAATCACCTGGCCAGCCAGAACCGGCCTCCCAAGCTGCGCAAGCTCATGCTGGCACCGTTCCATTTGCATCGCCGCATGATCGAAAAAATCGAGCGCGTGGGACTGGCTGCCAGCCGCGGGGAAGACGCACGGATCGTTGCCAAGATGAATGCCCTGACCGACGAGGGATTGATGCGGGCGTTGATCCTCGCTGGGCAGCGCGGCGCACGCATCGATCTGATTGTGCGCGGGGCCTGCATGCTGGCTCCGCAGGTGCCGGGAGTGACGGACAACATCCGGGTGCGCTCGGTGATTGGTCGGTTCCTGGAGCACACGCGTGTTTTCTATTTCCGCGCGGGGGGCGAAGAAGACCTCTATCTGTCGAGTGCCGATTGGATGAACCGCAACATGATGCGCCGCGTCGAGCTGGCGTGGCCAGTGACTGACCCCAAGCTGCGCCAGCAGATCATTGATGAATGTTTGGTGGCCTACCTGTGTGATGACCGCGATGCCTGGACGTTGAATGCCGCAGGCGTCTACGACCGCGCTGTGCACCCGGTGGACGGTAGTGGTGCCCAAAATGCGTTGATGGTGCGCTATGGGCCACGGCCTGCTCTGGGTCGCGAGGAGCCAGGGGTCGCATGATGGATTTGATCCTTTGGCGTCATGCCGAGGCGGAAGAGGCAGAAGACGGTAGCGATGATCTTGCACGCCCGCTCACGGCCCGGGGCGAGAAGCAGGCGGCGCGTATGGCGGCCTGGCTTGATCGTCAACTGCCGGAAGGCCTGAGGGTGGTGGCAAGTCCAGCGCGGCGGACTGAGCAAACTGCCCACGCTTTGGGCCGCAAATTCAAGATGCGCGCCGAGTTGTTGCCTGGCGGTACACCACAGGATTTGCTAGAGCTCGTGCAATGGCCGCGTGCCAAGGGTGCTGTTCTGGTGGTGGGGCACCAGCCCATGCTGGGCCAGACCGTTGCCCAGTTGTTGCAACTACAGGCCCCCGAGTGCCCTGTGCGCAAGGGCTCCGTGTGGTGGTTGCGCCAGCGCCAGCGCTGGGATCAAAGCCAGACCGTGCTCATGGCCGTGCAGTCACCGGAGTTTCTTTAGCTTGCCCGGCGATGTCCGAGGGCCCGAAGCCGTGCCCCTGGACACGCCGTGTCTCGGGACAGGTTTACTTGCGTCCTGCTTTGCCGCTGGACTTGGTCGTTGCCTTGGCTGGGACAGTTGGCGCGGCTTCAGCTGTGTCGGCCTTTGGGCGACCGGTCTTGATGGAAGGCACCGCTTGCAAAGCGCTGCGCAACGCGCTGTCTGACAGACCTGCCAGCACCTTGAGCCCTGCGCGCAACAGCTCGCTTTTCTTGACGGGGTGGGCCAGTGCTGTGGCACGGTCTTTCAGGGTGTCGAGCACCGCGTACTCGTCTTTGGGGATGGTGAAGCTGTCACGGACCAGCTTGGGCTTTTTGCCCTTGGTCTCGGTGGCCTTGCCGGTTTTCACTGCAGCAGCTGCCTTGGCAGGCTTGGTCGCAGCTGCTGGTTTGGAAGTCGGCGCCTTTTCTGCCACGGCCTTTTTGGTGGGCTTGACAGCCTTGGATGCCTTTGGAGCCTTGGGTGCTGTTGCCGGCCTGGTTGACTTGACGGCCTTGGCGGGCTGGGCTGCTGCGGGCGCGGCGGGTGTGGCGGAGGGGTTGGGGGTTGTAGTAGCAGTGGTCATGGCAGAGGATTGATAAACGGTATAAACAGTTTATATCGTTTATTGTTTTCCCTCAAGGCATGCCCACAGCCAGCTCCCAGGGGGTTTTTTGCCAGGCTTGAATTTCTTCGCGCAGAAGGTGGGCAGACTGTGGGTAGGCCATGGCCCAGCCCGGGCGAGCGCTGACCTCAAATCGCTGCCTGTCCAGCTGCAACGACAGTCCTTTGGTATCGGGCTCCCGGCGTGCATGGCAGAGCGCCACGGCCAAGCGCAAGCACAAGAGCTGCAGCACAAAAATCGGATCTTCGAGTTCCACCCCCAGCTTTCGTACCTTGCCCCGCTGCCCCTGCACCAGCACTCCCAGGCGGTGCAGTTCTGGCACCGCAAAACCAGCGGCATCAGTGTTGTCGAGAATGTAAGCGCCGTGTCGGTGGTAGTCGCTGTGGGAAATGCGGCAGCCAATCTCATGCAGGCGGGCTGCCCAGTCCAGCTTGCGGCTGGCACGTTCGCTCCCGGGTGGAGCAGCTTGGTCAAACAGTGCGCAGGCGGTGCGCGCCACGCGGTCTGCATGCTCCATGTCCACGCCAAACCGCTGCATCAGCCCTTGGACGGTGGTGGTGCGAAGGTCGGTGCCGGGTTGCTCCCGATCCAGAAGGTCATACAAGGCGCCCTGGCGTAGTGCTCCTTGCGCCACCTGCATCTCGTGGATGTCCAGCAGGTCAAAAACGGCGCGCAGCACGCTGATGCCCCCCCCGATGACTGCACGGCGCTCTTCCTTGAGTCCGTCCATGCGCAGCCGGTCGGCACTTTGGGCGCGGAGCAAACGCTCCCGCAGCCAGTTCAGCCCATCGCGGGTGATCAGACCCTGCGAACCTCCTGCAGCGGACAGAATGTCCCCCACGGCGCCCGCCGTGCCAGACGACCCATAGGCAACATCCCATGCATCGGGGCGAAAAGTCTCCAGCGCCTCATCGAGTACCGCCTTGGCAGCAATCTCCGCCGCCAGGAAGGCGTGGGCAGAGAACTCTCCCTTGGCAAAGTACCGTTGTGACCAAGCGACGCTGCCAACCCGGAAAGAGGCCACCGCGTGGGGCGTGAATTGCTCGCCGAGGATCAATTCGGTGGACCGACCTCCGATATCCACCACCAGGCGGCGCTCGTCCGACTGAGGCAGCAATCGGGCTACGCCCTGGTAAATCAAGCGAGCTTCTTCCGGGCCAGACACCACGTCGATAGGGTATCCCAGCACCTCACTGCCGCGTGACAGGAATTCTTCGCGATTGCGTGCTTCACGCAGTGTTTGAGTGGCCACTGCACGGACCTGCGCGCGGGGAAAGCCCGCCAGGCGCTCGCCAAAGCGCGCCAGACAAGCCCAGCCGCGCTCCATGGCGTCGCGAGTCAGGTTCCGATCTTCATCCAGCCCGTTGCCCTGGCGCACGGTTTCCTTGAGGTATTCCACCCGCTGGACGTGTCCGAACTCATAGCGCCCGATTTCCAGGCGAAAACTGTTGGAGC
Source organism: Acidovorax sp. ACV02 (assembly GCF_014851475.1). Taxonomy (NCBI): domain Bacteria; kingdom Pseudomonadati; phylum Pseudomonadota; class Betaproteobacteria; order Burkholderiales; family Comamonadaceae; genus Acidovorax; species Acidovorax sp. ACV02. The sequence continues at coordinate 170,005 of NZ_JACUZU010000005.1, forward strand.
CGAGATCGACTGCGGCGAGGCGTGTGCCGTTCTGCATGTGTGTTTGGTGGGAGCTGCGTGCGGCATCGTACCGCGATGCGCGTGGCCTGATCCGAAGCGGGCCGCCATTGGCTGGGCGGGCAAGTGACCGGGAGATGGCGGGAGTGTGACGAGGTTGTGTGACGCATTCATGACGCCAGCGATGCCGCGTCATGAGGGTGTTGCAATGGTCTGAGGTTGGTTATGTATGTCACTGAATTGTCACGATAGGCCTCTAGAGTTCGCTCTGTTCCTGTTAACCCCTGCCGAAAGGTACCTCATGAAACGCGTATTTCTCAAAACCGTCGCAGTAGCTCTGACCGCCTTGGCAGTGGGCAACGCCTTTGCGGCAGACATCACCGGCGCCGGCGCTACGTTCCCCTTCCCGATGTATGCCAAGTGGGCTGAAGCCTACAAGAAGGAAACCGGCGTGGGTCTGAACTACCAGTCCATCGGTTCCTCGGGTGGTATTCGCCAGATCCGCGCCAAGACCGTGGCTTTTGGCGCTACCGATGCCCCTCTGTCGGGCGCTGAACTGGAAAAAGACGGCATGGTGCAGTTTCCTGCCATCATCGGTGGCACCGTGCCTGTGGTGAATCTGGACGGTTTCAAGCCAGGCGAACTGCGCGTGACCGGCACCGTCCTGGCCGAAATGTATCTGGGCAAGATCACCAAGTGGAACGATGCCAAGCTGGCAGCCCTGAACCCCGGCAAGACGCTGCCCGACCAGAACATCACCATCGTGCACCGCGCCGATGGCTCTGGCACCACATTCAACTGGACCGACTACCTGAGCTCTGTCAGCAAGGAATGGGCGGATACGGTGGGCAAGGGTGCTGCAGTGAAGTGGCCTGCTCAGTCTTCGGTGGGAGGCAAGGGCAATGAAGGTGTTGCAGCCAACGTGACCCGTGTGAAGGGTGCCCTGGGCTACGTGGAGTACGCCTACGTCAAGAAGAACAACATGACTTTCCTGCAACTGCAGAACGCTGATGGCAAGTATGTGGCGCCCGACGATGCCACCTTTGCAGCGGCGGCTGCGAGCGCTGACTGGTTCAGCGTGCCTGGCATGGGTATTTCGATGGTGAACGCCAAGGGTGCCAACAGCTGGCCCGTGAGCACGGCATCCTTCATCCTCATGTACGCCGACCCCGCAGACAAGGCCCAGTCAGCCGAAGTCCTGAAATTCTTTGACTGGGCCTTCAAGAACGGCAAAACCATGGCTGCTGACCTGGACTACGTGCCGCTGCCTGACGCTCTGACGGCGCAGATCCGTTCCAAGGTCTGGTCGCAAATCAAGAAGTAAGCGGTTTGCCCCAGAATAGTGCCCATCGGCCGGCTGGTCTGACCGATGGGCGCTGGTTTGTGGGGTCTCCAGAAGCCAGATGGGAGTCAACATGAGCGTGGGAACCACCATGAGTTCGCAACCCGTGTCCGTCAAGATGACGGACGCCCCCACACCGTCCATGGTGTCGATTGCCAAGCGGCAGCGCCTGCAGGACATCGTTTTCCATCGGCTGACCCAGAGCCTGTCGCTGCTGGTGCTGGTGGCGCTGCTGGGCATCATCGTTTCGCTGTTCATCTACGCGTGGCCAGCTTTTCACAAGTTTGGCATCCAGTTCATCTGGCGCGCTGAGTGGGACATCATCAATGAAGAATTTGGTGCGGCGATTGCCATCGTCGGCACCCTGGCCAGCGCAGGCATTGCACTGCTGATCGCCGTTCCACTGGCATTCGGCATTGCGCTGTTCCTGACCGAAACCTGCCCTGTTTGGCTGCGCCGCCCGCTCGGCACGGCGGTGGAATTGCTGGCGGCCGTCCCGTCCATCATCTACGGCATGTTCGGCCTGTTCGTGTTTGCGCCATTGTTTGCAGACCATTTCCAGGTACCCGTGCAAAAGCTGCTCGGCTCCATGCCGCTGATCGGCTTCCTGTTTGGCGGCAGTACCAACGGATTTGGCATCCTGGCCGCGGGCATCGTGCTGGCCTTCATGGTGTTGCCTTTTGTGGCTGCCGTGATGCGCGATGTGTTCGAGATTGTTCCCCCCATCCTGCGCGAGTCCGCCTATGGCCTGGGTTGCACGACCTGGGAGGTGGTGCGTCGCGTGGTGCTGCCCTACACGCAGAAGGGCGTGATTGGCGGAGTGATGCTGGGCCTGGGCCGGGCCTTGGGCGAGACCATGGCCGTCACTTTTGTGATCGGCAATGCCAACCGCATGCCCACCTCGCTGTTCTCGCCAGGCACTTCCATCGCATCCACGCTGGCCAATGAGTTTGGCGAGGCGGCGGACTTTCATTTGTCCACGCTGTTTGCCCTGGGCTTCCTGCTGTTTGTGATCACGTTTGTGGTGCTGTCGGCCGCCAAGATCATGCTGCTGCGCGCCGAGAAGGCCAAGGGCCTGTAAGCCCTGCAGCCCGCTCCCGACCCTCTTCAGAGACGAGCTCCATGGAATTCAATCAACAACTCTACAAAAAGCGCCAGCGCTCCAACGCCATTGGCCTGACCCTGTCACTGGGCGCCATGGCACTGGGCCTGTTCGTGCTGCTCTGGATCCTGAGCGTGCTCCTGTCCAACGGTTTTGCCGCTTTGGACTGGAACATGTTCACGCAGTCCACCCCGGCGCCCGGCTCGGACGGCGGTGGCCTGGCCAACGCCATCGTGGGCAGCCTGCTGATGGTTGGCTTCACCGTGCTGGTGTCCACGCCCATCGGCGTGCTGGCGGGGGTGTACCTGGCCGAATATGGGGACCAGAGCAAGACCGCCGAACTGACCCGCTTTGTGACCGACATCATGCTTTCGGCCCCCTCCATCGTGCTGGGCCTGTTCGTATATGCCATCGCGGTCGCTACCGTGGGCAACTTCTCGGGCTGGGCGGGCAGCCTGGCGCTCTCGCTCATCGCCGTGCCGGTGGTGGTGCGCACCACCGAGAACATGCTGCGCCTGGTGCCCGGCAGCCTGCGCGAAGCGGCTTTTGCCCTCGGTGCACCGCGCTGGAAGGTCTCGACCATGGTCACCCTGCGTGCTGCTCGCAGCGGTGTGATGACCGGCTTGCTGCTGGCTGTGGCCCGCATCAGTGGCGAGACAGCACCCCTGCTGTTCACCGCGCTCAACAACCAGTTCTTCAGCACCAACATGAATGCGCCCATGGCCAACCTGCCGGTCGTGATCTTCCAGTTTGCGCTGAGCCCGTACGAGAACTGGGTTCGCCTCGCCTGGGGCGGTGCGCTGCTCATCACGCTGTCGGTGCTGATCCTCAACGTCGTGGCGCGGGTGTTCCTGCGCGAAAAGAATCGCGTGTGATTCCCTTTGCTGATCCGGCCAACGCCAACGCCATCGACAAGACTGCCTCCATTTTCAGGAATTGACAATGAACGCCACTGCTACCGCCACTGCCAGCAAGAACGCGCTGGAGCTGCGTAACCTGAGTTTTTTCTACGGCAAGTTCCAGGGCCTGCGTAACGTGAGCCTGGACATCGCCGAGCACAAGGTCACTGCCTTCATCGGCCCCTCGGGTTGTGGCAAGTCCACGCTGCTGCGCACGCTCAACCGCATGTACAGCCTGTATCCCGGCCAGCGCGCCGAAGGCTCCATCAGCTTCTACGGCCAGGACATCCTGGACCCCAAGCAGGACATCAACCTGCTGCGCGCCCGCATCGGCATGGTGTTCCAGAAGCCCACGCCGTTCCCCATGTCCATCTACGACAACATCGCGTTTGGCGTGAAGCTTTACGAGACGCTGAGCAAGAGCGAGATGGACGACCGGGTGGAGTGGGCACTGTCCAAGGCCGCACTGTGGACCGAGGTGAAGGACAAGCTGCACCAGAGCGGCCTGTCGCTCTCCGGCGGCCAGCAGCAGCGCCTGTGCATTGCGCGCAGCGTGGCGGTGAAGCCTTCGGTGCTGTTGCTCGACGAACCCACCTCGGCGCTGGACCCGTTGTCCACTGCCAAGATCGAAGAGCTGATCGACGAGCTCAAGCACGACTACACCATTGCGATCGTGACCCACAACATGCAGCAGGCCGCCCGCTGCAGCGACTTCACCGCCTACATGTACCTGGGCGAGATGATCGAGTTCGGTGCGACCGAGCAGATCTTCTTCAAGCCCGAGCGCAAAGAAACCGAAGACTACATCACCGGCCGTTTCGGCTAAGGAGACAGCAGATGCCCGATAAACATCTTTCGTCCCAGTTCGACAGCGAACTCAACAGCGTCTCTGCCCGCGTCATGGAAATGGGCGGCTTGGTGGAGTCGCAGATTCGCCAGGCGGTGTACGCACTGTCGCAATTCAGCCTGGAGGCCGTGGAGACGGTGGCTTCGATGGAGACCCGCATCAATGCGATGGAAGTCGAGATCGACCAGGAGCTGTCCTCCATCATCGCCCGCCGCCAGCCCACCGCGCGTGACCTGCGCCTGCTGCTGGCCTTCTCCAAGGCCACGGCCAATCTGGAGCGCATGGGCGACGAAGCCAACAAGATGGCGCGCATGGTGCGCTCCATCATCGAAGGCGGCGCCCCGCGCTCGTTGCCATCGAGCGACCTGCGGGTGGCGGCCGAGCTGGCCTCGGGCCAGCTGCGCAAGACGCTGGATGCGTTTGCACGGCTGGACGTGAAGGCGGCGGTCGCCATCCTCAAGGAGGACGACCTCATCGACAAGGAGTTCGACGGGTTCGTGCGCAAGCTCATCACCTACATGATGGAAGACCCCCGCACCATCTCGCCCAGCCTGGATCTGCTGTTCCTCGCCAAGGCCATCGAGCGCATTGGCGACCATTCCAAGAACGTGGCCGAGCTCATCATCTATCTGGTCAAGGGCAAGGACGTGCGCCACACAGCCCTCGACGAGATCGAGTCGGCAGTGCTGTAAGTACGGGGCGCTGAAATCACCATGAGAAAGCTTCCCCGTGTCCTCATCGTGGAGGACGAACCCGCGATTGCCGAACTGATTGCAGTCAACCTGCGCCACAACGGTTTCCAGCCCTTCTGGGCGGAAGATGGCGACAGCGCGCAGCGCGAGCTGGATGCCGTGCTGCCCGATGTGATCCTGCTGGACTGGATGCTGCCAGGGCAGAGCGGTCTGTCGCTGGCACGCAAGTGGCGTGCAGACAGCCGCACCAAGCCCATCCCCATCCTCATGCTCACCGCGCGTGGGGATGAGCCGGACAAGGTGGCCGGGCTGGACGCCGGTGCCGACGACTACATCACCAAGCCCTTTTCCACGCAGGAGCTGCTAGCCCGCATCCGTGCGGTGCTGCGCCGCCGCGCACCCGAGCAGGTGAGCGACAGCGTGAGCATTGGCGAGCTGGTGCTGGATGCTGCGACCTACCGGGTCACCTTCCAGGGTCAGCCCCTGAAGGTCGGCCCCACCGAGTTCAAGCTGCTGCATTTCTTGATGAAACACGCCGAGCGTGTGCACAGCCGGTCGCAGCTGCTCGACAAGGTGTGGGGCGACCATGTCTTCATCGAGGAGCGCACGGTGGACGTGCATGTCAAGCGCCTGCGCGAGGCCCTGGGTGCAGCGTCCGTGATGGTGGAAACGGTGCGCGGCGCGGGCTACCGGCTCACTGCACAACCCCAGGTGCCGCTGTCGGCCTGATGGGTAGGCGGGCTGCCGCCTGTGAGTGATGCGACGCGCTCGATGGCTGCTGTGCAGCGGTCCACTGCGGTCGGCGTGCATCGGTGGTGGCGATGGATGGATGTGATGGATCAATGGGCGCGCGTGTCGCGCCCCTGGCGTTTCTGAGAAGGCTTTGCAATCCGCATGCTGTGGCGTATTTCGTTTTTCCTGCTGTGGCAGTTGGCGGGTGGTGGCCTGGGGTGGTGGCAAGGCGGGCCCTGGGGGGCCGCACTGGGGGCCGCCATTGCTGCCTGGGCGTGGTTCGTGTGGGACCTGCTGCGGGGCGTGCGGGTGCTGCGCTGGTTGCGCACGGGCGATCTGGCATCGGTGCCGTCCATGCGTGGCATCTGGGGCGAGGCGGCGGACCGTGCGCGGCGTCTGCTGCGCAAGCAGGAGGCGCAGATACGAGACAGCCAGGACCGTTTGCAGGAGATCCTGGCCGCCCTGCAGGCCTCCCCCAACGGCGTGGTGCTTCTGGACGCGCAGGGCCGCATCGAATGGTGCAACCAGATGGCAGCCAACCAGTTTGGCTTTGACGCGCAGCGCGACGTCATGCAGTCCATCGGCAACTTGCTGCGCAACCCTGAATTCACGGCTTACTTTGCTGCCAAGGACTTCACCAGCGACGTGGTGCTGGAGGGGCGCCTGAGCACGCCGTCGCGGCCCGTACGCATCTCGGTGCACCTGCACCCCTATGGCGATGGCCGCACGCTGCTGCTGTCGCGCGACGTGACGGCGCTGGAGCAGGCCGACGCGATGCGGAGAGACTTTGTGGCCAATGTGTCGCACGAGATCCGCACACCCCTCACGGTGCTCACCGGTTTTGTCGAAACCTTGCAGACCTTGCCGCTGAGCGCCGACGAGCGCTCGCGCTACCTGGGCATGATGGCGCAGCAGGCGCAGCGCATGCAAAGTGTGGTGCAGGACCTGCTCACGCTGTCGCGGCTGGAGGGCAGCCCGCTGCCCGGCATGGCCGAATGGACGCCTGTTCAGTCACTGATGCAGCGTTGCGAGGAAGAGGGCCGCGCCCTGTCCGCGCTGCTCACACAGAACCAGCAGCGTCCCCATGCGATGCGCTTTCCGGCGGCCGATCTGCTGCGGGCCGAAGGCGAGATTGCTGGTGTGCCTGCCGAACTGCAAAGTGCCTTGTCCAACCTCGTCAACAACGCGGTGCGCTACACACCCGGCGGTGGTTCCATCGAGGTGCAGTGGCTGCGCAAGGAGGATGGCAGTGCCGTGTTCTCCGTGCACGACACCGGCCCCGGCATTGCGCCCGAGCACATACCGCGCCTGACGGAGCGCTTTTACCGGGTGGACCGCAGCCGTTCGCGCGAGACCGGGGGCACTGGCCTGGGCCTGGCCATCGTCAAGCATGTGCTGCAGCGCCATGGCGCCACGCTGGACATCGCGAGCACGCTGGGCAAGGGCTCGGTGTTTTCGGTCACTTTCCCGGCCAACCGTTTGCGGGGTTTTTCCCTGCCGGGCTGATGGCTCGCCAGAGCATGGCGACGAACAGCAGTGCGGTGACTGCGAGCGCCGCCGCGCTGGCCGCCCAGAAGGGAGTGGGCGAAGCCACACCCGACCAAGGCCCGATGCCTCCATACGCCAGCCAATAGCCGCCCGCCAAGCCAGCCCCCCACAGCAGCGCGCAGTACACCACCAGTGGCGCCAGCGTGATGCGGTAGCAGCGCAGCACAAACACGCACAGCGTCTGCACCGCATCGGCAGCGTGGTACGCCGCCACCCAGACCAGCACCGTGCCGGCCACGGCTGCCACGCTGGCGTTGTCGGTGTAGATCTGGCTGATCGAGTGTCTTGCTATCAATAATATAGCTGCCAAGGCAATACCCACTAGCGCAGCGAGCGAAAAACCCATCAAAACCACCTGACGGGCTCGCTGGGGCTGCTGTGCGCCCAGCCAGTAGCTCACCCGCGCGCTGGTGGCGATGGACAGCGACAGCGGCACCATGTAGAGCACGGCAGCCATGTTGGCGGCGATCTGGTGGGCGGCCGCCGAGGTGGTGCCCTGGCGCGCGATGAACAAGGCCATCAGGGTGAAGGAGGTCACCTCCACCATCACGGCCAGCCCTGCCGGAATCCCGAGTCTGGCAAAGCCTGCAATGGTGGGCCAGTGCGGGGGCTCCATGCGGCGCCAGAGCCCCAGGGGGGTGTAGATGTCCTGCGTGCGCAGCAGCCACACAGCCAGGGCCAGCATGCTGCAGTTGACGACCAGCGTGGCCCAGGCGCAGCCCACCACCCCCTGCGCGGGCAGGCCCCCGCCGCCAAAAGTGAACCACACCGACAGCGGCAGCTTGATCAGCAGTGAGCCCACCTGTAGCCAGGTGACCAGACGCGGATGGCCCAGGGCCTGGTTGAGGGTGCTGTAGATCCGGAACAGCAGGGCCGGTGGGAGTGCCAGTGCCAGCACAGCCAGGTAGTTTTCTACCTGTGGGCGAAGCGCAGGGGGGACCTCCGTCCAGCGCAGCAGCGCGCCTGGCGATAGCAGCACCGCCATGCCCACCACTGAAGCAGCAGCGCACAGGTACAAGGCCTGTCGCAGTGATCGGCCTACGGCCTCAGGCTGTTGTGCGCCGCGCTGTTCGGCCCACACGGGGAGGAGTGCCTGCAGCACGCCGATCAGGGCGACGTACACACTGATGAAGATGGCCGACCCCACGGACAGCGCGGCCAGCGACGATTCGCTGTAGCGCCCCGCCACGATGGTGTCCGTCACCCCGAAGGCCATGACCGCCAATTGCCCCGCCAGCACGGTCACGGCGTGCCGGGTGATGGTGGACAGCTCCGACATCAGCGGGCCGGGGCCGCACGACGGAACAGCAGCAGGTTCTCGTTCTTGTCGGTGGGGCGGGGCAGAGTGGCCCGGGCTTCCCACAGCTCAGCGCGGACCATGCGCTCGGACGCGGGCCAGGAGGCGCTGTCCACCAGCAGCCACTGGCATTCATCCTGCAGACCCGCGCGCTGCAGCGACAGCTGTCCATGGAACTGCAGAGCCGCCACCTGAGCACGGTTCAGCCCCACGGTCTGAATGCACCCGGGCTCCGGCCCCACGGCTGCCACCACACTGCGCACCTGCGGACCATAGCTGCGTGCGTAGTCCAGCAGGGGCAGCCACAGGGTCATCAGCAAAAGCCAGCCCAGGGCAGCACCACCTGCGGGCAGCACCAGGCTCTTCCAGATGGGGGCCCGGTTGCGGGACGCACGCCACCACGCCAGACCACACCAACCCACTGTGGCCGCCACGGCCACCAGCAAAGCCAGTGCAGAAAACTGCGGCACGAAACCGGGCGCCAGCTTGGCCACGTTGGCGGCAGGTTTGGCAGGCACCCCGGTCTGCATGGCAATCCAGATCACCCAGATTGCGAGGGCCGATGCGGTGAAGAACAGCAGAGTGAACCAGTCGATCAAGGCACCCACGCTGCGGCGCAGCGTAGGCAGGGCAAAGGCTGCCAGCGCAGCCAGAGCGGGCAGGCCCAGCAGCAATGCCCGGTCGGCTGGCTGGGTGGTGATGGTGGCGCCAATCGACACCAGAGTGAACCACAGGGGCAGGAGCAGGTGCCGTTGGCCAGGGCGGCTGAAGATCTGCTGGCGCCAGCGCCACAAGGTCCACAGTGCCAGTGGCCAGGCCGGCCAGCCAAACCACAGCAGCAGGCGCGCCAGGCTCAGCCAGTCCTTGCCACCACCATCGAACCCCACAACACGCCAGCGCCACAGGTCCAGCCCTTGGGCCAGGGCGGCCGCTGCCAGCGTGGCTGCGGCCAGCACGGCGGCCCAGCGCCAGCGGCGGTCGGTGTTGCCAGCGGGCGCAAACAGTGCCAGCAATGCGCCACCCATGCCCAGTAACGTCGTGAGTGCGGGGGCTCCGGACAGCGTGAGCCCGGCCATGCCCAGCACCAGGGCCACGGCGGGCGCCATGGTACGGTGGGGCATGGCGGCCACCGCAAAAAACAGCAAAGCGGTGCAGCCAAGCTGTGCCAGATAGCTCGTGACCTCATGCGAGAGCTGCGCCAGGCCCAGGCAGGCGATCAGCGCCAGCAAGGCGCCGTCGGCAATCGCGCGCGCATAGTCGAGGGGAGAGGCCTCACCCCCAAAGGCAAATGCGACCGGTTGGGCGCCCGGGCTGCGGGCCAGGTAGTACACGCCATACCAGGTGGCCATCAGGGTGATGACCAGGAGCGCGATGAACGGTATGCGGGCCGCCATCTCCGGCGACAGCCAGGCCGGTGCCATCTGCACGGCCCAGGCCCCCAGCCAATAGGGCAACAGCCCTTCGGTTTCGGGGGGCATGCCACCGAGCAGCGGACTGAGCCAGGGAGTGCGTCCCTGGGCGAGCTCCAGCATGTAGCCAAAGGCGGTGACGTCTGCGTTCTTCCACGGATCCCGGCCCACAAAGCCGGGCACTACGTAGGCAATGCACAGCAGCAGCAGCGCCCAGCGGGGCAGTGGGCTGACGGCGTTCTGGGTAACGATGGCGGGGGTGGGTGGAGTCACGCGGCAGTGGGCGGCTGGGCAAAGGAGCCACCGAGAATAAAGGCAAAACCCACGAAAAAAGGCAGCCCGGTTGCCCGGGCTGCCTTTTTGGCGGGATCGCAGGGGCGAATTACTTCGCTGCGGTCTTGCCGAAACGGTTGCGGAAGCGCTCCACGCGGCCACCCATGTTGTCCACGGACTTTTGCGTGCCGGTGTAGAAGGGGTGCGATTCAGAAGAGGTATCCAGCTTGAACAGCGGGTATTCCTTGCCTTCGTGGGTTTCGGTTTCCTTGGTGTTCACGCACGAGCGGGTCACGAACTTGAAACCGTTGGACAGGTCCACGAACAGAACTTCGCGGTAGTTGGGGTGAATGCCTTCTTTCATGATCTTCCTTTGAGTCAACTGCGGGAGCCGCACCGGCCAGTCCGATGTACTTTCCGCAAGAAAAAGCCCTCTATTATTGCACAGGCTGAGAATTAGCCCCCGCGACGCATCATGTCGAAGAAGTCCACATTGGTCTTGGTGGCCTTCATGTTCTTGATCATGAGCTCCATGGACTCGATTTCGTCCATGTTGTACATGAACTGGCGAAGGATGCGGGTCTTTTGCAGGATCTCGGGGGCCAGAAGCAGTTCTTCGCGGCGGGTGCCGCTCTTGTTGAGCTCGATGGCAGGGAACACGCGCTTTTCGTACAGGCGGCGGTTCAGGTGGATTTCGCAGTTGCCCGTGCCCTTGAATTCTTCAAAGATCACTTCATCCATGCGGCTGCCGGTATCGACCAGCGCCGTGGCGATGATGGTGAGCGAGCCACCTTCCTCAACTTTGCGCGCAGCGCCAAAGAAGCGCTTGGGGCGCTGGAGTGCGGCGGCATCCACACCGCCAGACAGCACCTTGCCGCTCGACGGCACGACGTTGTTGTAGGCGCGGGCCAGGCGGGTGATGGAGTCCAGCAGGATCACCACGTCCTTCTTGAGCTCGACCAGGCGCTTGGCGCGCTCGATCACCATCTCGGCCACGTGCACGTGGCGGGCGGCGGGCTCGTCGAAGGTGGAGGCGATGATCTCTCCCTTGACCGTGCGCTGCATTTCGGTCACTTCTTCAGGGCGCTCGTCCACCAGCAGCACCATCAGGTGCACGTCGGGGTTGTTGGCCGTAATGGCGTGGGCGATGTGCTGCATCATCACCGTCTTGCCGCTCTTGGGCGGCGCGACGATCAGCGCACGCTGGCCGCGGCCAATGGGCGCGATGATGTCGATGATGCGGCCGGTGATGTTCTCTTCGCTCTTGACGTCGCGCTCCAGTCGCATCTGCTCCTTGGGGAACAGGGGCGTCAGGTTCTCGAACATGACCTTGTGCTTGTTTTGCTCTGGGGGGCCGTCGTTGACCTTGTCGAGCTTGGTCAGTGCAAAGTAGCGCTCGCCGTCCTTGGGCGTGCGCACTTCGCCTTCGATCATGTCGCCGGTGTGCAGGTTGAAGCGACGCACCTGGCTGGGGCTGATGTAGATATCGTCCGTGCTGGCGGTGAAGCTGGTGTCCGGGCTGCGCAGAAAGCCGAAGCCATCAGGCAGGATTTCCAGCACGCCGTCTGCAAACACCTGCTCACCCGCCTTGGCGCGCTTCTTGATGATGGCAAACATCAACTCCTGCTTGCGCATGCGGCCCGTGTTTTCGATTTCGAGTTCTTCGGCCTGCTTCAGGACTTCAGACACGTGCAGTGCCTTGAGTTCGTTTAAGTGCATGGATTGACTCCTTGGCGGAGCTGGTATGAATCTTGGGGGAGGTGGGCTGATGCCGAATGGGCTGCTGTTTGCAGGTCCGGCTCGCCAGGGATCTTGGTCCGGCTGCCAATGCATGCAGCCCGGTGATCTGTCGGAATTATGACAGGAAAAAATGCGGGGGCCTCAGGGGCGCAAGGTGTGAGGTTGCGCAACTGCCAGCGTGTTGTTTCCCCGCAGGTCTATCGCTTAACAAAAAAGCCCCATCGGCATTCGTACCGAGGGGGCTTGGGGCAGTGGGTCAGGCCAGTTGTTGGTCGATGAAGGCGGTCAACTGGGCCTTGCTCATCGCGCCGACCTTGGTGGCTGCCAGCTGGCCATCCTTGAACAGCATCAGGGTGGGGATGCCGCGGATGCCGAACTTGGCGGGGATTTCGCGGTTCTCGTCCACGTTCATCTTGGCGATCTGCAGCTTGCCTTGGTAGGTGCCTGCGACTTCGTCCAGGATGGGCGCAATCATCTTGCAGGGGCCGCACCACTCAGCCCAGTAGTCCACCAGCACGGCGGAGCCCGGTTGGAGCACGTCGGCTTCAAAGCTGGCGTCGGAGACATGTTTGATGAGTTCGCTGGCCATGGCGGAATTCCTTGATTTTGGGCGGGTTGCGACCGGTGTACGTTTAAAGTCTGGGCATTGTGACAGAAACCAATCCCACGTTCACCGCTGTGGCCGGGTCTTGCGACGCTATGACAGTCATAGCGAAAAGCGATCAAACCAGTGGATTTGCGGCCGCAAGCACCGCCCTCTGGCAACGCGCACTGGCCCGGGTGGCCGCGCATGCCCAAGCCCATGGTGCCCATTTGGCGCGCACGGTGGTGCTGGTGCCCTACGCCCAGCTCATGCCCTGGGCGCAGCGCCATTGGGTTCAGCAGTTCCCGCAGAGCTTTGCACCACGTTTTGAAACCACCCTCAACTGGGCTCGCCAGCTGCAAGCGTTTGAGCCCACGGGCGACGACCTGGCGGGCGACGTTGCGCGCGACACGCTCACCGCCCGCACCTTGCTCGACCGCGTGGGGCAGGGCGGGCAGCGCGAGGTGCTGGCCACGCCACTGCAGGAGGCTGCAGCCCAATTGGCCCCGGTGATTGCTGCCGTGCCCCCAGCCCTACGTGCTGCCTGGGGTGACGAGGCACGGAAGCTGCTGGCCACGCCGGAAGAAGGTACCGCACTGCATTACGAGGCCCTGGTGGCTCTCCTGGCGCTGGAATGGGCACTGGCATCGCGCTACGCGACCGATGTGCTGTTTGAGCCCGGCGTTCGCGGGGCGGTGGATGCGCTGGTGGTGCTGGAGGGATTTCAGTCTGACACGCTGACCCGGGCCCTGCAGGCGCATTGGGGCGAGCAAGGTGTGTGCATTGCGCTCCCCGCGTTGGTCGGTGATGCGGGTTCACCACCGCAGTGGGCCCTGCACGCCGCAACGGACGCCGAAGACGAGGCGCACCGTGCTGCGGCCTGTGTGCTGCGTCATGTCGAGCAGGGGCGGGTGCCCGTGGCCCTCGCTGCCACTGACCGCGCACTGATCCGCCGTGTCCTGGCCCACCTGGACAGCAGTGGCGTATTGGTGCGCGACGAAAGCGGCTGGATTCTGTCCACCACGCGCGCCGCTTCACGGGTCATGGCCGTGCTGCAGGCGGCTGCGTGGAATGCCTCTTCCAACGAGGTGCTGGACTGGGTCAAACACACCCCAGCGCTGATGCCTGGCGAGGTCAATCGCCTGGAGCAATGGCTGCGCAAAGGTGTGGTGCAGCACTGGAGCGCCGCCGCCCAGTGGGGTTTGAAGGGCGACGTAGGTGCGCAGCCCCACCTGGCCCGCACCGTGGCCACCGTAGAAGCATGGCGCAACACCCTGCGCGCTGCACGGCCCCTGGCGCAGTGGCTACCCGCCTTGCGCACGGTGCTGGAGCAGGCCGGCCAATGGCAGGGTCTGCAGGCCGACCCTGCTGGCATGCGGGTGCTGGCAGCCCTGCGCCTTCAGGACGGTCAGCAGTCAGAGCTGGACGGCTGGGGCGACAGTGCGGGCCGCCGCATGACACTGGCCGAATTCACCCGTTGGGCCAAAGACGTGCTGGAGGCCGGGCGCTATGTGGCCGCGCAGGCGGCTGGCGCCCCCGTGGTGGTGGTGCCCATGCCGCAACTGCTGGGCCGCCCCTTCGCCGCCGCCGTGTTGCCGGGTTGCGACGAAAAGCGCCTGCAACCTGCTCCCGAACCCGCTGGCGACTGGACACAGGCCCAGCGCGAGGCATGGGGCCTGCCTACGCGCCAGTCGCTGGAGGCTGCCCAGCGTGCCGCCTGGGCCCATGCCCTGCGCACGCCGGTGGTGGATGTGCTGTGGCGCACCGGTGACGAAGGCGGTGAGCCCTTGCTGGCCAGCGCGCTGGTACTGGCCCTGCAGCTGGATGGTGCCGCCCTGCCGGGAGCCGATGAGCGCGGTGCGCGCGAGGTGGTCGCCACTCCCACGCTACGCCCCTTGCCTGTGGGCCAGGCGCTGCCGGTGACCCACCTGTCATCCACGGCGTATTCCGATTTGCGCCACTGCCCTTACCGCTTCTTTGCCCAGCGCCAGCTGGGCCTGCGCGAGGCAGACGAGCTGGATGCCGAAGTGGACAAGCGGGACTTTGGCACCTGGCTGCACGCGGTACTGCAGCACTTTCACGAAGCCTTGCTGGCGGAGCCGACCGATGGTCTGGATGAGCGCCGTGCGCGCATGGACGCCGCCGCCGAGGCTGTCACCCGCGAGCAGCGTTTGCAAGACGGCGACTTCCTGCCCTTTGCCGCAGGCTGGACGCAACTGCGCGACGGCTACCTGCAATGGCTGGCAGGGCATGAGCAACAGGGCGCCACCTTCCGCCAGGCCGAGGTCAAGGCCCGCCAGCCGCTGGGCGAACTGGAGCTGGTCGGCACCCTCGACCGCATCGATGGCGTCTCGTCCACCGGCGAGCCCACGGTGCTGGTGATTGACTACAAAACCGAAAGCGACAGCGTGACCCGCCAGCGTATCAAGTCCGGGGCGGAGGACACGCAACTGGCCTTCTACGCCGCCTTGCTGAGCCACGACACCTTGCGCGCTGCCTACGTCAACGTGGGCGAGCGCGGCGAGACGCAGCTACACGAACAGGACGAAGTGGTGCACCTGCGCGATGTGCTGATCGAAGGCATCCAGCACGACATGGCCCGCATCGCCGCCGGTGCGCCGCTGCCCGCGCTGGGTGAGGGCTCGGTGTGTGACTACTGCGCCGTGCGTGGCCTGTGCCGCAAAGACATGTGGGCCGATGCCGAGCAGGCGTTGCCCGCGCAAGAGACGCCATGACCGTCAGCATTCCACAACCCACCCAGGCCGCCTATGAACACAACGGCCGCCCCGTCTCGCGCGAGGCCTTCTATGCCATTGCCTGCGACCCTGCCCGCAGCGTGGCGGTGGAGGCCTGCGCGGGTGCGGGCAAGACCTGGATGCTGGTCTCGCGCATGCTGCGAGCGCTGCTCGACGGCTGCGCGCCGCACGAGATCCTGGCCATCACCTTCACCAAAAAGGCCGCGGGCGAGATGCGCCAGCGCCTGCAAGAATGGTTGGAGCAGTTCAGCCACAAGCCGCTCGAAGAACTCACGGCCGAGCTGATTGCACGCGGAATCAGCCCCCAAGGCGCGCTGGAAAAGCGCGAGGCGCTACAAAATCTATACCGCCAGCTGCTCGAAGCGGGTCGCCCGGTGCAAATCCGCACTTTCCACAGCTGGTTCGCCGCGCTGCTGGGCACGGCCCCGCTGGCGCTGCTGCAGCAACAGGGCCTGCCCGCGCACTTTGAGCTGCTCGAAGACGATGCCGAGGCCGTGCGCGAGGTCTGGCCCCCGTTCTTGCAGACCGTGGCCGACAGCGCCAGCCTGCGTGCCGACTACGAAGCCGTGGTGGCCCGCCATGGCCGCTCGCAAACGCACAAGGCCCTGGCAGCGGCGCTGGCCAAGCGGGTGGAGTTCGATCTGGCGGACGAGGCAGGTGTGGTTGATGCCTCGGTGCCGCCGTTCCAGCAGGCCTACCCCGAACTGGCCGCGTTGACCGAGCCCGCCGATGCTTTGCAGACCGAAGCTGCTCTTCAGCGCTGGCGCAGCCGTGCCAGCGCACTGGGCGCGGAGGCCAACAAGACCCCTCAGAAAGCGGCGGACGCCATCATCGACGCGCTGGCCTGCGCCGACCTGAACCAGCGCCTGGACCAATTGCGCCGTGCGATGTTCGTGGCCAAGGAAGACCGCCTGTCCAAGAACCTCGAGAAGTTCCCCGCCGCGCAAGAAGCCGAGCCCGAGCTGCGGCGCCTGCTGACCGCTCGCCGCCAGCACGAAGCCTGGCAGCACCAGCAGCGCATGGCCCGGCTGGCGCGCTGCCTGATTGCGCAGTTTGTGGCCGTCAAGCAGCAGCACGGCTGGGTGGACATGAACGATGTGGAGCGCACGGCCCTGGTCATGCTGGCCGACCCGGTGCTCAGTGGCTGGGTGCAGGAGCGGCTCGATGCCCGCATTCGCCACCTGCTGGTCGATGAGTTCCAGGACACCAACCCGCTGCAGTGGCAGGCGCTGCACGCGTGGCTGTCAGGCTATGCGGGCTCGGGCGGCGGGTCTGCCGCGCCCAGCGTGTTCATCGTGGGTGACCCCAAGCAGAGCATCTACCGCTTTCGCCGCGCCGAGCCGCAGGTGTTCATCGCCGCGCAGGCTTTTGTGCGTGATGGGCTGGGCGGCGATTTGCTGAGCTGCGACCACACACGCCGCAACGCGCAGGGCGTGATCGGTGCCGTCAACGCCGTGATGGGTGAGGCCCAGGCGCTGCACGAGACCAGCGGATTCCGCGACCACACCACAGAATCCAAGCATCCCGGCCAGTTGCTGCGCCTGCCCGCCATCACCGATGCGGACGGCGACAGCCAAGGCGCAGGCCGCGACGCCCTGGCCTGGCGCGATAGCCTGACCGAACCCCGGCACGAGGCCGAAGAAACCCAGCGCATGCGCGAATGCACCCAGGCCGCCGCCTGGGTGGCCGCGCAGATCGCCAGCGGCACGCCGCCCAAAGAAGTGCTGGTGCTGGCCCGCAAGCGCGACCGCCTGGCCAGCATGCAAGACGCCCTGCGCGCCCTGCACCTGCCCTGTGTGCAGCCCGAAAAAGCCGACCTGTTTGACGCGCCCGAGGTGCAGGACATGGTGGCGCTGCTCGACGTGCTGGTATCGCCCACACACGACCTGTCTTTGGCCCGCGCGCTCAAGTCACCCCTGTTTGGCCTGGGCGACGACGCGCTGGTCGCGCTGGCGTTGTTGCGCCGCCAGCCGGAACACGCGGGCTGTAGCTGGTTTGATTTGCTATTGAAAAGTGAGCTGCTAGCGCATGAATATCAAGCGCTTGGAGCTATTTTGGCCCAATATCAGACGTGGGTGGGTACTTTGCCGCCCCACGACGCGCTGCACACCATTTACGAACACGGTGACGTGCTGGCCCGCTTTGCTGCCGCAGCACCGGTCACCCAGCGCCAGTCGGTGCAGGCCAATCTGCGCGCACTGCTGGCGGCATCGCTGCAGCACGACGGGGGGCGCTACCTCACGCCCTATGCCTTTGTGCGGGCCATGAAAAAGGGCGGTGTGCGCGCCCCAGGCCGGGCGGATGCGCAGGCCATCCGCTTGCTGACGGTGCACGGTGCCAAGGGGCTGGAGGCCGATTGCGTGCTGCTGCTCGATACCGACACCCGTCCACAAAAGGCCGAGACCATGGGCGTGCTGGTGGACTGGCCTGGCGAGCAGGCGGTGCCGTCTGCCTTCGTCTTTTTGGCCAGCGAATCGAACCCGCCACCCAGCGCAGTGGATGCGCTCGCCGCCGAGCAGCAGGCCCGCAGCCGCGAGGAACTGAACATGCTCTACGTGGCCATGACGCGTGCCAAGCATTGCCTGGCCCTGTCATCAGTACAGCCCGGTAACTCGGCCCCCGGCAGTTGGTGGAATCGGCTTGCTCCCTTGGTCACTGAAGTGGACACGCAGGCGTTGGCCCCCGCAGAACATGCCGTAGCGACCGTAGCGCCCGCGCAGACCTTCACCATTCCCTGCCTGCCCGTGCTGCCCGAGGAGCTGCAAAGCGCGCGCGTGCAAACCGATGCGGGATTGCCAGGCGACAGCCCTGTGGCCATGCCGGGCGACGGAGAGTCCACCCCCTTGTCGCGCCAGGGCGATGCCATGCACCAGCTGCTGGAGCAAGCCGGCGTGGCTGGTGCCCCACTGGCCGACTTGCGCGCCCAGGGTTGGGCTGCCGCGCGCATTGCCCGCCTGGCTCTGGACCACGACATTGCCCCCGCTGCCGCCGAGTTGGCTGCCCGCATGGCGCAGGCCATTCTGGCGGGCGAGGGGGCCTGGGCGTGGGACGCTGCCCTGGTGCAGACCGCCATCAACGAAGCCCCGCTGCACTACCAGGGGCAGAGCCTGCGCATCGACCGCTTGGTGCAGCGTCGCGCGGCACACGCTGGCGATGCAGAGGCCGGCTGGTGGGTGCTGGATTACAAAAGCGCCACCCAACCCCAGCGCCAGCAGGCACTGGTGGCCCAGTTGCAGCGTTACCGCGAAGCCGTACAGGCCCTGATGCCGGGCGAGGTGGTGCGTGCCGCCTTTCTCACGGGCGATGGGCGGTTGGTAATGGTGGGCGATGCGCCGGGCTCAGCAGGGGCATCGGCGGCCCAGGCCCTTGTGGTGGGGCATACTCGCCCGCCCGTTGCCCCCATTGCGCCGGTTGCCCCAGCACAACCAGAGCGCGCGCCCACCGCGCCAGGCCCTGCGGATTCTCCGCAAGGCTCCCTGTTCTGACGTGCCGCCCCCCGCAACGCGCTCCTTTATTCAGCAAGGCCCTTACGTGTCCCACCCCCTTCCTCCTTCCGATACATCCCCTGCACTTGCCCAGTCTGCGGAGGCTTTGCAGTGCGACGTGGCCGTCATCGGCGGTGGCCCGGCGGGTCTCATGGCCGCAGAGGTGTTGGCCCAGGCGGGGGTGGCCGTGCACGTGTTTGACGCCATGCCTTCGGTGGGCCGCAAGTTTTTGCTCGCGGGCAAGGGCGGGCTCAACCTCACGCATTCCGAGCCGCACGCGCCTTTTGTGAGTCGCTATGCCTGGCGCGAACCACAGATTGAGCCCCTGATTCAGGCTTTTGGCGGCCCTGAGCTGCGCGCTTGGGCGCAGGGGCTGGGGGTGGAGACCTTTGTGGGCACTTCGGGTCGTGTGTTCCCCACCGACATGAAGGCCGCGCCGCTGCTGCGCGCCTGGCTGCAGCGCTTGCGCGGGCAGGGAGTGCTGTTCCACATGCGCCACCGCTGGCTGGGCTGGGCCGAGGAGGGGGTGCTGCGCTTTGCCGCACCGGCTGGCGAGGTGCGGGTGGCGGCCAAGGCGGTGGTGCTGGCGCTGGGCGGCGGCAGCTGGGCGCGCCTGGGGTCTGATGGTGCCTGGGTGCCACTGCTGGCGCAGCGCGGCGTGGCCGTGGCGCCGCTGCGCCCGTCCAACTGCGGCTTTGATGTGCTGCGTGCAGACGCACCTGCGGGCGAGACGCGCCGCGCCTTTCTGCAGGAGCTGCTGGGCCGCACGCCTGCGCCCACCGTGGGCTGGACGCCGCATTTTGCCGAGAAGTTTGTGGGCCAGCCCTTCAAGACCGTGGCGCTCAGCTTTACCGACAGCCGGGGCCACAGCTTCAGCCGTCGGGGCGAGTTTGTGGTCACGGCCACAGGGGTGGAGGGCAGCCTGGTCTATGCCGCCTCGCACCTCCTGCGCGACGAGGTGGAGGCCCATGGCCACGCCACGTTCCACCTCGATCTGCTGCCCGACCATGCGCCTGAGCGCGTGCTGGTGGAAGTGCGCCACCCGCGCGGTTCCCGGTCGCTCTCCAGCCACCTCAAGAGCCGCCTGGGCCTGGATGGCATCAAGGCGGGCATCCTGTACGAACACCTGGGCAAGGACGGAATGAACGACCCCGTGGCCCTGGCCCATGCGATCAAGGCGCTGCCCATCACCGTGGTGGCTGCGCGCCCGCTGGACGAGGCCATCAGCACGGCGGGCGGTGTGGCGTTTGAAGCGATGGACGCACACCTCATGGCGACGGCGTTACCAGGTGTGTTCTGCGCGGGAGAAATGCTGGACTGGGAGGCGCCCACCGGGGGCTATCTGCTGACCGCCAGCATGGCCAGCGGCCGTGTGGCGGGAGAGGGGGCGCTGCGCTGGCTAGGGCAGTCCGCAGGGGCTTGAGCGGCCGCTGAAGCGCACGGCGCGCTGTGGAAATACTGGAGAGAGGGAAGTTTTTGCGCGACCGCGCAAAAAGAAAGAAGAAGTTGACGAGCCTTACCCCCGGCACTGACTCCACAGTTAGGGCTGCTTGGTTCCCCACCTGACCCGGTTGGCCGCTTCACCATGCGAGGAGGCCCGTCACAGCCGATTGTACGTCGGATGAAGGCCCTGATTTTTCAGTGGCTGTTTTGTTTGCCCTGGTGGCGCCAGGGGCGCATGGCCCAGCCCGTAGAATCGACCGCATGTCCTACCTCGTGCTCGCCCGCAAGTACCGTCCCCGCAATTTCACCGAGATGGTGGGGCAGGAACATGTGGTCCAGGCCTTGTCGAATGCGCTGACCCAGCAGCGCCTGCACCACGCCTACCTGTTTACCGGTACGCGCGGCGTGGGCAAGACCACGGTGTCGCGCATCCTGGCCAAGTCGCTCAACTGCCAGGGTGCGGACGGCACTGGCGGCATCACCGCTACGCCCTGCGGCGTGTGCCAGGCCTGCACCGACATCGACAGCGGCCGCTTTGTGGACTACACCGAGCTGGACGCGGCCTCCAATCGGGGCGTGGACGAAGTGCAAAGCCTGCTGGAGCAGGCGGTCTACAAGCCGGTGCAGGGGCGCTTCAAGGTCTTCATGATCGACGAAGTGCACATGCTGACCAACACGGCGTTCAACGCCATGCTCAAGACGCTGGAAGAGCCGCCTGAGTACCTCAAGTTTGTGCTTGCCACTACGGACCCGCAGAAGGTGCCGGTCACGGTGCTGAGTCGCTGCCTGCAGTTCAACCTGCGCCCCATGGCGCCTGAAACCGTGCTCTCGCACCTCACGCAGGTGCTGGCAACCGAGAACGTGCCTGCCGAGCCCCAGGCGCTGCGCCTGCTCTCACGCGCTGCGCGGGGCTCCATGCGCGATGCACTGTCGCTGACCGACCAGGCCATTGCCTTTGGCAGCGGCCAGCTGCAGGAAGCCGGTGTGCGCCAGATGCTGGGTGCGGTGGACCGCTCCTATGTGTTCCGGCTCATCGAAGCGCTCGCCCAGGGTGACGGGAAAACCGTGGTGGAGACCTCGGACACGCTGCGCATGAACGGGCTGTCTGCCGCCTCCACGCTCGAAGAGATGAGTGCCGTGCTGCAGCGCATGGCCGTGTTCCAGGCCGTGCCCCAGATGGCCGGTGCCGTGGACGCAGACGACCCCGAGGCTGCTGAAACAGCCCGCCTGTCTGCACTGATGCCCGCCGATGAAACGCAGTTGCTCTACAGCCTGTGCCTGCACGGGCGCGGCGAGTTGGGCCTGGCGCCCGATGAGTATGCTGCGCTGACCATGGTGCTGCTGCGTCTGCTGGCTTTCAAGCCCGTCAGCGGTGCAGGGGGCGCCGGCGAATCGGCTGAAAAAAAAACTCTGACGCGGGCTGAAACGCCCCCCTCAGGCGCTGTTGCATCAACTGCAGCAGCCCCTGCTGCAGTGGTGGCCACGCCAGGGCCTGTGGGAGGGGCAGCGGTGAAGCCCCCCCAGGCCCTGCCTGTACCGTCGGCGCCTGCAGTCCCGGCCCCCGTTCCGGCAGTGGCTGCAGGCACCGCATCTTCTGGCGCCGGAGACCATCCATCAGAGTCGTTCAACGATTCTGAGCCACCCCCATGGCCAGGTTCTGACGACCCCGGTACTGTGACCACTGCGGCTGCGCCCGCTGCCACTGTGTTGCCGGTACGCACCACCGAGAGGTTTGAGCAAAATCCCGGTGTAGCGCAATCATTCAAAGCACAGAATGCTCCTGAATATGTAGCAATCCCAGTGCGTGAGTCCCCCGAGCCCGGCGAGCGGTTGCAGCCGCTTCCACTGTCTGCACCGACCCCGGTATCTGCCCGCTACACCCCCACCGAAGAGGGGGACGTCTGGCATGCCACGGTGCAGCAACTGGTGGCAGCAGAGGCCATCACGGCTCTGGTGCGCGAACTGGCCCTGCAGTCGCAGCTTGTGGCGCGCGACGGTGGTCACTGGCTGTTGCGCGTCGAGCGCGAATCGCTCAACCAGCCCACGGCGCGCGAGCGCCTGCGTGCGGCCCTTGAAGCTGCGGGCCATGCGACCCAGATCAGCGTGGAAGTGGGCGTGGTCATCGACAGCCCCGCCCGTCGCAACGCCGCCGCCGCTGCCGAGCGCCAACGCCGCGCGGAAGAAATCGTGCACAACGATCCCTTCGTGCAATCGCTGATGCGTGACTACGGCGCGAGAATCGTGCCGGGCAGCATCAAACCTGCGTGAGATGAAACACCCCCTGAGTCGCCTTTGGCGCCTTCCCCCTCTCTCGCTTCGCGGGAGGGGAACGCTCCCAGCGCGGCGGGGCGGCCCTTGCGCGGGAGCACTGGTCTGGGCAGCGGCAGTTTCGATGGCCGCTAACGGTGCAAAGCACAATACCGTGAATTTCGGATACTGAATTTCAGTCCCCACGTGGGAATCGATCAACCAGAAAGAAAGCAAAGGAAACCACACCATGTTCAACAAAGGACAACTCGCCGGCCTCATGAAGCAAGCCCAGGCGATGCAGGACAACCTCAAGAAGGCCCAGGACGAACTGGCTTTTATCGAGGTGGAGGGTGAGTCGGGCGCGGGTCTGGTGAAGGTGGTCATGACCTGCAAGCACGATGTCAAGCGCATCACCATCGACCCGAGCCTGCTGGCCGAAGACAAGGACATGCTGGAAGATCTGGTGGCGGCTGCGTTCAATGCGGCGGTGCGCAAGGCGGAGGAGACATCTTCTGAGAAGATGGGCAAGCTGACGCAAGGTATGCCAGGCCTCCCCGGCGGCATGAAATTCCCTTTCTGAGGGTTGGCTACCGAGCGGGCCATCTGCGTCGTTGGGCGGTGCTCGCCATCCTCACGTACTTCAAGTACGTTCCGGTGGCTGTGCTCCGTCCGCCTAGCAGCTGATCCCGCTCGCTACGCCCTTGAGGGCGGGGTGTGAAGGCAAGGACCACATGCCTGTTGTTTTGCTGGCATCCTTTGGGGCTGAGCTTGTCGAAGCCTTGCCCCGCTCGTTCCTCACATCTTTCCTGCATCGCTCGTTTCCATGTCCACCACCAACTCCCTCGACGTTCTGATCCAGGCGCTGCGCCGGTTGCCGGGGGTGGGGGTGAAGTCGGCGCAGCGCATGGCGTTTCATCTGTTGCAGCATGATCGCGAAGGGGCGCTGGCCCTGTCGCGGGCGCTCTCGGAAGCGGTGGGCACGGTGCACCACTGCGCGCGTTGTCATACGTTCACCGAGGCCGAGGTGTGCAGCACCTGCCTGGACCCGGAGCGCGATGCCACGCGGCTGTGTGTGGTGGAGACGCCCGCTGACCAGTCTGCGCTGGAGCGCACGGGGGCCTTCACGGGGTTGTACTTCGTGTTGATGGGGCGGCTCAGCCCGCTCGATGGTGTCGGTCCCAAGGAGATCGGCCTGCACAAGCTCATGGAGCGCGCCACGGATGGCACCGTTCAGGAGGTGATCCTGGCCACCAACTTCAATGCCGAGGGGGAGGCGACTGCGCATGTGATCAGCGAGGCGCTGAAGAGCCGTGGGTTGCATGTCACGCGGCTCGCGCGCGGCGTGCCTGTCGGCAGTGAGCTGGAGTACGTGGATCTGGGAACGATCGCGCATGCGCTGGTGGATCGCCGGTGACGCCAAGGCGCCTGCCAGCCCGTCGTCCCGACAATGTCTGCGGCTAAAATACTCTCAATTTAATAGCTACCAGCGCTTGTATTTGCTGCGCTGTTGCCCTCAAAAGCCTCGAAAATGAATACCACCTTGCACGTCGCGCGGTTCACCGTGGCCTATTGGTGCGTGCTGTTCGCAGCACTGCTGCCCATCGCTTGTGCCTGGTTGGCCAAAAGTGGCAACTTTGGCAAGTCCCGCAAAGAAGGCGGTTTTGACAACCACGATCCGCGCGGCTGGCTCTCGCGGCAGACTGACTGGCGCGGACGTGCCAACGCAGCGCAGGCCAACAGCTTTGAAGCGTTGCCGTTTTTCATCGGCGCGGTCATCATTGCGCACCTGCTGGGCGCGGGGCAGACGTTGCTGGACCTGCTGGCGTTGTTGTATGTCTTCCTGCGCATCTTCTACGTGATGATGTACGTGGCCGACATGCCGATGGCCCGCAGCGCAGTCTGGGCCGGTGGTTTTCTGGTCAATATTGCCATCCTGTTCATCGGGTACCGTTGAGCGCCCCGGGGGCGCGCCACCCGTCTTGCGGTGTGCTGCGGTTGAAGGCTGTCTATCGCGGTACGTAGTAACCCGCAGGGATTCACCCTGATGCGGTTTCGTCTGTGCTGCGGCACGATTGTTGCAATGCAGCATTGTCTTTTTGCCTGATTCCATGTCTCTGCCTCCACTCACCCGCCGCGCCTTTGGCGCCGTATCTGCCTTGTCGGCGGCTGCGGTGTGGGCGCCTGCCATTCGGGTGCGTGCGCAGACCGATGGTGCTGCTCTCGGGCGGGTGACCGTGGCGGTTGGCGGGCAGGGCGTTCTGTACCACCTGCCGCTGGCGCTGGCCGATGCGCTGGGGTACTTCCGCCAGGAAGGCCTGGACGTGGTGGTGCGGGACTATTCGGCGGGGGCGCTTGCTTGGCAGGCGGTACAGGACGGTGCGGCAGATGTCTGTTCCGGTGCCTTCGAGCACGTGTTGCGTGCGCAGGCGCGAGGTCATGCGTACCGTGCGCTGGTGCTGCAGGGGCGGGCCCCGCAGCTGGCGCTGGGTGTGTCACTGCGGTCGGTGCCTGCGTACAAGGACCTGGGCGACCTGGCGGGGCGCAAGGTGGGGGTGTCGTCGGTGGGCTCATCCACCCACCTGGCAGCCAGCCTGATGCTGATGCGTGCGGGCGTGCCGTTGCGCGATGTGGGTTTTGTGGGGGTGGGCTCGGGCACCAATGCCATGAACGCGCTGCGTTCCGGCCAGGTGCATGCACTGTGCCATGCCGATCCCATCATGACCTTGCTGGAGCAGAAGGCAGATACCCGCATCGTGGGCGATCTGCGCTCTCTCAAGGCAGCGCAGGACATGTTCGGTGGCACCATGCCCGCCAGCTGCCTGTATGCCCCGCAGGCCTTCATCCAGAAGCAGCCTGCCCAGGCCCAGGCATTGGTCAATGGCGTTGTGCATGCGCTCAAGTGGCTGCAGACGGCAGCACCGGCAGACCTGGTGAAGGCGGTGCCTCCCGCCTACCTGATGGGCGACCGGGGGCTCTATCTGGCGGCGTTCAGCCGGGTGCGCGAGACCTACTCCACCAACGGCCTGATGCCGGACGAAGGCCCGGCTACCGCACTGCGGGTGTTGTCGCGCGTGTTGCCCGAACTGGCCGAGGCCAAGGTCGAACTGGCGCGTACGTCCAGCAACGATCTGGTGCGCAAAGCCCGCCAAAAGTACAGCGTCTGACAAGCCGCTGCGGCGGGAGACACCAAGGGCCTGCTTACCTCTCCTGCGAGATCGTCAACAGGCTCTGAGGGCCCTGGCATCGACTACAGTGTCAGCCGCCTGCCCACCTGCCACTGCACCGCAATCACAACGTGCGATACGCATCGCGCAGGCTACGTACGCAGCAGTTGTGCTGCGCCATTCCCGTGCCATTTTTCAAGGACTATCCACCATGTCGCTGAGCCTCAGCATCGGCCCGCTCGTCTCCCTGATCGCAGGCATCCTCATCCTGGTCATGCCGCGTTTGCTCAGCACCATCGTGGCGCTTTATCTCATCATCATGGGAATCCTGGGGCTGCTGGGCATGCACACGCTCCGGTTCTGATGCATGGGCCCAGCGACCGGCCAAGCAATGCCGGGCTCGCCAGTCCCACGCGGCTTTGCTGAGGCGCCTGCGGCTCAGCGGCGCTTGACCTTGGAGGGGGATCCGCCACGCCGCGCAGGCGCTGGAGCCTGCCGTTTGCCCGCGGTGGCGGCCGATGCGCGAACGCTGCCGCCGCTGCTGCGCGCTTGACTCTGGCGCACCGGCAGATACACCACAATCTGCTGGCCCACCTTGAATGCGGCATTCGCCCGCACATCGTTCCAGTCCGCCACGTTGGCGGCTGCCAACTTGTAGCGCCGCGCAATGCTGGCCACCGTGTCGCCCTTGCCGGCCCGCACCGTGGTGCGGCGGGTGACGATCTCGGGGGTAAGGCTCAGTTGGCCGTTGTCGGCCAAGTGGGACGACACGTCTTGCCGGGTGGTGGTGGAGCGGGGCACCATCAGCGCCGAGCCTGCTTTGATGAGCATGCGCGGCGGGATGTTGTTCATGCTGCGCAGATCCGCCTCGCTCATGCCGGCACGTTGTGCCGCCTCGGCCACCGTCATGGTGGTGGGCACAGACCACACGGTCCAGCTCGCGTACTGGCCTTCACGCTTGGCCTCCAGGTTGCGCTGGAAGACCTTGGCGTTGTCCCAGGGCAGCAGGATTTGTGGCGTCCCGGCGGCGAGGATCACGGGTCGCTTGTACGACGGGTTGAGGGCACGGAAATCTTCCTCGCGAATACCCGCCAGTGTGGCCACCAGCGACACATCGATGTCGTGCGTGATGTCCACGGTCTGGAAGTAGGGGTGGTTCTCGATCAGGGGCAGTTCGGTGCGGAAGGCATCGGGGTTGGCAACGATGTTCTTGACCGCCTGCAGCTTGGGCACATACATGCGGGTCTCCGCAGGCATGTTCAGGTCGGTGTAAGTGGTGCCCAGGCCCAGCTTCTGGTTGCGGGCAATGGCCCGGCTTACGCTGCCTTCACCCCAGTTATAGGCGGCCAGGGCAAGGTGCCAGTCGCCAAACATGCCGTAGAGTTTTTGCAGGTAGTCGAGTGCCGCCCGGGTGGACGCCAGCACGTCGCGACGGTCGTCGCGGAAGGCGTTCTGCTTGAGGTCGAAATAATTGCCCGTAGCGGGCATGAACTGCCACATGCCTGCGGCCTTGGCGCTCGATACTGCTTGGGGGTTGAACGCGCTTTCAATGTAGGGCAGCAGCGCCAGTTCGGTCGGCAGCCCCCGGCGTTCCAGCTCTTCAACAATATGGAACAGGTACTTGCTGGAACGCTCCGTCATGCGCTGCATGTAGTCGGGGCGCGTGGCGTACCACTGCTCGCGGTCCTGTACCAGCTCATGCTGCAGGTCGGGCATGGCAAAGCCGCGCCGGATGCGGTCCCACAAGTCGGCGGGGGCCGAGAGCGATGCCACCTCGCCACTCGTGGCTTGCGCGGCAGTGATGGGTTTGAGCGGGCCGTTGGGGATGACAGGGGTGTGGGGCGACGCAGGGCCCTTGGTGCCGGTGGTGTTTCCGCTGGCGGACGCCTGGTCGGGCGTCGAGCCCGTAGTGGCGCAGCCTGTCAGCCACAAAAGGCCGGCCAGGCAGGCAATGTGCAAAATTTTCATCGGAACTCGTTTTTCCATTGACGCAGCGCGGCCAGCACCGCTACGGCGTCGTCAAGGGGCACCTGCGCGTCGTAGCCCTGGGCGGCTTGCGCCACCGGGCCCTGCCGCACGCGCAGAAAGGGGTTGATGTCTCGCTCCAGCGCCATGTGCGAAGGCAGTGTGGGCTGGTTCTGCGCCCGCAGGGCTTCGCATTGGCTGCTGTAGTGGAGCAGGGCGGCGTTGTCAGGTTCCACGGCCCGCGCAAACTTCAGGTTAGACAGTGTGTACTCGTGGGTGCAACACACCCGGGTGTTGCCAGGCAGTGCCGCCAGCCGGTCCAGCGAGTCGAGCATTTGCGCAGGTGTGCCTTCAAACAGCCGGCCACAACCGCCTGAGAACAGCGTATCCCCACAAAAAAGCAGGGGCGCTCCGTCCATCTCGCGACAGTAGTAGGCAATGTGGCCCGCCGTGTGCCCTGGCACGTCGATGACCTGGAACTGCAGCCCCAGCGCGTTGACGGTATCGCCTTGCGCCAGCCGCTCCAGCGGCTCGGGCATGCGCTCCCGCGCTGGGCCATACACCCGTGCACCGGTGGCTTGGCGCAGGGCATCGACTCCGCCGACATGATCGGCATGGTGGTGCGTGACTAGAATGGCTTGCAATGACAGGCCCCAGCGGTGCAAGGCCTGCTCCACCGGCGCGGCTTCTCCCGGGTCCACAACGATGGCCTGGCGGCCGTCGTGCAGCATCCAGATGTAGTTGTCGGTAAAGGCGGGCAGCGGTAGCAAGTTCATGAGCGATCAAATTATAGGTTTGCACCACTGGTTCGACTCCCCCCCTGGCCGCTACCTGCTGGCATGGGAGCAGGCACGCTTTGACGAGGCGGTGGCCGATATTTTTGGCTACCACAGTCTCCAGCTCGGCATGCCGCTGCTGGACGGCCTGCGCGCCAACCGCATGCCCCACCAGTGGCTGGCGATGGGGCAGGAGGCCGTGGAGGGCTCCATCGCCTTTGTGGAGACCGGTGATGACGATGGGCCGCTGCAGCGCCGCGCGGTGGACCTGCTCACCGAGCCTGTGGCCTTGCCCTTCCCCGCAGCGAGCCTGGACCTGCTGGTGTTGCCCCACACGCTGGAGTTGAGCATCGACCCCCATGCCGCGCTGCGCGAGGTGGAGCGGGTGCTGGTCCCTGAAGGGCGTGTGGTCATCAGCGGCCTGAACCCCACCAGCCTGTGGGGCCTGCGGCAGCGGCGTGCGCGGCTGTACCAGCGCCTGGGGCGGGGCACGCTGTACCTGCCCGACGTGGGCGAGTTCATCGGCTATCGCCGCCTGCGCGATTGGCTGCGGCTTTTGAACTTCGAGGTCGAATCTGCCCGGTTTGGCTGTTATCGTCCAGCGGTACGCAGCGCGCAGTGGCTGGAGCGTTTTGGCTGGATGGACCCTCTGGGTGAAAAGTGGTGGCCCATTCTGGGTGCCGCGTATTTCCTGGTCGCCGTCAAACGGGTGCATGGCATGCGTTTGCTGGAGCCCGCCTGGCGCACCCAGCGTCAGCGTGCTGCGGGCTCCGTGCCCGTCGCCAACCGGGTGACCCAACGCGTGGACAATCCTTCGCGGGCTGCGCCTGCTGCGGCTCGACACAAGCCTTGAGCACAGCCTTCTGCGGTTGCCACGGGCTTCCATGCCCGGTCGTAGCAACCAATCACCACATTGTCAGGAACAGAGTTTGAACCAGGTAGAGATTTACACCGATGGTGCCTGCAAGGGCAACCCAGGCCCCGGCGGGTGGGGCGTGTTGCTGCGCTCCGGCGCGACCGAAAAAGAGCTGTTTGGCGGCGAACTGGGTACCACCAACAACCGCATGGAGCTGATGGCGGTGATTGAGGCGCTGTCGGCCCTCAAGCGCCCCTGTGCCGTGACGCTGTACCTGGACAGCGAGTACGTGCGCAAGGGCATTACCGAGTGGATCCATGGCTGGAAGGCCAAGGGCTGGCGCACGGCCTCCAAGCAGCCGGTCAAGAACGTGGAGCTGTGGCAGCGGCTGGATGCGCTGGTCAGCACTGGCGGCCACCGGATCGAATGGCGCTGGGTGAAAGGGCATTCGGGCGACCCGGGCAATGAGCGGGCCGACGCGCTGGCCAACCGGGGCGTGGACCAGGCCCTGGGCCGCAGGTAGATCCATCGCCAGCTGCTCACCGCATGCAAGCCTCTTCGGAGGCTTTTTTTGTGCCCGCGTCCGATGCGGCCAGTACGGCCATCACACACCAGCGGCGAATGCTCCGGGGATATTGCTGCGGGTGGCTGCGGCTGCACAAACCCACTGTTACATTGTGTGACTGCGCATCCCACCTCACTGGATTGATTGACCCATGGCGTCCAAGAGCAAGTACAAGTACCTCGTTTTCGCTGTCATCGGCATCGCTGCCGCATCGGGCGCTGCCTGGTGGCTGCAGAAGCCCGTGCAGTCGCAGCAGCGTGCCGAGGCCGGGGCGGGCGGTGCAGGCGCTGGCGCATCGGCTGGTGGCACCGCGCCCGCTGGTTCTGGCCGCCCCGTGGCCGTGGAAACGGTGACCGTGCGGCAGATGGCGCTGCGCGACGATGCCGAAGCCGTGGGAAGCCTGCGGTCGCGCCAGAGCGTGATGCTGCGGCCCGAGGTGGGCGGGCGCGTCACCCAGCTCAACTTCCGTGACGGCCAGCGTGTGCGGCGCGGGCAAGTGCTGGTGCAGCTGGATGACCAGTTGCCGCGTGCGCAGATCCAGCAAAGCCAGGCCGAGTTGTCGATTGCGCGGGCCAACCACAAGCGCAATCAGGAGCTGGTGGCCCAGGGCTTCATCAGCCAGCGTTCGGTGGACGAGAGTGCGGCCAACCTCGAAGTGGCCCAGGCCAAGCTGGCTTTGGCCCAGGCCACGGCCCAGCGCCTGAAGATCCTGGCCCCGTTCGATGGCATCGCAGGCATTCGGGGCGTGAACGTGGGCGACTACCTCAAGGACGGGGCCGATATCGTCAACATCGAAGACCTTGATGCGGTGTATGTCGATTTCCGCCTGCCCGAGCGGTTGCAGGGCAAGGTGCGCCCGGGGCAGACCGCGCAGGTCACGTTTGATGCACTGCCGGGCGCGCGTTACGCCGCCGTGGTGCAGGCCATCAGCCCACAGATCGATGCAGATGGGCGGGCCATCGCGGTGCGTGGCTGCATCGACAACCGCCGCCTGCAGCTGCGCCCCGGCATGTTTGCGCGGGTGACGACCGTGTTTTCCGAACGCAGCGACGCGCTTGTGGTGCCCGAGGAAGCCATCGTGCCTGACGGCACCAGCCCCTATGTGCTCAAGGTGGTGGAAGGCAAGGAGCCCAGCAGCAAGGTGACGCGCCGCACGCCGGTCAAACTGGGCGTCCGTTCACCTGGGTGGGTGGAGGTGGTGGACGGCTTGAGCGCCGGAGACCTGGTGGTCACGGCGGGCCAGCAGCGCATCCGCAAGGACGGCACCGAGGTGCGCGTGGTGGAGCTGGGCAAGCAGGGTAACGGTGGTGCGGCGGCCGCAGCAACGCGGCCGGCTTCGGCCGCTTCAGGTGCTGCGACTGGGGCGGGCCAAAAGGCATCGCCGGTGGCTGATGCGCCTGCGCCGAGCACCTCTGCGGCATCGGCATCTCCATCTCCTGCTGCCGCCCCCTCGGGAGGCCGCGTGATGGCGGCTCGCAGCGAAACCGATCCGCTGCCCGGCCCCAACCCTTGCCAGCTGGCCGGAACCTCCAGCCGGTCCACGCCCACTGGCAGCCGCCCTCCCGTCTGACGGACTGCCTGTCCTTACCCTCTGATGCCTCTGGACTGCCATGCAACTCGCTGAAATCTCCATCCGCCGGCCGGTATTTGCCACCGTGCTGTCACTGCTGGTGCTGTTGATTGGCGCGGTGAGCTTCACACGCCTGTCCGTGCGCGAATACCCCAAGATCGACGAACCCGTGGTGACCGTCAGCGTGCGGTATGCGGGCGCGTCGGCCGAGGTCATCGAATCGCAGGTGACCAAGCCGCTCGAAGACTCCATCGCCGGTATCGACGCCGTGGATGTGATCACCTCCATCAGCCGGGCCGAGCAAAGCCAGATCAGCGTGCGCTTTCGCCTGGAGAAGGACGCTGACAACGCCGCCGCTGAAGTACGCGACCGCACCGCCCGTGTGCGCAACCGCCTGCCGCTCGCGGTGGATGAGCCCGTGATTGCCAAGGTGGAGGCCGATGCATCGCCCGTGCTGTGGCTCGCCTTCAGCAGCGATACACGCAGCCCGCTGGAGATCAATGACCTGATCAACCGCATCGTCAAGCCCCGGTTGCAGACGGTGACCGGTGTGGCGGATGTGCCGATTTATGGCGAGCGCAAATACGCCATGCGCGTGTGGCTGGACCCCGAGCGCATGGCCGGCTATCGCTTGACCACGCAGGACGTGGAAGACGCCATCCGCCGCAACAATCTGGAGCTGCCAGCAGGCCGCATTGAATCGCAGCAGCGCGAGTTCAGCGTGACGTCCCAGACCGACCTGAAAACCCCGGCGCAGTTTTCCGACATCGTGATCCGCACGGTCAACGGGTTTTCGGTGCGCGTGCGTGATGTGGCCCGGGTTGAAGAAGGCCCTGCCAGCGACCGCAGCCGCGTGCGGCTCAATGGCCGCGATGCGATCTCGGTGGGTGTGATCCGCCAGGCCACGGCCAACCCGCTGGAGCTGTCCAAAGGCGTGCGCGCCATGATCCCCTTGCTCAAGGCCGACCTGCCGCCAGACATCGGCATCGACATTGCCAACGACAACTCGCTGTTCATCGACCGCTCCATCAAGAGCGTGTACTCCACCATCATCGAGGCCGTGGTGCTGGTGGCCCTGGTGATCTTTGTGTTCTTGCGCACGTTCCGTGCGTCCATCATCCCCATCATCACCATCCCGGTCAGCCTGGTGGGCAGTTTTGCGCTGATGTCGCTGGCCGGCTTTTCGATCAACACGCTCACGCTGCTGGCGCTGGTGCTGGCCATTGGCCTGGTGGTGGACGACGCCATCGTGATGCTGGAGAACATCTACCGCCACATCGAAGAGGGGCTCGACCCGTTTTCTGCCGCCATCAAGGGCGCACGCGAAATCGGCTTTGCCATCGTGGCCATGACGCTCACGCTGGTGGCGGTGTATGCGCCACTCGCATTCACACCCGGCCGCACGGGGCGCTTGTTCGTGGAGTTTGCGCTGGCGCTGGCCGGGGCCGTGGTGGTGTCGGGCTTTGTGGCGTTGACGCTCTCGCCCATGATGTGCTCGCTGCTGCTCAAGCACAACCCGAATCCCAATTGGTTTGACCGCTCCATGGAGCGTTGGCTCACCGCACTCTCGGATGCCTATGGCCGCCTGCTGCGCTGGATCGTCACGGCCCGCTGGGGTGGAGCGGGCGCGGGGCGCAGTGGCGTGCGGGGTGCGCTGTTCCAGGCCCGCTGGATCGTGCTGGGCGTCATGGCCCTCAGCGGCGCGGCGCTGGTGCTGGTGTTCCCCAGCATGCGGCAGGAGCTGTCGCCGCTGGAAGACCGGGGCACCATTTTGGCCAGTGTGACCGCGCCCGACGGCGCCACGCTGGACTACACCAACCGCTATGCGCTGGAGCTGGAAAAGATCGGCAACACCTACCCCGAATTCGACCGCGTGTTTGCCAACATCGGCAACCCCACGGTGGCGCAAGGCAGCGTCATCTACCGCACCGTGGACTGGGAAAAGCGCGACCGCACCACGCTGGCCCTGGCCAAGGAGCTCCAGCCCAAGGTGGCGGGCCTGCCCGGCGTGAATGCCTTCCTGATCACGCCGCCATCGTTGGGCCAGGGCTTTCGCTCGCGGCCACTCACCTACGTGATCCAGACCTCGGACAGCTACGAAAACCTGAGCAAGGTGGTGGCTGCCTTCATGGCCGAGATTGCGCAGAACCCCGGCATCGTGTCCCCCGACGTGGACCTGCGCCTGAACAAGCCCGAGCTGCGCATCGAGGTCAACCGTGAACGCGCCGCCGACCTGGGGGTGAGCGTGGAAGTGGTGGCAAAAGCCATCGAGACCATGCTGGGCGGCCGCACCGTCACACGTTACAAACGCGATGCCGAGCAGTACGACGTGATCGTGCAGACCGAGGCGCGGGGCCGCACCACGCCTGAAAACATCGACACCATCTATGTGCGCGGCCGCAACGACGCGATGATTCCGCTGACCAGTCTGGTCAAAGTGCGGGAGAGCGTGAGCCCGCGCGAGCTGAACCACTTTGGCCAGCGCCGCTCGGCCACCATCACGGCCAACCTGTCGTCCGACTACTCGCTGGGCCAGGCCATAACCTTCATGAACGAGACGGCGGCCAAGGTGCTCAAGCCCGGCTACACCACCGACCTGAACGACACCTCGCGGGAATTCAAGAACTCGCAGGGTGCCCTGGGCGTGGTGTTTGTGCTGGCGCTGGTGTTTATCTTCCTGGTGCTAGCGGCG
Organism: Acidovorax sp. ACV02; assembly: GCF_014851475.1. NCBI lineage: Bacteria > Pseudomonadati > Pseudomonadota > Betaproteobacteria > Burkholderiales > Comamonadaceae > Acidovorax > Acidovorax sp. ACV02. The sequence goes on from NZ_JACUZU010000005.1 coordinate 203,988, forward strand.
CAGTTCGAAAGCTTCATCGACCCGCTCGTCATCATGGTGTCGGTGCCGCTTTCGATGATCGGCGCGCTGCTGGCGCTCAAGTGGAGCGGCGGCTCGCTCAACGTGTATTCGCAGATCGGGCTGATCACGCTCGTGGGGCTGATCACCAAACACGGCATCCTGATCGTGGAGTTCACCAACCAGCTGCGCGAAGAGGGCATGGAGATGGTGGACGCGCTGGTCAAGGCCTCGGCCCAGCGACTGCGCCCCATCCTGATGACCACGGGGGCCATGGTGCTGGGCGCCATTCCCCTGGCTTTGGCCACGGGCGCTGGCGCCGAAACGCGCACCCAGATCGGCTGGGTGATTGTGGGTGGCATGTCGCTGGGCACGCTGCTCACCATTTTTGTGGTGCCCACCATGTACACGCTGTTTGCCCGCAAGGCGGTGCCGGGGGCCAACACAGCGGTGGCCGTGGATCAGCCGGCCCACCCGCTGCACCCGCACGACTATGTGGCCAAGTAGCCTTCAGTGGGAGTGCAAAGCGAGCTGCCAAAACAGCAAAAGCAAAGCAAGACAAGAAAGGGCCCGGCAGGGCCCTTTCTGCTTTCTGTTGTGCAGTGCCAGCGTGAGGACGGTCTGGGTCCAGCGGGTTGCAGTGCGGGTGGCTTAGACCACCACCGCCTGCACCGCGTCCTGCAATTCCTGGCCGCTCTGCGGGCGCACCAGGCGCGCCACTTCCTTGCCGTCCTTCATAAAGACCAGTGTCGGCCACAGCTTCACGCCGAACGTGCGGCCCAGGCGCTGGCCAGGGCCGTCTTCCACCTTGACGTGGGCAATGTCCGCGTGGTCCTTCAGTGCGGCTTCGATCAATGGCTGGGCGCGCTGGCAGTGGCCGCACCAGGGGGTACCGAACTCGACCACCGTGGCGCCGGGCAGGCGGTCCACATCGTCTCGGGATGGGGGTTGTGCAAGGTGTTGGGCGGCGTAGGGCATGGCGTGATTCGCGGTTTGTGAACAGGGCGAGAGGCTGGTTTCAGGTTACCTTGGCGGCCGATGGCATGCACTGGCTGGCGGCGCATTGCCGTGTCAGATCACGCCCTCAAACACCATCACATCCACTGCATCGCCCACCGCCACATTGCCCTGCCCGTGGTGCAGCACGATGAGCCCGTTGGCCTGCACCATGGAGCTGAGCACGCCCGAGCCCTGGTTGCCGGTGGTGCGCACCTGCAGCGTGCCGTCGGCCGCGGTGGTGACCAGGCCACGCTGGTACTCGGTGCGACCGGGCTTCTTGCGCATGGGCTCGGTGCTGATGGCGCGCAGCAGCGGGGGCGCCGCGCGGGTGCTGCCCATCATGCGCAGCAGGGCGGGGCGCACAAAGGCGAGAAAGGTCACCATTACCGCCACGGGGTTGCCGGGCAGCCCGAAGAGCACTGCGCCACCGGGGGCTGTATTGATATCATTTTGATAGCTGTTAGAGCATGATGCACTGGCGCTTGAGGCCGAAACGGCTTGATTTTCTGCGTTGCCGATGCGCCCCACGGCCATGGGGCGGCCGGGGCGCATGGCGATGCGCCAGAAGGCCACGTCGCCCAGCTTTTTCATCATGGTGCGGGTGTGGTCGGCCTCGCCCACACTCACGCCGCCGCTGGTGATGATGGCGTCGGCCTGCTGGGCTGCCTGGCGAAAGGCGGCTTCGAGCAGTGCAGGTTCGTCGCGCACCACGCCCAGGTCAATCACCTCCACCCCCATGCGCGTCAGCAGGCCGAACACGGTGTAGCGGTTGCTGTCGTACACGGCGCCTTCGCGGGGAGCCTCGCCCAGGCTCAGGATCTCATCGCCGGTGGAGAAGTACGCCACCCGCAGTCGGCGGACCACCGTGACGGTGGGCAGGCCCAGGCTGGCCACCAGGCCCAGGGCGGCGGGCGTCAGTAGCTCGCCACGGGCCAGGGCCACGCGGCCTTCCATGATGTCCTCGCCCTTGAAGCGGCGGTTGTCTCCGGCGCGCAGCACATCGGCTGCGATGGTCACGTGGCCGTCGGCAGTGGTGGTGGTGAACTCCTGTGGCACCACGGTGTCCAGCCCGGCGGGCATGATGGCGCCGGTCATGATCTTCACGCATTCGCCTGCAGCCACCGCGCCTGCCCAGGCCTTGCCCGCCAGGGCGGTGCCCACCACGCGCAGGGTGAGCGGCTGCCCAGCCAACAGTTGCGCGCCCGCAAAAGCGTAGCCGTCCATGGCCGAGTTGTCGTGGGGCGGCACGCTGACGGGCGAGATCACATCCTGCGCCAGCACGCGGCCCAGCGCGCTGAACAGCGGCAGCACTTCGGTGGCGGTGACGGGCTCGACCAGCCGGTCCAGAAACTGGTTCACATCGGCGGCGCTCAGGGCCTGCGGGTCGTAGCCTTGCAACTCGGCGGCAATCTGGGCAATGGTTTTCATGGGTGGGATTCGCTTGAAGTCAGTGGGAGAGCAGCCGCACCATGTGCAGCTTGTCGTAGCCCACGCCATCCACCACGATGGCGTTGGGCAGCAGGCCCCAGGGGCGGAACCCGGCCTGCTCGTACAGGCGCACCACGTGCTGGTTGGACGCGGTGACGGTGAGCACCAGTTGGGTCAGCCCCGGCACCTGGCTGGCGGCCTGCACGCAGGCCTCCACCAGCATCCGGCCAACGCCCCGGCGCTGCGCAGCAGGCGACACCATCATGCCGACCACCACCGCGCAGTGGCGCTGTTTGGTGCGTTGCTCGCGCTCGCAGCCCAGGCAGCCGAGCAGCTGGCCCGCCGTGTCGAAGGCGCCCAGGAAAAACTGGCCGGACTCCAGCGCGCCGAAACGCGCCACGTACTCGCTGGCATCGCGGCCCACGGAGGATTCGTAGTCCGAGGTGAAGGCATCCGGCGCTGTGCGCAGTGCCTCGTCCCGCAAAGCCTTGTAGGCCAATGCGTCTGCGGCAACCAGGGGGCGGATCTGCACCGCGCCAGCGTCCACCGGGGGGCGACTGTTCATGGGGTTGGCGCGCGGGTCAGGCCTGGGGCGCGCTGCTGTTTTCCAGCGCGTGCAGCTCGGCCAGCGTGTTGGCGTTGAAAAAGGCCTGGGGGTTGTCGCCCGGCCGGTCGAACGGCACGATGGCGCAGCGGTGCTGGCCGGTCCACGCGTCGATCTTGCGGCCACCGGCGTGGGTGAAGGCGACCAGGCTTTCCAGCAGGTCCACGCGTAGCAGGCAGAACACCGGCTGAGGGCGCACGGTGATCTGGCCCTTGCCGTCGTCTTCCGGGGCTGCGGCCATGGCAATGTCGGCGCCCTCGGCGTCTGCCGCTGCCGCCAGGCGCTGGGCGAGGTCCAGCGGAAACAGCGGCGTGTCGCAGGGCACCGTGAGCAGCCAGGGGGTTTCGCAGCGCTCCAGCCCGGTCAGAAAGCCTGCCAGGGGCCCGGCGTAGTCGCTCAGCACGTCAGGCCACACCGGCGTGCCAAAGGCCTCGTAGGCCGCCAGATTGCGGTTGGCATTGACCATGGTGGCGCCGGTCTGCATCTGTAGCCGCATCAGCGTGTGCAAGGCCAGCGGCAGGCCGCGAAAGTTCTGCAGGCCTTTGTCCACCCCGCCCATGCGGGAGCCGCGGCCCCCTGCGAGGACCAGGCCGGTGATGTCTTGCTGATTGATCAATTGAGTTCCTGTTTTGAATGAGTTTGCTAGAGAGTCGGCGCTGTCCACAGACACAACGCTTTTTCTTTCGATATCAGCATGTTGCCGGAGCTTGACGAATAGTCTTCCTCAGACTCGCTACATGCGATCCAGCGAACCCCTTCGTAGTTTGCAACTGTTGCAGATTCCAAGCGCCATTTCAGATTCTTGAGGGACCCACGTTTGTTTTGCCACGGATCGCAGTAGTCGTTTCCGTTGTAAACCACGAGGGCGTCGATCTTGAGTGGGGTGGGAATGTCTCGCTTGAGTTCCTCGATTAAAGGTGAAGAACCGAATACCAACAGATCCCAGTCGGATTGCTCGGTAGCTCTTCCGTTAGCTTGCGATCCGATCAGCCAAACAGATGCTGGGCGATGGGCTAGACCACACAGTGCATGGATAAACGCCTGCACGTCTAGCGCTAGATCATCTACGCCCATAGCGCCGCTATCCCCCGATATAGCTCATCTCAACGCGGCGAGCACCCTGGCCGGTGTCGGCAGGCAGGCTGCTGCGCAGCTCGGAGTAGCGGTCGTTGCGCTGCTGCCAGATGGGGGCGATGGCCGAGGCAATCTCTGCATCGCTCGCGCCCCCGCGCAGCAGGCTGCGCAGGTCGTAGCCCTGGCTAGCAAACAGGCACAGGTAGAGCTTGCCTTCGGTGGACAGGCGTGCGCGGTTGCAGTCGTGGCAGAAGGCCTGGGTCACGCTGCTGATCACGCCGACCTCGCCCAGTGCGGGGTCATGCCGGCCCTTGGTATCGGCATAGCCCCAGCGCTCGGCGGTTTCTCCGGGGCTGCTCGGGTCCAGCTGCACCAGCGGCAGTTCGGCGCGCAGGCGTTCGATGAGTTCGGCAGAGGGCAGCACCTCGTCCATGCGCCAGCCGTTGGTGGCACCCACGTCCATGTATTCGATGAAGCGCAGCGTGGTGCCGGTGCCCCGAAAGTGCCGCGCCATGGGCAAGATCTCGTGGTCGTTGGTGCCGCGCTTGACCACCATGTTGACCTTGATGTGCGACAGGCCCGCCGCATGCGCGGCCTCGATGCCGGCCAGCACATCGGCCACCGGAAAGTCCACATCGTTCATGCGGCGAAAGATCGTGTCGTCCAGGCCGTCGAGGCTCACGGTCACGCGGTTCAGGCCCGCGTCCCTCAGGGCCTGGGCCTTGCGCGCGAGCAATGAACCGTTGGTAGTGAGCGTGAGGTCGGGCGCCACGCCATCCACGGTGCGCAGCTGGGCCAGTTGCGCCACCAGGTCTTCGAGGTTCTTGCGCAGCAGGGGCTCGCCGCCCGTCAGGCGGATCTTGCGCACGCCATGCGCCAGAAACAGCCGCGCCAGCCGCGTGATTTCTTCAAAGCTCAGCAGCGCCCCGTGCGGCAGGTAGGGGTAGTCCTTGTCGAACACTTCCTTGGGCATGCAGTAGTTGCAGCGGAAGTTGCAGCGGTCCGTCACGCTGATGCGCAGGTCGCGCAGCGGGCGGCCCCGCGTGTCGGTGAGTTGGCCCGTGGGGCTCACCAACCGCGCTGGCACCGTGGCTGCCAGCGCGGCCAGGCGCTCATCGACCAGCGGAATCACGCGTTCAGACATGGGTGGGCTCGTTCAGCAGGGCAGGAGGGCGCATGGCCCGCATTTTCTCACTCCAGCCAGCGCACGTTCTGCAGGATCTCGTCGAAGAAGCTGCGCAGCATCAAGGTGCTCATGCTGAAGGGGTCGAAATCGGGGGTGCTGGAGTATTTGAGGAACAGCTGCCGGTTGGCGTCCACCGAGCCCAGAAGCCCCATGGACCAGCTGGTGAAGCGGCGGTGCGGGATCTCGCCAAAGTCCAGCACGGCCGTGTCCTTGTGGCGCGTGTCCTTGAGCAGGCGGTGGTACAGCGCGTTGACCGCAGCACGATCGCCTTCGAGCTGCTGCAGGAAGATGCCGTTGTTCAGGCACAGCGCACCAGTGATGCCCGCGCGGGCATTGTTGCGCTGCGACGCGCCCAAGATGTCCTTGATGTCCGCAGGGCCGAGCACACGGGAGGTGCGGCTGGCATAGGTCAGTTGTATCAACATGTGTGTCTCCTGAACGGCGCAGTGTGTCAGGTTTGGTGCGCATCAGTGGGCCCGCCCGCCAATGACCCTGAAGATGGGTTCTGTGTCTTCGCAGGTGTGGGCCCCGCGGATGGGGGATGTTTGATCTGGCGCAGGGCGTCGAAATGCTGCGTTGCAACAATACGGGCATCCGATTTCAGGGGGTTCCCATGCCAGTTCGCGAGCTATTGAACAGGTTCTCCGCCGACGCCATGCCATGCCAGCGCCGTGTGGCGGTGCAATGGGTGGCGGCGGGCATCCTGCTGCCCACCTGGGCCAATGGGGCCCAGGCACAGATGGGATTGTCGGGGGCCATCAACTATGCGGGCTGGTTCCGTGCGCTGTCGCAACGCATGGCCAAGGCCTATTGCCAGCAGTACCTGCAGGTGCTGCCGGGCGCTGCGGTGGACGTGATGGGGCTGGCACGCAAGATGGTGCAGTCCGGCAGCAACGAGCTGGCCCGGGGCATGCAGTCAGGGCAATGGCCCGCCGATGTGGGGCGCCAACTGGCCGATGTGCAAAAGCAGTTTGCCCTGCTCAACCAGTTGACGGCAGCGCCGGCCACCCAGACCGCACTGGTCGTTGCGGCGTCCGAGCAGGCGGACCGCACGCTGCTGGTCGCGCAGACCGTGACCGAGTCCATCGAGAAGATGGCACAGGCCCCCAGCGCCCGCCTGGTCAACCTGGCGGGCCGCCAGCGCATGCTGTCGCAGCGCCTGGCCAAGAACTATTTTCTGAATGCGGCCAAGGTGGAGTCGAAGGTGGTGCAGGCCCAGCTGGTGGCCGATGCGGCCGACTTCCGGCAGGCGCTGCAGACGCTGAAAGCAGCGCCGGTGTCCACGCCCGCGATCCGCAGCGAGCTGGAGCTGGCCGACTCGCAGTGGCTGTTCTTCGACTCGGCCCTGCGCCGCCCGGCCGATGACGCAGGGCTCAGTGCCGTGGCGACCACCAGCGAACGCCTGCTGGGCGTGATGGACAAGCTGACCAGCCTCTACGAGGCCGCCCTGCGCGAGGTGCTGGGCTGAGCCGCACCGCACGGCTGGGCGCATCCGCTCAGTGGCCGCCACAGGCGGCGGGCAGCGTGAATTCCGCCAAACGGCAATCGCGCCCCACCAGCACCAGCCGCGTGTCCAGCGCGTCGAAAAATCCCGGCGGCGGGGGCAGCGGCAAGTGCTGCACGCGCTTGTGCGCGTCGATGCGGACCGCCGCCAGCTCATAGTCGCGGGCCAGGGCCATCCACAGGCCGTGCGCGCCGGCAGACTGGCGTGCGCCGGTCATGAGGCTGCGGCCAGAGTCCAGCCACCAGCGGTAGATGGCGGTGGCAATGCCCATGCGCCGGTAGCCGTGCGCTACCTTGGTGTGGGGTGCGCGCAGGTGGCGGTCGGTGCGCCGGTCCACCTCCACCAGACGGTTGAACACGGTGTAGGCCACGATGCGGTTGCGCAGCGGGTCGATGGCGTACACAAAATATTCGCCATCGGCCTCGCGCAGGCGGAACACCAGCCCGCGCACATGCAGGGGCAGCGGCTGCATCGCATCGCGCGTGCGGTGGTTGGTGCGAATGCGGTCGTACAGCGCATCGAACTCGCGCTGGATGTCGCGGCCCGACAGGTCCACGTCGATGCGCAGTTCGGTCAGCCACCGGGCCCAGCGGCCCAGCAGGCCGTGGCTGGTCGATGGCTTGGTGGTTCCGGTGGTGGTGGCATGGCCGGGCAGGGGCAGGCAAAGGGCGCTGGCCATCATGGCGTGCTCCCCGTGCCCCCGGTCCAGCAGCCGCTCAACAGGCGTGCTGGTTGTTCGCGGGCGCACACCTGGGCGCTGTGGGGCCAGTCGGGCAAGGGCACATCCAGGCCCGCATACACGCCGTAGGCGTCGCCCGCGGCAATCGTTTCACCCGCCCAGAGGCTCTCGCCCGCACGGATGGCCCCGCCGGCGTGGATGTGACCACCGGCCCGCACACCCCAGCCCACCTGCAGGTGGCCCTTGCAGTCCACATTGCCCATGGCCCACACGCCCCGGGCGGCCTGCACGGCGGCATCGGCTTGCAGATGCCCGCCCACCTTGATGCCGCCGTCGCAGCCCAGGTCGCCCACCACCCGCAGATCCTGGGCCACCCGGCAGTGGCCACCGATCTGGACGGCGGCGCCGCAGTCCAGCTCTCCGCCCACGCGCAGGCTGCCCGTGCATTGCAGCCGCTGCGCCACAGTCAGCGACCAGCCCACGCGCATATCGCCCTGCAGCCGTGCGCTGCCCTCGCAGCGCACCGCGCCCGCCACGCGCAGGTCTTCGCCCACCCGCAGCGCACCGCCCACCCGCAGGCCGCCCTGCACACTCAGGCTGCGGCCGGTGCGCAGCACACCGTCCACGTCCGCGCTGCCCCGGCAGTGCACGCTGCCGGCAAACACCAGCGCGTCGGCCTCCAGGTGGTCCACCTCCAGCACATCGTTGGTGGGGCCGAACTGGTCCAGCATCCAGCACGCGTCTTCCACGCGGCCTTCGCGCACCAGGTCGTCCAGCAGCGCCTGGTAGTTGCTGGCGCCCTCCTGGCGGCGCAGGTACCAGCGGTAACCGTCGGCACAAGGCCGCTTGGCGCGGATGAAGTGGCGGGTGATGTCGGTGGCGGCAGACGCGTTGGCGATGGCCTCATCGGCGGGCAGGCTGTGCGCAAGGGCGCATGGGGCGAGCGAAATCTCGCCCGAAGGGAACGGGGGCATGGACACTCCTGACGTCCGCGCCCCGGCGGTTGCCAAGGCGCAAGCTGGCGCTGGGCGTGGGGCCCGGCGACAAGAGGTGCGCGAAAAGAATGCGGAGGGGAGGGGGTGTCGCCGGGCTCAGGAATCTGCAGCGAGGGTGCAGAGAGCGCGGTCACCGGCCTGGAGCGTGGCCTGCGAGCGCGCGCCACGGCGCAGCGGCGCGGTGGCGCTGGCGGCTGTGGCGGCTGTGGCGGCTGTGGCGGGAGAGTGGCTCGCAAACATCGGCGGCACTATAGGCAGCAGGGCCTGCACCGTCAAATCAATCCGCACTGCCCTAGTGCGGATTGGGCCGCTCAAAAAGGGGCGTGGTGGCTGCTTCACAGAGCATGCCGCGACGCCTGTTTGTTTGCTTGCTGACTTAAACGCAGCGCCCGCCATCCACCTCAATGCACACGCCGCTGATGAACGACGCCTCTTCGCTCGCCAGGTACAGCGCGGCGTTGGCCACGTCCAGTGCGGTGGAGAAGCGGCCCAGCGGAATGGTGGCCAGGAACTTGGCGCGGCGCGCATCGTCCACCGGGCCGCCCGCAAACTCGGCGGCCAGGCCGGTGTCGGGGTTGAACACGGGGTTGATGCAGTTCACGCGGATGTTGTCGGGGCCCAGCTCAGCGGCCATGGACTTGCTCGTGATGATGACGGCGCCCTTGGAGCCGTTGTACCAGGTCAGGCCTGGGCGGGGGCGCAGCCCGGCGGTGGAGGCGATGTTGATGATGCTGCCGCCCCCCGCCTGGCGCAGTGCGGGCACGGCGTGGATGGCGCTCAGGTAGATGCTCTTCATGTTGATGGCATAGACCTTGTCGAACTCGTCCTCGCTCACTTCGAGCATGGGGCGGTTGCGGTGCGTCCAGCCTGCGTTGTTCACCACCACGTCCAGGCGGCCGTACAGGCGCACGGCTTCGTCGACCATCGCCTTCACTTCGGCGGACTTCGTCACGTCGGCTTTGAAGAAAGCGGCGGTGCCGCCGGCGGCCGTGATCTCGGCCACCACGCGCTGGCCACCGGCCTCGTTGATGTCGTTGACGATGACCTTGCCGCCTTCAGCGGCCAGGCGCTTGGCGATGCCTTCGCCAATGCCGTTGCCGGCGCCGGTGACGATGATGGATTTGTTCTGCACACGCATGGGTGTCTCCGATGGGTTGTGGTGATATATCAAAATTGATAGCTACCAGCGCATATTCAGCTAGCGCTAGCGCCCGATGGGGCTGAAATTTCAGTGGCCGAAGCTGTATCGGCCGCAGGGGCTGCCGGGGCGGGTGCCTTGGGCTCCCGGCCGTAGAACTGGGGAAAGAATTCCTTCACGCCGTTGCCGTTAAAGTCCCACCCCGTGCACTGGCCCAGATGGCGTGGCGGCTCGTCGGGGTGGCTGGCGGCAAACACGGCAGGCACTGACTGGAACGCCGCCGTGGCCAGATTGAACAGCAGCTCGCGCAGGTGCGTGCAGCTTTCCACGCCGCCCAGGTGCTTCTGGATGGCCTGGCGCCAGCCGCGTGCCATGCTGCAGCCCACCATGCGCTGCAGCGCTGCCTGGGCCTCGGTGCAGCCCTTGAGCGGGTGTGAATCCATGGACACATCCACCGCCTGCACCACCAGCTGGCGGTTCACGGTCACGCGCAGCCACATGTGGTGGATGGCTTCGCCCGCCAGGCGCGTGCGCGTCGGGTCGCGGTGCGAGGGGGCGTCGTAGGCCTTGCTGTCGTGTAGCTCGCCTTCGATGTCCCACAGGCCATCGTCGCGTTCAAAGCCCTGGTAGTTCACCCGGCGGACATGCTTCAGGGTGCGGGGGGCGGGGGGGCTCAGGGGCATGGGGAAGAAAAATCGTCGTACAGAAGCAGCCGAGGTTAGCGGGGCCTGCCCATGCCGTCGTGCGCGGGCGGGACACCTTGTGGTGCTTCAACCGTACTTGATGGCAACGGTCTTCAAGGTGGTGAAGCCGTACAGCGCCTCAAAGCCCTTTTCGCGTCCATAGCCGCTGGATTTGACGCCGCCAAACGGCAGCTCCACACCGCCGGCCGCGCCGTAGTTGTTGATGAACACCTGGCCGCTGTGCACACGCTTGGCCATGCGGAACTGGCGCGCACCATCGCGCGTCCAGATGCCGGCCACCAGGCCGAATTGCGTGGCGTTGGCCAGCTCGACCGCGTGGTCCTCGTCCTGGAAGGCCATGGCCGACAGCACGGGGCCGAAGACTTCTTCCTGTGCCAGGCGGTGGCCCACGGGCACATCGCGCAGCAGGGTCGGCGCCTGGTAGTAACCGGTCTCGGGCGCTTCGTCCACCACCACGCCCTGGGCCACCATGGGGATGCCGGCCACTTGCGCGTCCGATAAAAAGTCCCACACGCGCTGCTGCTGCGTCTGGCGGATCAGCGGGCCCACATCCAGGTCCATGGCAGCGGGGCCGACGCGCAGCTTTTCAAACGCCTTGCCCAGGCGCTCCAGCAGGGGTTCATAAATCAGCGAGTCGATCAGCACGCGCGAGCCCGCCGAGCAGGTCTGCCCGGCGTTCTGCACGATGGCGTTGATGACCACGGGGATGGCGGCGTCCAGGTCGGCGTCGGCAAAGATGATCTGCGGGCTCTTGCCGCCCAGCTCCAGCGTCACGGGGCAGTGGCGCTCGGCAGCCACCTGCTGGATCAGCGTGCCGATCTTGGGGCTGCCGGTGAAGCTGATGTGGTCGATGCCGGGGTGGCGCGCCAGCGCGTCGCCCACCTCGTGGCCGTAGCCGGTGACGATATTCAAAGCTCCGGCTGGGAACCCCACCTCGGCTGCCAGCTGCGCCACGCGGATCAGCGACAGGCAGGCGTCTTCGGCCGGCTTGACCACGCACACATTGCCCGCCGCCAGGGCGCCGCCCACGCTGCGGCCAAAGATCTGCATGGGGTAGTTCCAGGGGATCACATGGCCCGTGACGCCGTGGGGCTCACGCCAGGTCAGCACGCTGTAGCCGTCGGGGTAGGGGATGGTCTCGCCGTGGAACTTGTCGCACGCACCGGCGTAGAACTCGAAATAGCGGGCCAGCGCAATGGCGTCGGCGCGTGCTTGCTTGGTGGGCTTGCCGCAGTCGCGTTGCTCCAGCGCCGTCAGCTCGTCCGCATGCTCCAGGATCTTGGCCGAGAGCTTTTGGAGCAGGCGGCCGCGCTCCACCGGGGCCAGCTTTTGCCACACCGCGTGGTAGCACTGGCGGGCCGCATGCACCGCCGCGTCGATGTCGTCGGCGTTGCTGCGCTGGATCTCGTCGAAGGGCTGGCCGTCGGACGGGTCGATCACGGGGATCGTGCGGCCCGAGGACGAGGGCACCGAGGCGTTGGCGATGTAGTTCAGTTGCATGGCCGTCATTTTGCCCGGAAATGGAATGTGTGCTTAGTATTTGTGTGAAAACACGCCGATGTGCTAGTGCAATATGCCTTGGTTGCTATCGATTTAATAGTAATCAGGCGCAGGCACCCCGCAGGCCGGCCAGGTCCAGAATCTCCACCTCGCCGCGCTGCACGCGCACCAGGTGGCGCGACTCCAGGTCCTTGAGGATCTGGTTGGTGGTCTGGCGCGAGATCGCCAGCATCAGCGACAGCTGCTCTTGCGAGATCTCGATCACGCGGCGCGACTGCCCCTCGGCCGTCCACTGGCCGTAGCCCTCGGCCATCATCACCAGGCGCCGCGCCAGGCGCTGCGGGGCGGGCAGCAGGGCCAGCTCTTCCATCGCCACGAAGGCCGAGCGCAGCTTGTCGGTCATCAACAAGGCCAGCGCATGCCAGTGCTGCGGGTGGGCCTGCAGCCAGTGCTGCAGCCGCTCGTGCGGGATGTGCACCAGGGTGGTGGGTTCGGTGGCCTGTGCATCGTGGGTGCGGGCCGAGTTGTCAAACACCGAGATCTCGCCAAACCAGTGCGGCGGCTCCAGGCGGATCAACAGCGCCGCACGCGCCTCGTCGGCCCGCCCCCCGGTGCCCGAGATGCTGACCGCGCCGCGCACCACCGCATACAGGCCACAGGGCGCATCGCCGCGCCGGAACAGCACCTCGCCCGTCGGCAGATGGCGCAACTGCGCCATGGCAATCAGCGGCTGGGAAAAGTCGGGCGGCAGGTGGGCAAACCAGCGGCCAGACTGGAGGACAGGCAGGTAGGCGGAAGGGGTGGACATGGGATGCGATTGAACGGGGCAGGAGGGCGCGGCGGCTTTTTGTCGTCTGCACGACAGACGCTGGCGCGGCCTGAGAGCGAGTATTGATGCTGCGCAAAACACATGCTGGAGACACCCATGAAAACCCTGATCGACCACCTGTCCCAATACGCCGACTACCACCGCGACCCGCGCAACATCCACACCCATTTTGTGGGCGTGCCCATGATCATGTTCGCCGTCGTCATCCTCCTGTCGCGTCCGACCTGGATGGTGGGTGCGCTGCCGCTAAGCCCGGCGCTGCTGGCAGCGCTGGTGGCCAGTGTTTTCTACTTCCGGCTGGACATGCGTTTTGGCCTGGCCATGGCCGCGCTGCTGGCCGCCATGCTGGTGGGCGGGCAATGGGTGGCGGCACAGACCCTGGCCGTCTGGCTGGCCACGGGCATTGGCCTGTTTGCGGTGGGCTGGGTGATCCAGTTCGTGGGCCACTACTACGAAGGCCGCAAGCCCGCGTTTGTGGACGACCTGGTGGGCCTGATCGTGGGCCCGCTGTTTGTGGTGGCCGAGTGGGCGTTTGCACTGGGCCTGCGCAAGGAGGTGCAGGCGGCGGTGGAAGAGCGCAGCGGCCCGGTGCGCTTGCGTACCGGGCAACAGGCTGCTGCCCACCCTCAGTAAGCTCTGCGCTCGCGCTCCGCCGCGTTTGCTGCTTGAGCGCCAGGGCTTGACGGCCTCGCAAGGGCCAGCACGGCCCCTGCGCACACCGCACCCAGCGCCACCAATGCACACAGGTAAGGCAGCGCGGCGGACAGCGGCGCGCCCAGCTGGTTGAGCCGCAGCGACGCCTGCACGCCCGAGGTGCTGGGCAGCAGCCAACGCAGCCACTGCAGCGGCTCGGGCAGCGCCTCCACCGGCCACGAGAAGCCTGCGACGAACGCGATGGGCAGTGTGGTGAACAGCAGCACCTGCAGCGCGCGTTCACGGTTGCCAAACCACAGCCCCAGCAGCGCACCCAAGGCCGCGATGGCCGGGATGTAGCAGGCCAGCAGCGCCAGTGCCCCCAGCGGGTTGCCGCCGCGCGGGTAGTCGTGCAGCACAAAGATCCAGCCAAAGTAGAAAAGGCCGCTGGCCCAGCCCAGTGTGCACAGCGCCAGCAGGCGGCCCAGCCAGGTGGTGGCGCGGGCGCGGTGCTGGCCGCTTTCCACCCAGGTGCCGGTGAGCATCGCAGCGCCCATCAGCAAGGTCTGCTGCAGGATGAGCAGCGCCACCGCAGGCACCACAAAGCTGCCGTAGCCCTCGGTGGGGTTGAACAGCGCCACCATCTGCAGTTGCACCGGCGCGCGGCTGGCGCGGGCCTGGGGGGCGCTCTGGCCGCTGGCCTGCAGCTTGCGGATCTCGACTCCGGCAGACACGGTGCCGACGGCCTCTGCGAAACCGTATTGCACGGCCTTGTTCAGCAGCGCGTAGGCGCCGTTGGCCTCGATGCTGACCACGGCGTTTTCGCCGCGCACCACGCTGCGCTTGAGCCCGGCAGGGATCACCGCGTAGCCTTCGATCTCTCCGCGCCACAGGGCCTCCTGCGCCTCGCGTTCGCTGGCGGCGACAAAACGCACTTCAATGCGGGGGTCGGCGTCGGCAAAGCGGGTGATCTGGCGCGACAGGCTGGTGTGGTCCCTATCCACCACGGCCACAGGCACGCGGGTCAGCACCTCGTCGGCATAGAACCAGGGGTAGAAAAAACCGTAGAGCACAGGCGCTCCTACCAACAGCAGCAGCACGCCCTTGTCGCGCACCACGGTGGCCAGCGCTTGCAACCAGGCGCCCAGCAGGCCCTGGCGGGGTGGCGTGGTCACCGGCATGGGTTGCATCGGGGTGTTCATCAGCGGCCTCCCCAGGTGTCTGGGCGTTCGTGCGCCAGCGTGAGCGCGGTGGCGCCTATCAGCCACAGCGCGGTGGTGGCGATGGTCAGCGCCACCATCGTCGAGACGCTGGTAGCCACCGGTGCGCCCATTTGCAACTGCTCGATCTGCAGACGGATGTAGTGGGTGAACGGCATGGCTTCGGCCCACGCGCGTGCGCTGCCGGGCATGCCCGCAAGGGGAAACGCCACGCCGCTGAACGCAAACGCCGGGGCTGCAAAAAAGCCCGCACCCGACAGTGCGGTGCGCAGCGACCGCGTGATGCCTGCCAGCGCAGCGCCTGCGGTGATCGACACCGCTAACAGCAGCGCCAGCGCCGCAGCCACCCACCACAGATTGCCCGGCGGGTGCCAGCCCCGGCCCCAGGTGATGCCCACCAGCGCCAGCAGGCCCACCAGCGTGAGTGTTACCCAGGGCACGGCGAGCTTGCCGACCAGCGCGCCTGCAGTGCGCATCCAGCCCCCTGCGCCCAGCCATTCGCCCAGCGTGCGGTCGCGCAGCTCGCGGCCCACCGTCCAGGCGCCGGCCGTCATGGCCAGGATGTGCAGCAGGGCGGGGATCAGCGCCGCGCCCAGAAACTGCTCGTAGTTGCTGGACACATTGAACAGCGCCACCATCTGCGTGTGGATGGGCTCCATGCTCACGTGTACGGCCTGGGCGCTTTCGCCGCGTTTGTTGCGCGCGGCCATCTCGACACCGGCCGACAAGGTGCCCACGGCCGTGCGCACATCGCGCTGCAGCAGGCCCGAGTGGGTGGACATCTGCGCGTTGTGCAGCAGCGTGACCTGCGCTGCGCGGCCTTCCTTCAACGTGCGCGCAAAGTCGCGCGGGATGGAAACCACGGCGTACACGTCCACCGCGCGCAGCGCGCGTTCGGCTTCGGCCGCGTTGGTGAAGTGCTGGGTGATCTGCACGCCCGGTGTGGCGTCCAGCATGCGCACCAGCTGGCGCGACAGGCTGGAGTGGTCGTCATCCACCACGCCCACCGCCAGGTGGCGCGGCAGGCCGGCCGAGAAGATCCACCACAGCAGCGCCACGCCCAGCAGCGGCACCCAGGTGACCATGGCCAGGTCCCACGGATCGGCCGCCAGGCGGCTGGCTTCGCGGCGAAGGCTGTTTGCTATTGAATTCATAGCTGTATGCGCATATTGCAATAGCGCTACCGGTACTTTTGACTCAAATCGCTGTGCATCAGGCGCATGTCACTGCACCAGCACCGTCATGCCGGGGCGTGCGCCTTCGATGGGGGCCGCCGGGCGCGCGCGCACTTCAAACGTGCGGGCGTCAAAGCCCTGGCCTGCGCGTGTGGCGCGCCAGGTGGCAAAGTCGGGCAGCGCAGCCGTGTGGTAGACCTTGAACTTCACGGTTTTGCCGCCCAGCGCGGGCAGCGTGGCGTCAAATTCGTTGCCGATGGCAAAGCGCTGCAGACGGTCTTCGCGCACATTCAGTACCACCCACTGGTCCTTCAGGTCCACCACCGTGACCACGGCCACGCCCTGCGGCGACAGTTCGCCCGTGCGGGCCAGCACCTTGGCCACTTCGCCGGCGACGGGGCTCTTGAGCTCGGTCTCGGCCTGGGCCGCCTGCACCTCCGCCACCACGCCCGCCACCTGGCGCGCCTGGGCGCTAGCGGCGGATCGGTCTTCGCTGCGGGCACCGGCGCGGGCCAGGTCGTACTGGGCCTTGGCGGCCAGCGCCTGGTCGCGCGAGGCCTTGAAGTTGGCCTCGGCCTCGTCGCGTTTTTGCGTCGCCACCAGGCCCTCGCGGGCCAGGCCGTCCACGCGCTTGAAGGACGATTCGGCCAGGTCGGCGGCGGCCACGGCGCGCTGCCAGTTCAGACGGGCCATTTCAATCTCTTGCGGGCGCGCGCCGTGCTGGGCCTTGTCGGCCACGGCCTGGGCAGCCTCTTGGGCGGCGGTGGCCTGCGCCAGCTTGGCTTTCACCTCGGGGCTGTCCATGCGGATCAGCGGGGCGCCCACGGCGATCTGGTCGCCTTCCTTCACCAGGATCTGCGCGATGCGCGCTGTGACCTTGGGGGCGATGTCGGCCTCTTGCGCTTCGATCTGGCCCTGGAACACCTCGGGTGCAGGCTGCGAGGCCTTCCACAGGCCAAAGCCCACAAAGCCTGCCACGGCCACAAAGGCCACCGTGCCGATCACGGCCGCCTTTTTGCTGTTGTTCTTGCTCATGTTCGTTCCACCTTTACTCATTCCACCCGCACCGCATCAGCGCGCGCCATGTATTTGCCAAAGTCTTCCGACAGGCCGCAGGCCTCCAGCAGATCGGCCAGCGCCTTCACGTAGTCGTGGGCGGCCTGCGCGCGTTCGGTCTGGGCCTTGGCCTGGTTGACCTGAGCGTCGATCAGGTCCAGCGTGGTGCTGGTGCCCGCCTTCAGACCCGAGATGCGCAGGCGCAGCACTTCGTCGGCCAGCTCCAGACCCGGCTGCAGCGCAAAGTAGGCGCGGCGCGCCTGCTCCAGGGCCAGCCAGCGCTTTTCCACCAGCAGGGCAATGTCGTTCTGCGCCTGCGCGCCGGTGCGCTCAGCCTGCTCGATCTGGCGGTTGGATGACTCGGCCAGTGCGTTGCGGTCGACGGAGTCCCACAGTGTCCAGCGCACGCCCACGCCGGCCACCCAGTCGGCATCGCGGCCGGTCTTGAGCTGGCGCTGGCCAAAGGCAAACACCTGGGGCTTGCGCAGTGCCTCCTGTGCGGCATGCAGTTGTGTGGCTTGCTCTTTCTTGGCGGCCACCTTGTCCAGCCCGGGGTGGTGGGCCAAGGCGGTGTCGATGAAGTGGGGCAGGGGCTCGACCGGCTGGCTCAGCACAAACAGGGGGCTGGTGGGCGTCACAGGGTCGGATGCCTTGAGGGTGCGCGTCAGAGCCGTGGCGGCCAGGTCGGCATCGTCGCGGGCCTTGCGCGCGTTGCGGCGGGCCTCTTCCAGCGCGGAGCGGGCCTGCAGGCGTTCGACGCGTGCGATCACGCCGGCGTCCAGCATCTTCTGTGCGGCGGCGTCGTGCTGCTCAATGGTGGCCAGGGCCGATTCGCGCAGCAGGGCCGCGCGCTGCGCCAGCTGGGCGCCAAAGTAGCGCTGCACCAGCAGGGTGGTGGCCTCATGGCCGGTTTTGGCGGCGTCGGCCTGGGCTTCTTGCGCCTGGGCATCCAGCAGGCCCCGGGCCGCATTGCTGGCGCCCCCCATGTAGATCGGCCAAATGGCAGAGACCGAGGCTGTGGTGTCGCTCTTGCTGCGGTTGAGCGTGTAGCTGGACGGCAGATGCGGCAACTGGGCCAGCGAGCCCGCCAGCTGGGGTGGCAGCTGCGACAGCACGCCGGGCAGGGCGCGGTTCAGCGGGTTCAGGTCCACGTCCAGGTTGGCGTTGTAGGTATAGGCGGCGCCGCTCAGGTTGACCACCGGGCCGCCCAGGCGCTGCATGGCGTCGCGGCGCAGCTGGGCGCTTTCGACGGCGCTGCGCGATGCGGCCAGCTGGTCGGAGCGCTGCTGCAGCTGCTGCAGCGCTGCGTCAAACGCCAAAGGGGCGGCGTGGGCCTGCAGGGGCAGCAGGGTCAGGGTGGTAGATGCAAGCAGGCAGAGCAAAGCCGCGCCTGCCCGGCCTGTGTGCCGGGGCGTGGTGGGATGGGTCATGGTGTCAGGTTGTGGTTGTCAGCGCGCACCCACCGGGGTGTAGGCGTTGCTGTGCTCTGCCAGCCAGCGTGCCGACAAGTCGGTGCCGTGCTGGCTGGGGTGAAAGTCGGGGCGCAGGTACTCGCGCCAGGGGCGCCAGGTCTCGCGCACCAGACCGCCCTTGCCGAACAGCGTGCGTGCGGCGCTGGTCCACGTGCTCCATTTCCACAGCGAGCCATCGCGGCGCAGGTTCAGCACCGTCTGGCGCAGCACATCGCCGAGGAACACCACCGTGATGCGACGGAACCAGGTGATGCGCCACTCGTGGTTGCCGCCCAGGGCCTGGTAAAGGTCGAAGGCCGTGTTCTTGTGCTCGGACTCTTCGGCACAGTGCCATTGCCACATCGTGGCCAGGCGCGGCTCGGCGCCCTGCAGTACCTCGGGGTGGGCGAGCAGCCATTCGGCGAGCAGGGCGGTGAAGTGCTCGTTGGCAGCGGTCACAGCCAGCGGATGGCGTGGGTCGGCGCCCGCAAACAGCTTCATGCGCTCTTGCGCACGCGGGGCCCATTCATTGGCGAGGCCCTGCTGGTCGAGGTGGCCGTTGAACAGCGCGTGGATGCGGCGGTGTGTGGCCTCCTGCCCGATGAAGCCACGCACTTCGTCGGCAAACTGCGCCTGCCTGTCGGGGGGCAGGGCCTTGTGGCCGTCACGCACGGCGTCGATAAAGAACTGCTCGCCCACCGGGAAGCTCATCGACAGCGCGTTGAACAGCGCAGAGCGAAACGCGTCGCCACCACACCAGTGGCGCGCAAACGGCGTCTCCAGGTCGATCAGCAGGCGGCGGACAACGAGTTCGGTCATTAAGAGGGCTCCTGGCGCAAGGGGGCCACGCGGTGGTGCATGGATTTGGTACTTTGCAGTACCGGTGGATTTGTATGATGCAGATCAACTATGGTACTGTCAAGTACCTCGTCGAATTTTCTGCATTGCGATCAGCCTCCATGAGTGACGTCACCGCCCCAATTGCTGCGCCCGCTGCACCCGCTGCGGGCACCGAACACCGCGCCCGCCTGCTGGAGGGCATGGCACGCGCCGTGGCCGCCAAGGGCTATGCCGACACCACCATTGCCGACATCGTGCGCGAAGCCAGCGTGTCGCGCCGCACCTTTTATGAAAATTTTGCCGACAAGGCCGAGTGCCTGACCGCGCTGTACGAGGCGGCCAGTGGCAACGCGATTGCGGTGCTGCGCTCTGCCATCGATCCGCACAGCGACTGGGAAGCCCAGGTGGAGCAGGCCATGGCAGCCTACTTTGGCGTGTTGGCACGCAACCCCGTGCTGCTGCGCACCTTGTTCATCGACATCCTGGGCCTGGGCCCCACGGGGCTGGCCGCGCGCCGCCGCGCCAACCAGCAACTGGCCGACCTGATGCTGGACGTGGTGAACAACCGCGCGGGTGAGCGCAAACGCAAGACGCCCCTGCAGCCCATGATGGCCATGGCGGTGGTGGGGGGCATCAACGAGATGGTGCTGCACTCCATCGAGCAGGACCGGGCCGGGCAGCTGCAAGAGCTGGTGGAGCCCGCGGCAACTTTGTTGCGGGCGGCGATCTCGGCCGAGTTCTGATCGTTGTGTGGGAGACCGTACTGCGATCGGTGCAGCCAGCGCCTCACACCTCGTTGGCAATCTCGATCAGGTTGTCGTCCGGGTCGTAAATGTAGACCGAGCGCAGCCGGTGGCGGGCGCCCGTTGCGCCCACTGGGCCTTGCACGATGGGGACGCCTTCGGCCTGCAGGTGGGCGATGACGTCGTCGAGCGGCATCTGGGTGAGAAAGCACAGGTCGCCGGAGCCCGCCGTCGCGTGGCGCACATTGGGGTCCACCACCGTGCCCACTTCGTGCAGGTTGATCTTTTGCGCGCCGAAGTGCAGTGCGTACCGCTGGGGCTTGAACTCCCGGGCGGTCATGCCCAGCACACGCTCATAAAACGCAATGGTTTTGTCGATGCTGGCGACGGTGAGCACGACGTGGTCGATGGATTCCAGAACAATGGGCATGGTGTAGGGCGGGGGGATCAGGCGAGAGAAGTATGGCGCGCCAGTGTGGCGGGCTGCAGCCAGCGCTTGTTGGCCGTAAACACCACCGCGAGCAGCAGCCCGGCCAGCAGGGCCATGAACCAGTGCAGGGGCGATAGCGGCACAAACCTGAAAGCGTTGGCCAGCCACGGCACGGTGGTGATGGCCGTCAGCGCGGCCAGCGTGCCGCCCGCCACCCACAGGCTGACCGGGGTGAGTCCCGCCCACAGGCTGCGCCACACCGTCTGGCTGCTGCGGCTGGGCAGTATGAGCGCGGCGTTGGCGGCCACCAGCACCACAAACGCGGCCGTGCTGGCGGTGGCGGCATGTGCGGGCTGGCGCAGCAGCCAGGCATACAGGCCCACCACGGCAGCGGTCACCACGCTGCCCTGCAGCACGCTCAGCAGGATGTGGCGGGCGGACAGCAGGGGTTCGTCGGCCGCGCGCGGCGGCTGCTGCATGAGGTCGGCAGCGCCTTCTTCGGCCTCGAACACGATGGAGCAGGCCGGGTCGATGACCAGCTCCAGAAACGCGATGTGCAGCGGCGCCAGCACCAGCGGCAGCCCGAACAGCACCGGCAGCAGCGCCAGCCCAATGATGGGCACGTGCACCGCCAGCGTGTAGACCATGGCCTGGCGCAGATTGGCAAAGGTCTGCCGCCCCCGGTGAATCGCCAGCACGATGGCTGCAAAGTCGTCGTGCAGCAGCACCAGGGCGGCAGCCTCGCGCGCCACATCGGTGCCGCGCTGGCCCATGGCGATGCCGATGTGTGCCGCCTTGAGGGCGGGGGCGTCGTTCACACCATCGCCCGTCATGGCCACCACCTCGCCCTGGGCCTTGAGGGCTTCGACCAGTGCCAGCTTCTGGTGTGGCTTGATGCGCGCAAACACGCTGACCTGCCGGACCTGGTCGGCCAGCACCTGCGGCGGCATGTGGACCAACTCGTCGCCGGTGATCACGCGGTCGTTGGCGATGCCTGCCTGGGCGGCAATGGCGCGCGCGGTGCGGGGGTGGTCGCCGGTGATCATCACTACGCGAATGCCCGCCTGGCGGCACTGCGCTACGGCCTGGGGCACCTCGGGGCGCAGCGGGTCGGCCAGGGCCACCAGGCCCAGCCATTCAAAGTCAAAGTCGTGCTGGGCTTCGGGCCAGGTGTCTTGCGTGTGGTGCCGGGCCTTGGCCACGCCCAGCACCCGCAGGCCCCGATCCGCCAGGCGCGCGGCCTGGGCGCTGACGGCAGCGCGCTCGGCGTCGGGCAGGTGGCAGAGGTCGGCCACGGCTTCGGGTGCGCCCTTGGCGGCCACCGTGTCGTGTGCCGAGGTGCCGTCGCGCCACAGGTGGCTCATGGCCAGCAGCTGGGGCGACAGCTCGTACTCGCGTGCCAGCGACCATGCGGGGTGCAGGTGCTCGGTGTCCACCAGGTGGTCGGCCGCCATGCGGTGAAAGGCCTGCTCCATGGGGTCGTGCGGTTCTATCTCGCTGGCCAGCACGGCGTATTCGAGCAGTTCGTGGAAGGCATCGGGCAGCGCGCTGCCATCCGCAGCGGCAGGCAGGTTCTGCACATCCAGCTCCTGGCCCGCAATGCACAGCGCCGCCACTGCCATGCGGTTTTGGGTGAGGGTGCCGGTCTTGTCCACGCACAGCACCGTGGTCTGGCCCAGCGTCTCGATGGCGTTGAGCCGCCGCGTGAGCACCTGCTGTGCCGCCAGCCGCCGCGCGGCCAGGGCCAGGAAGATGATCATGATCACGGGCAGTTCTTGCGGTAGCACCCCCATGGCCAGCGTGATGCCCGCCAGCACGGCCTGCAACCAGTCGCCGCGCAGAGCCCAGAACAGGGCCACCAGCAGCGCGCACAGCGACAGGCCAATGACCACCAGCTTGCGCGTGAGCCGCGCCATTTCCTCGCGCAGCGGCGAGGCCTGCAGGGCAATGGTGTCGAGCGACTGGCCAATGCGGCCCAGCTCGGTGTGGCGGCCCACAGCGGTCACCTTCAGCAGGCCCTGGCCGCTGACCACCAGCGTGCCCGCAAACACCTTGTCGGCAGGTTGTTTGGCCACAGGCTCCGACTCGCCGGTCAGCATCGACTCGTTGGCGGCCAGTTCGTGGGCCTGCAGCAGCGTTCCGTCGGCCGGGATGCGGTCTCCCTCGGCAATCATCAGCAGGTCTTCGCGCACCACGTCGCGGCCGGCAATGCGCACCAGGGTGCCGCCGCGCAACGCCAGCGCGCGGGGGCTGGAGAGGTCGCGCAGGGCGTTCAGCGCGTTGTCGGTGCGGCGCTCCTGCAGCACCGTGATCGCCATGATGATCACCACAAAGCCCAGCAGGATCATTGCCTCGTGCGCGTCGCCCATGGCGAGGTAGATGGCACCTGCACCCAGCAGGAGCAGGAACATGGGCTCGGTGACCACGTCCCAAGCCATGTCGCGCAGCGTGCGGCGCTGGCTGATGCCCAGTTCGTTGGGGCCTTCTTCACGCAGGCGCTGGGCGGCCAATGCCGGGTCGAGGCCAGTGGGGGAGTCGGTAGTGGGCATGTGGGGCGTGAGGCTGCTTTGCAAGGAGGGTCGCAGCGGTGTAACAGTTATACCGCGCGCTGGTGTCAGCCGCCCTGACGGAGCGCAGTGCGCCGCATCCCATCCGCCTTCTTCACACTTCGCACATCACAAAGTCTGCCTTGCCGACATTGCATTCGGGGCAGCGCCAGTCGTCGGGCACGTTGGCCCAGAGGGTGCCGGGTGCGATACGGTGGTCGGGCAGGCCCGCAGCCTCGTCGTAGATCCAGCCGCAGACGGCACACATGTAGATTTTCATAGGGCGGTTCCTTCGTGTTCGGTGGCTCTGCGTCAGTCGTCATCGTGGTGCCGTTGGCGTTCGGTCGATGTGCCGTTGGCAACCCAGCCGCTGGGCGACTGCTGCCACTGCCAGGCACCAAAGGCCAGTGTTGCGATCAGCAGCAGGGCGGCGAGCCAGGTGCGGTTCTTCGGGACCAGGTCCGGCCCCTTGCCCTCCACCCGGCCGGTGAGCATGGGCAGTGCCTGGTTCTTGCGGCGCAGCAGGCTCAACCCTGCAATCAGCGCGATGTGGGCCAACACCACAAACAGCAGGGCGTTGCCGAAGAACTCATGCACTTCTTCCATCGCTTCTCCCATCCAGTTGCCGCCCAGCGCGGCACCCCAGTCGTTGTACGTGGCATATCCGCTGAGGGTAAGGGGCACCACCAGCGCCAGCAGCAACACAATGGCCAGCGCCATCAGCAGGTTATGGCCCTGGGATGGGGCCTGGGGCAATGTGCGCAGCCATGCGGGCGCCCCAGCCAGCTTGCGCCACAGCAGGCCCAGGCCCGAGGTGCGTGGCCCGAAGATGCCGTACAGCAGTCGAAAGCCCAGCAGCCCCGCCATGGTGTAGCCCAGCGTGACGTGCAGCAGCCGCCAGTGTTCGCCGTCGGCTGTGGCGTAGGCCCCCGCAAAGCACAGTGCAAACAGCCAGTGGAACATGCGTGTGGGCGCATCGGTCACCCGGCGACTGGGAGCCCTGGCGGGGGCGGGTTGCGCCGAGGCATCGGCGGGATGGAGGGTAGGTGTGTTGTTCATCGTGTGTTCCTTGATGGGGCGCAGTTCAGATTCACCGCTCTCAGTCGTTCCAGGCGCGGCGTGAGCGGGCATCCAGCCCCGCCGGCATGCGCAGGTTGTGTTCGTCAAACTGCCCCTGGTCCGCGCCCGTGTGGCAGGCCGCACAGTTGGCGGCGCTTTTCACGCTGGCGAGCTTCCAGGTGGTGGGTTCGATCTTTCGGTGCTTGCGTTCAAACCAGGCCGAGCGGGTGATACGGTCCTCGGGTGGCTCCTCGTTCACCCGCTTGTAGGTGCCTGCGTGGGCCTGCAGCCACTGGTTGAGTTGGCGTACGGTGGCAGCGTCCAGCGATGCGTCGGTGCCGTAGTGCTTGTCCAGGCCCGTCATCACGCGGTTCCAGGATGCTGCGGGCAGCAGGCCCGGCGGGTAGGCGGCGTGGCAAGCGGCGCATTCCTGTGTGTAGGCACTGGGCACGTTGCGGGGCATGGCGCGCCCGCTGTCTGCATGGGCGCTGGAGAGTGACAGCAGGGTCAGTGCGCACACAGCGGCGGCCAGGGCTGCAGGGCGTAATTGGGCTGGTTTTTGCATGGTGTCGGTCTCAGGGCTTGAGGGCATTGAGGTAGGCCAGCACGTCGGCTTTTTCCACTGCTGTGCATTCACGGCTCAGCACGTCGTTGCAGTTGCGGCGGAACCACTTGTCCACCTTGGCGGTGTCGGTAAATGCCTTGGGGTTGAAGGCCGGAGCCAGGGGCGCAATCGACTTGCCGGTGCTGGCGTGTTTGCCCTGTGCGGTGGGCGGTGTGCCGTGGCAGGATGCGCAAGACCATTCGCCACCATGGCGTGCGTTGAAGAACACCTTGCCTTTGTCGGCATTGCCTGGGCTGCCGGCCTGTGCGCTCCAGTGGGCGAGCTGCTGGGCTGCGGTGGTGTCAGCGGCGTGGCTGATGCTGGTGGTTGCAAGTGCACAGAGCGCCGCCAGAGTCAGGGTGCGAAGGGAAGTCATGCTGTGGTCCTTGTGGGTTTCATCGCTTGTGCAGCCATTGTTGAAATCCCCGCCTGAACGGCGTGTGAAAGGGCTGTTCATCGGCCGTTCAGATATCGCGCAGGACAATGCGCCCATGCCTTTCCCCTTCCACGCTGCTTGTGCGGGCCGCCATGTCCGGCGCATGTGCTTGGCGGCGTGTGTGCTGGGGGCTACAGCGCTGGCCGTGTCATCTGCCTGGGCCAGTGGCAAGGAAGACCACGACCGCGCACGGCAGGCCGTGCAGGCGGGCCAGGTGCTGCCACTGCCCGTCGTGCTCGATCGCCTGCAACGCGAGGTGCCTGGCCAGGTGCTGGAAGTGGAGCTGGAGCAGGAGCGCGAGCGCTGGATCTACGAGATCAAGCTGCTGACGCCTGCCGGGCAGTTGACCAAGGTCAAGCTCGATGCGCGCACGGCGGAGGTGCTGCGTGTGCGATCCCGAGAATCGCGCGAAGATCAGCAGCGAAGCCGTGACAATCGCTGACACCCTTCCGACCACGACACCTCCATGCGCATCCTGCTGGTAGAAGACGACACCCTGCTGCGCGCCCAGTTGCGCAATGCCCTGCACGGCGCGGGCTACACGGTGGACGAGGCAGACAACGGGCGCGACGCGCAGTTTCTGGGCGACACCGAGGCAGTGGATGCCGTGGTGCTGGACCTGGGCCTGCCGGTGGTGGACGGGCTCACGGTGCTCAAGCGGTGGCGGGCCGAGGGGCGCAACATGCCGGTGCTGATCCTCACCGCGCGCGACAACTGGCACGAAAAAGTCGCAGGCATCGATGCCGGTGCCGACGACTACCTGACCAAGCCCTTTCACCTCGAAGAACTGCTGGCGCGCCTTCGCGCACTCATCCGCCGCGCCAGCGGGCAAGCGTCGGCCGTGCTGCAGTGTGGAGACTGGTCGCTGGACACACGCAGTGGCCGCGTGACCTGTGCGGGCCAGCCGGTGACGTTGACAGCGCATGAGTACAAGGTGCTCGACTACCTCATGCACCGGCCTGGCGTGCTTGTGTCACGCGCGGAGCTGACCGAACACATCTATGCGCAGGACTTTGATCGGGACTCCAACACCATCGAGGTCTTTGTGGGGCGCTTGCGCAAGAAGATGTTGCCTCCTGCGGCTTCGTCGGCTGCCCTGACGGATTCGGCCCGCATCGAAACCGTGCGTGGCATGGGCTACCGCCTGGTGCCGCCATGAGCGCGCAGGCTGTGCCACCTGCGCCTGCCGTGCACTGGTCCCGGTCGTTGCGGGTGCGGCTGCTGGCCGTCACGCTGGCGGGGGCGGCCGTGGCCATGGCGCTGGCTGGGCTGGTGCTGAGCGGATTGTTCCGCGAGCATGTGCAGCAGCAGTTTCAGGCTGCACTGCAGCTGCAGCTGGACCAGATCACGGCGCGGCTGGAGTTTGACGCCCAGGGGCAGCCGGTGATTGCTGCCGAGGCGCTGTCCGACCCCCGCTGGCTCAAGCCTTACTCCGGCCTGTATTGGCAGGTGGACGCCATGGCGCCCGACGGGCGGGAACGGGCAGGGGTGTTGCGCTCGCGCTCGTTGTGGGACACCAGCCTGGCGCTACAGGTGGATGCGTTGGCCGATGGCACCGTGCATGTGCACGAGATGACAGGCCCGCAGAGCGCGCCTTTGCTGGTGCTGGAGCGCACGGTGCGCGCCGAGGGCGTGCATGCAGCGCGCTGGCGCTTGATTGTGGCCGCCGACCTGCAGGCCACGCAGGCAGCCACGGCCCGGTTCACTGGCGTGCTGGGGCTGTCGCTGGCGGTGTTGCTATTGCTGCTGGTCGCCGCCGCCTGGGCGCAGGTGGCGGTGGGGCTTAAGCCCCTGCAGGCGCTACAGCGCGCGGTGCAGGATGTGCAAGAAGCGCGGGCTTCGCAATTGCAAGGCAGCTTCCCTGCGGAAGTGCAGCCGCTGGTCGACGACTTTAATGCCGTGCTGCGCCGGCATGGCGAGGTGGTGGAGCGGGCACGCACCCAGGCGGGCAACCTGGCCCATGCGCTCAAGACGCCTCTCACGGTGCTGGAGAACGCGGCCCGCACACAACCGCACACTGATGACCCGGAGCTGGCGGCGCTGGTGCGAGAGCAGGTGGTGGTGGCCCGCAGGCACATCGACTGGCACCTGGCGCGGTCGCGGGTGGCGGCATCTGCGCGCTTGCCCGGGCAGCGCACGCCGCTGCAGCCGGTAGTGGATGGGCTGGTGCGCGTGATGAACAAGGTGCATGCGGACCGGTTGCTCGATATCAGTGTCGAGTCTTCAGCGGTGCCGCTTTTCTTTGCGGGCGAGGCGCAGGACCTGCAGGAAATGCTGGGCAACCTGCTGGACAACGCCTGCAAGTGGGCGCAGGCTGCGGTGCGGCTGCAGATGCAACTGCTGCCCGCCGGATCGGGCGCTGCGCAGCCCCAACTGGTGGTTGCGGTGGAAGACGACGGCCCCGGCATTGACGCCGCGCAACGTGATCAGGCGCTGGAACGCGGCGTGCGCCTGGATGAAACCGTGCCCGGTACGGGACTGGGCTTGGCCATCGTGCAGGACCTGGCAGCTTTGTATGAGGGGCGGCTGGATCTGGAGCCCACAGGCCTTGGCGGCTTGCGGGCGACGCTCACCCTGCCTGCTGCGAGCGCTCTCTGAGCCGCAGTGGCTGCGGCTGATCGACACGCCAAAAAGGTCCTGCTGGGCGGGGCGCCTGGAGAAAAACCGCCAAAGCGGAAACCCATTAAAAAAGCCCGCCAAAGCGGGCTAAGGCCCTGACAAATTCCCCTGAATTTTACAAAGCCTTGGAGTGATGGAGACAGGGTATCACCGTCTGCCGTGTTTGACCACTTTTGTTGTGCAAGCGGCCTTCAGTGCCTGCTTTCCACGCTGTTTTGCATGGCTGTCTGAGCGACGGCGTCCAGGGCGTTGTCCACCACGGTGTGCTCGGACAGCACCTGCATCGCTCCCTGTTGCAGAAGCCGGTCCAGCAGCCGCAGGGTCATCGATTGGGTGCGGCCAGCGGCGCTGGTAAAGAGGAACAGGTTGCCGTGCGAGCCGATCCAGGACAGCTGTGTGCGCTCCCACTGGCCCGCCACCTGCAGATTGACCCAGGTGCCCACCGTGATGGTGGCGGCGGGCAGCGGCAGGGGCGCAGCGCTGCTGGGGGCAGCCTCGGGGGCCGTGTCTGCGCCCTCGCTCTCGGGCGATTGCGAGATATCGATGTAGCCGGACTCCCTCGCTTCGGAGGGCGCAACCCAGGGGTCGTCGTCGTCAAGGGGCGCCGGTTGTTGCGGCTCTGCCGCGGGCGTTGCAAAAGTCGCTGCGGCTGCAGGGGCTGGCGCAGCCACCCGGGGCCCGGGTTTGAAGGCCTGCTGGTGCAGTTGCATCAGCAGCTCAAAAACAGCCTCCGTGCGGTCTGCAGGGTAGTCGATGGACGCCAGACCTTCGCGCAGTTTGGCCAGCAGCTTGGGCAGCAGGCGAGCCAGCTGGCCCGTGTTGGCGCGCGTCAGTTCGGGTTGTACGCTCCAGATCAGCGCGTCCACCAGTTCCTGGTAGCGGCCCGGGTCGGTCGTGCCTGATTTGTCCGAAAGACGCGCCTCCGCCATGACCTGGGCCCAAGCGCCCAGCAAAAAGCGCGAGATGGCGTCCGGCACCTTGCCGATGTCGGGCAGCAGCCAGATCTCGCGCGATATCTGTGCGGCCAGCAGATGGCGCTGCTCTGCATGCTGCAGGGCCTCGATGGCGCGCAAGCGCTCCTGCTTGAGCGCCTGGTCCTTCTCGGCCCATTTGGCGTGCAGTTGCTGCAGCACTTGTTCAAAGTCATCAGCGCTGTCGATGGTGGCGGTAGCCAGCGGGCCTGCGATGTGCATGAGCGAGCGCATGAAGCTCTGAAAACCAGGGGCTTCGGGGCTGTTGAAGGCCTGGCTGCGGTCGGTGATGTCCTGCAGCAGGCGGCGCGCGGCATGCTCCTTGTGGCTGAAAAAGCGGGGGTCGGCCAATGCCAGCTGCATCAGCGCAGGCTCCAGCGCGCGGATGAACTGTTGCACCGGCCACAGCAGCCGGGTGTCGCGCGCGATGTTGTCCACCATCAGCGCCACCACCTCCATGCTCAAGGCCTGGCCCAGGCCCTGCGCCTGCGCCCGCTGCGCGGCAGCAGGGCTGCCGTCTGCATCGTTGCCGGCTGGCGCGCGTGGCGTACCCAGGCGCTCCATCATCTGGCCGACCTGGTTCATCTCTTGCAGCGCCTCAAACGCCGCGGGCACCGTCATCGCGAAATCCGTGGCCGGTGGGTCGATCTGCGGTAAACCTTGTGACGGGTGTTCAAACTCCCGGTCAAACCGGTCTGCGAAAGATTCCTGGGGGTTGTCGCCGCTGGCGTGCATGTCCGCAGGGGCGGGTGCGTCATTGAACTCGCCTAGCAGCAGGCGGCGCAGGCGGTCCAGCGTCAGCAACGGGTCGCCCGTGCTGGTGGACGACACGTACAAGTCGTTGTCGGCTGCAAAACCGGGGGACGTCCCGGCGTCGGCCGGCGCCACAAAGACCACTTCACCCGTCGCCTGCCGCATGGCATAACCCACAGGCTTCACACCACTTTGCTTGAGCTGGTCGATTTGCGCGAGGTACAGGCTGCACAGCTCGGCGCCCAATGCCTGTGCCATCAGCCCTACCCAGTCGTGGCGCACCTGGGGTGTGACCTGCATTTGCGACACCACGGACTGCAGAGCCTGCAAGAACACGTCGGGGCGCAGCGGGTTGTGCTCCGGCTGCACCCGGGACAGCCCCTGGGCCGCGCACACCAACGCGTCCAGGTCAGCCAGCGGACCTTCCACTGCAGCGATCAGTACCTGACGGGCACGTGCGCGCTCCACGCTGTCGTTGATCTGCGCCTCGTCCATCAGTTCGAGGTCGTCAAAGTGCACGGTGAACAGGGACCGCGTGGGCTTGTCGTCGCCCTGTGCCGTGTCCTGGTCCAGCGCCTTGCGCAGTGCGTCGGGGTAGCGATCTGCCATCACCGATGCCAGCCGCACCAGTTGCTGCCGTGCCTCCTGCATCGCATGGTGCTCGCCAGGGGTACGGGCACTGTCCAGGCGCGCTTGCAGGGACACGCGCGTGGCCTCAATGACGCGCTCCACCACAGGCCGGGCCTGGGCCAGCGCGATCTGGACGATGCGCTGCTGGGTCGCAGCGGGGCTGTCGGTCGGGGCCGGGGCGGGCAGGGTGGTGTGTGTCAAGGCCATCTTCAGTGGAACGCGATACCAGTGGCTGCTGCAGTGGATGCGATGTTACGCGTCAAAAAGGGGCCAGAGGCCCCTTTTTGACGATGGTGGGGCGGTTTTACCCGCCGTGGAACTTGACCACCAGCGGCACGATGAGCAGTGCCACGATGTTGATGATCTTGATCAGCGGGTTGATGGCCGGGCCGGCCGTGTCCTTGTAGGGGTCGCCCACGGTGTCACCGGTCACGGCGGCCTTGTGCGCCTCAGAGCCCTTACCGCCGTGGTGGCCGTCTTCGATGTACTTCTTGGCGTTGTCCCACGCGCCGCCGCCGGTGCACATGCTGATCGCGACAAACAGACCTGTGACGATGGTGCCCATGAGCAAGCCGCCCAGCGCCTTGGGCCCCAGCAGCAGGCCCACCACAATGGGAACCACCACCGGCAGCAGGCTGGGGATCACCATTTCCTTGATGGCGGCGGTGGTCAGCATGTCCACGGCCTTGCCGTATTCGGGCTTGCCCGTGCCGTCCATGATGCCCTTGATGGTGCTGAACTGGCGGCGCACCTCCACCACCACAGCGCCTGCGGCGCGGCCCACAGCCTCCATGGCCATGGCGCCGAACAGGTACGGAATCAGCCCGCCGATGAACAAGCCCACGATGACCAGCGGGTCCGACAGATCAAAGGTGATGGCCTTGCCGTAGCTCTCCAGCTTGTGGGTGTAGTCGGCAAACAGCACCAGGGCAGCCAGGCCGGCGGAGCCGATGGCGTATCCCTTGGTCACGGCCTTGGTGGTGTTGCCCACGGCGTCCAGCGGGTCGGTGATGTCGCGCACACTGCTGGGCAGCTCGGCCATTTCGGCAATGCCACCCGCGTTGTCGGTGATGGGACCATACGCATCCAGCGCCACCACAATGCCCGCCATGCTCAGCATCGACGTGGCTGCCACCGCAATGCCGTACAGGCCAGCCAGGCCATAGGACACGATGATGGCCGCGCACACAAACACCACGGGCCAGGCCGTGGAACGCATCGAAACGCCCAGGCCCGCAATGATGTTGGTGCCGTGGCCGGTGGTGGACGCCTGGGCAATGTGCTGCACGGGCGAGTACTGCGTGCCGGTGTAGAACTCGGTGATCCAAACCAGCGCGGCCGTCAGCACGAGGCCGGTGGCGCAGGCGCCAAACAGCCGCAGCTGGGTGCCCGTGGCCGTGACCGCGTTGTCCGGCATGATCCACAGCGTGACGAAGTAGAAAGCGATGAGCGACAGCACGCCTGCGATCGCCAGACCCTTGTACAGCGCGGGCATCACGTTCTTCATGCCGGGCGTTGCCTTGACGAAGAAGCAGCCAATGATGGATGCGACGATGGACACCGCCCCCAGCGCCAGCGGGTACACCACCGCATTGACCTGGGCCGTGGCCACCATCAGGGCGCCCAGCACCATGGTAGCGATCAGTGTCACCGCGTAAGTCTCGAACAGGTCGGCCGCCATGCCTGCGCAGTCGCCCACGTTGTCGCCCACGTTGTCGGCAATCACGGCCGGGTTGCGCGGGTCGTCCTCAGGGATGCCGGCCTCCACCTTGCCCACCAGGTCGGCGCCCACATCTGCGCCCTTGGTGAAGATGCCACCGCCCAGGCGCGCAAAGATCGAGATCAGCGATGAGCCGAACGCAAAGCCGATCAGCGGGTTGAGCAGCGTGGCCAGATGGGTGGTAGGCGTGTGGTTGCCATTGCCCGCCAGGAACCAGTAAAAGCCCGTGACACCCAGCAGACCCAGCCCCACCACCAGCATGCCGGTGATGGCACCGCCACGAAACGCGACATCGAGCGCCGGGCCAATGCCTTGAGTGGCCGCCTGCGCGGTGCGCACATTGGCGCGCACCGAGACATTCATGCCGATGAAGCCGCAGGCGCCCGAGAGCACGGCCCCCACCACAAAACCGACCGCCGTGGTGCCGTCCAGAAACACGCCGATCAGAACCGCCAGCACCACGCCCACAATGGCAATGGTCTTGTACTGGCGGGCCAGGTAGGCGGCGGCGCCGGCCTGGATGGCGGCTGCAATCTCCTGCATGCGGGCGTTGCCCGGGTCTTTGGAAAGGATCCAGCCCCGGGCCCAGATGCCGTAGGCCACCGCGATGAGCCCGCAAACGAGGGCGAGGATGAGAGGGGATGTCAGTGCTGAACTTGCAGCCATTCAATTCTCCTTGGTGTGTTGCACGGAGGGGGACCAACGCATCGGTGGCTTCCCCGCTGCGTTGCTTCCTCGTGCTACCCATGCGTTTCGCGCAGGAGCCGATTGGCCAACAGGCCCAATTTACAGGCAAACGCCGGTTTGCAAGCGGGCAGAAAGGGGCGTGCGCCTAAAATCAGGGTTAATCCCGACGCTTCGTTGCGCTGCATCAGTGCCGAAGGCCTCGCGGGTTATCGTCAACAAACCACTATCCAAAGACATGTCCCTCAACAACGTCCCCCCAGGCAAGAACGTTCCTGACAGCTTCAACGTCGTCATCGAAATCCCGATGAACGCCGATCCGATCAAGTACGAAGTGGACAAGGAATCGGGCGCCATTTTTGTGGACCGTTTCATGACCACCGCCATGCACTACCCCACCAACTATGGGTATGTGCCGCAGACGCTGTCGGGCGACGGCGACCCGGTCGATGTGCTGGTGATCACGCCTTACCCGCTGTTCCCCGGCGTGGTCGTGCCCTGCCGCCCCCTGGGCATCTTGATGATGGAAGACGAGGCCGGTGTGGATGGCAAGGTGATTGCTGTGCCCACGTCCAAGATCCTGCCCATGTATGACCACTGGAAGACCATCGACGATGTGAACGCCATGCGCCGCAACGCCATCGCCCACTTCTTTGAGCACTACAAGGACCTGGAAAAGGGCAAGTGGGTCAAGGTGCTGGGCTGGGAAGGCATCGACGCCGCCAAGAAGGAAATCACCGACGGCATCGACAGCTACAAGAAGTCGCAGGCCTGATAGGTCAGATAGGCCGGTAGCGCTGGTGCTGATTGCGCCAGCTGCTATCAAAATAGAAGCACGCCATCCGCCATGGATGGCGTGCTTTTTTGTGGGCAGTGCCCCGGTGGGATAGGGAAAAGCCGCGCAATGTGCGGTCAGACCCGCTGATAGACTGCATTTGGTTACACACTTGGGGTGGTCCCGGTGTCACGAGGTACTTTGAGGTGATTCATGAAAATTTCTGATCT
Source organism: Acidovorax sp. ACV02 (assembly GCF_014851475.1). Lineage (NCBI taxonomy): Bacteria > Pseudomonadati > Pseudomonadota > Betaproteobacteria > Burkholderiales > Comamonadaceae > Acidovorax > Acidovorax sp. ACV02. The sequence goes on from NZ_JACUZU010000005.1 coordinate 237,200, forward strand.
GCGCATCGGCGTGAAGCTGGCAGCGGGTTTCCTGGCGGTGGTGCTGCTGACCGCCTTGCTCGGCGCCATTGCGCTGGTGCAGATGTCCCGCATCCATGCCAACGCCGAGGAGATCGCCACCAACCTGCTGCCCAGCGTCACGCAAACGGGCGAGCTGCGGGTGCTGCTCAACCGCATGCGCCGTGCGGAGGCGGGCATGGTCACGGCGCGCAGCGCGGCCGAGGTCAAGGCGTTTGCCGAGCAGGTGGCGCAGCGCCACAAGGACCTGACCCGTGTGGAGGCGATCTACGAGCCGCTCATCGACATGCCCAAGGAACGCGAGGTTTTCCAGGCCTACAAGGCGCGCAAGGCGGCCTATGTGGCGTTGCAGGACAAGCTGGCGGACATTGCCAAGGGCGTGGACTTCAGCACCACCGAGACCATGGAACTCACGGTGGACACCTTGAGCATGTTGTATTCAGGCGAATCGGAGTCGGCCTTTGTGGCCACCGCCGAGACCTTGGGCGAGCTGCAAAAGATCAATGCGGACGCTGCATTGCAGGCCAATGAGGAAGCGATGACAGTGTTCAATGCGGCACGCATCTGGGTGCTGGGCACCCTCGCGCTGTGCGTGGCGTTGGCGGCCGTACTGGGTGTGGCCATCACCCGCGCCGTTACGCGCCCCGCCCATCACGCCGTGTTGGCCGCCCGCGCGATTGCCGATGGCGACCTGGCGACCGAGGTGCCCCCCGGCGGTAAGGATGAAATGGGCCAGCTGCTGAATGCGCTGGGCGACATGCGGGCCAACTTGGCGCGTGTGGTGTCGGGCGTGCGCAGCAACGCCGAAGGCGTTGCGTCGGCGAGCGCACAGATCGCCTCAGGCAACAACGACCTGAGCGCACGCACAGAGCAGCAAGCCAGCGCGCTGGAAGAAACAGCCGCCTCGATGGAAGAACTGGGCTCCACCGTGCGCCAGAACGCCGACAACGCGCGCGCCGCCAACCAGCTGGCCGTGAGCGCCAGCACCGTGGCCGTGCAAGGCGGAGACGTGGTGGCCGAAGTGGTCGAGACCATGAAAGGCATCAACGCCAGCAGCAACAAGATCGCAGACATCATCAGCGTCATCGACGGCATCGCCTTCCAGACCAACATCCTGGCGCTCAACGCAGCCGTGGAAGCCGCCCGCGCCGGCGAGCAGGGCCGGGGCTTTGCTGTGGTGGCCGGAGAAGTACGAAACCTGGCAGGACGCAGCGCAGAAGCCGCCAAGGAAATCAAAGCCCTCATCACCGCCAGCGTGGAACGCGTGGAACAAGGCACCGCCCTGGTCGACAAGGCCGGAGCCACCATGACCGAAGTCGTCAGCGCCATCCGGCGAGTGACCGACATCATGGGAGAGATCAGCGCCGCCAGCAGCGAACAAAGCGCAGGTGTCGGCCAGGTGGGAGAAGCCGTCACGCAAATGGACCAGGCCACCCAGCAAAACGCCGCCCTGGTGGAAGAAATGGCCGCGGCCGCCAGCGCGCTGAACGCCCAGGCCGGCGAACTGGTCAACGCCGTGGCCGTGTTCAAGCTCGACGCCAGCAGCACGAACAGCAGCTACAGCCAGAGCCGCCACACGGCAGCCCCCGCCCGCCCCCCCCTTGCAGCACCCAGCTACAAAGCCCCGGCCCGCAGCACCAGCCTGGGCAAAAGCGCCAAGACCGGCAGCAAACCCGCCGCCAGCCTGGCAGCGCCCAAGGCCAGCAGCCCGGCAGCCTCACCCGCCGCCAAGCCCGCAGCGCCCAGCCCGGCCCCGGCACCCAAGGCCGCGGGAGGCGACGACGACTGGGAGAGCTTCTGACCAGGGCTGCGCAGGCCCCTGGGTGAAGAAATCAGATCAAAACGGCTGCAAGCGCAGGTGGAACATGCGCTGAAAGCTATCAAAAACAAAGCAAGAAAGCACGCAGAGGGGGGGCTACCTTCTGCGTGCTTTTTTGTGGGCGGGCGCTTCGCGTCGCGTAGTCGGATGCGCTGCTGCACCTGCCGGTCAGCGGTGCGGGTTGGGGTACACCAGATGCAACCCTGGCAGCTGGGGGCGCTGGAACGGCTGCCACACCACGCCTGGCCCGTGCGGCTGGCCCAGACGGTCGGCCACGGCCCACCAGGCACTGGGGTTCAGGCCGATGCCAAAGTGGCTGGCCACCACCTCGATGTTTTCGGTGTGGGGGTTGTGGTCGGCGGGCGCCTGGATGCTGCCGCGCCATGCCACCACGCCATCGGTGCGGGAGTAGATGCTTGTGGTGGGCACCGGGGGTGCTTCGGGCAGGTTGTAGTTCTCGGTTTCGCGCTCGATGCTGCGGCCGCTGGCGAACTGGTAAATGCGCCAGGCGTTGGTGGAGGTGTGGGGCCCGGCAAACGGGGTGCCCAGGGTCACCACGCAGCGCACCAGGTCCGGCATTTCCTTGGCCAGCTCGCGGGCGTAGATGCCGCCCAGGCTCCAGCCCACCAGGCTCACCTTGTGGCCGCTGGCATCCACCGCTTGCTGCAGCTGGGCCTTGGCGTTCTCCAGCACGCCATCGCGCGGCCCCAGGTTCAGGCCCTGGCCCCAGCCCAGCGTGTTGTAGTTGCGCGATTCGAGGTAGCGACGCAGGGGCAGGGTGGTGGCGTCGCCAGCTGTCAGGCCTGGAAACACGATGACCGTGTGGCCATCGCCCAGTGGAGCGCGCTGCAGAACGGGCCATGCGGGCAGCACGGCGCCAAATTCCCAGGGGGCCCGCAGCTCCAGCGCCAGCAAGGGGAGGCTGGGCGGTGGCATGTGGTCAGGGGCGGCGGATTTGCGGTCGGAGAAGAGAGGCATCAAGTCGTCGTTCCAAAACGGGCGCCTGCCGGGCAAGGCAGGCGGGTCGTGCGACGGTAGCAGTTTTTGCGCACCAAGGCGGGGCGCGAAATGGAGCAAGCTCTCCAATTGCCCCCGCCCGGGCCGGGGGAGTCCCCTTCGGATTGCGGGGGGGATTGCCCGCGAATGTCACATTTTGCAACCGTGCGCTGCTATGCTTTGGATAGCTTTTGCGTTCGTCGCGTTCTGGCGCTGTTCGCAACCCTCCCGTTCCAACCGCCTGAAAGCCCGCGCCATGACCGCTATTGCCGACGCCGCTGCGCCTGCCGCCACCCACTCTGCGCACCGCGCGCTGGCCCCAAGCCCCACCGCAGCCCCTCGTGAATTCCTGACCTTCCGCCTGGGTGCGGAGGAGTACGGCATTGACATCCTGCGCGTGCAGGAGATCCGCTCATACGAGAGACCCACGCGCCTGGCGCAATCGCCCGACTTCATCAAGGGCGTGATCGATCTTCGCGGCCGCATCGTGCCCATCCTGGATCTGCGGGTGAAGCTGCAATGCCCTGAAGCCAGCTACACCGACTTCACCGTGGTGATCATTCTGGACATCGGCTCTACCGTGATTGGCGCGGTGGTGGACGCGGTGGCCGATGTGGTCTCGCTCACTCCCGACCTCATCAAGCCCACGCCCCAGTTCGAGCGGCAGGGCCATGTGGACCCGGCCTTTGTCACTGGCATTGCCAGCCTGGGCGAGCGCATGCTGATCGTGATGGACATCGAGGCCCTGCTCAGCAGTGACGAAATAGGACTGGTGAGGTCAGCTGTGCACAGGTAATGTGACAACTCACTACACAAGATCAACACAGAGGAGAAGAAGGATGAATCAGTTAAAGATTTCAACCCGGCTGGCTGTGGCATTCGCCGTCATGGTGCTTCTGTTGGTCGCTTTGGGGGCTGTGGGCCTGGTGCGGTCAGCCAACCAGCGCGAAGAACTCAAGGATGTGATCGATGTCCGAATACCCATCGTCAAAGCGCTGGGTGCCCTCAACGACGGCGTGAACGAGCAGGCGATTCAGCTCCGCAACCTGGCGATCTTCACTTCGGATGCGATCGTGAAATCGGCGACAAGTCAGATAGCGGCTGCGGCGACGGATGTGGACGCGCAGTACAAAACACTGAACACGTTGGTCAGCTCTGAAAAGGGCAAGGAACTGATGGCGCGCATGCAGCAGCGGCGCGGTGATTTCTTGAAGCTGAGAGATCAATACCTGGCGGCACTCCAGCAAGGGCAGCGCGACGAAGCCCTGAAGCTGCTGGAAGAGCAACTGCGCCCTGCGCAGCGGGCCTACATGGCCGCCATAGACGAACAGTTTGAATTTCAATCGCAGAGAACTGTGGACGCCGGCGCGCGCGCCGAAGCTGCCGCCGTGTCGCTGCAGCGCGATGTACTCATCGCGGGTGCGCTGGCCATCGCCATCGCCATCTTTCTGGCCATCACCATCATCCGCTCCATCACCCGCCCCCTGGCGCAGGCGGTGGAAGCAGCCGACCGCGTGGCCGGTGGCGACCTGAGCGGCCAGATCGTCGTGCAGTCCAAGGACGAAACCGGCCACCTGCTCAGCGCCCTGCAGCGCATGCAGCAAAGCCTGGTCAACACCGTCAGCTCGGTGCGCCAGAACGCCGAAGGCGTTGCGTCGGCGAGCGCACAGATCGCCTCAGGCAACAACGACCTGAGCGCACGCACAGAGCAGCAAGCCAGCGCGCTGGAAGAAACAGCCGCCTCGATGGAAGAACTGGGCTCCACCGTGCGCCAGAACGCCGACAACGCGCGCGCCGCCAACCAGCTGGCCGTGAGCGCCAGCACCGTGGCCGTGCAAGGCGGAGACGTGGTGGCCGAAGTGGTCGAGACCATGAAAGGCATCAACGCCAGCAGCAACAAGATCGCAGACATCATCAGCGTCATCGACGGCATCGCCTTCCAGACCAACATCCTGGCGCTCAACGCAGCCGTGGAAGCCGCCCGCGCCGGCGAGCAGGGCCGGGGCTTTGCTGTGGTGGCCGGAGAAGTACGAAACCTGGCAGGACGCAGCGCAGAAGCCGCCAAGGAAATCAAAGCCCTCATCACCGCCAGCGTGGAACGCGTGGAACAAGGCACCGCCCTGGTCGACAAGGCCGGAGCCACCATGACCGAAGTCGTCAGCGCCATCCGGCGAGTGACCGACATCATGGGAGAGATCAGCGCCGCCAGCAGCGAACAAAGCGCAGGTGTCGGCCAGGTGGGAGAAGCCGTCACGCAAATGGACCAGGCCACCCAGCAAAACGCCGCCCTGGTGGAAGAAATGGCCGCGGCCGCCAGCGCGCTGAACGCCCAGGCCGGCGAACTGGTCAACGCCGTGGCCGTGTTCAAGCTCGACGCCAGCAGCACGAACAGCAGCTACAGCCAGAGCCGCCACACGGCAGCCCCCGCCCGCCCCCCCATTGCAGCACCCAGCTACAAAGCCCCGGCCCGCAGCACCAGCCTGGGCAAAAGCGCCAAGACCGGCAGCAAACCCGCCGCCAGCCTGGCAGCGCCCAAGGCCAGCAGCCCGGCAGCCTCACCCGCCGCCAAGCCCGCAGCGCCCAGCCCGGCCCCGGCACCCAAGGCCGCGGGAGGCGACGACGACTGGGAGAGCTTCTGACCAGGGCTGCGCAGGCCCCTGGGTGAAGAAATCAGATCAAAACGGCTGCAAGCGCAGGTGGAACATGCGCTGACAGCTATCAAAAACAAAGCAAGAAAGCACGCAGAGGGGGCTACCTTCTGCGTGCTTTTTTGTGGTCGGGCGCTTTGTTGGTGATGGCTGAAGGCATGCGTGGGGCGGGTCTGCCACCCGCTGGCGCGATGCTTGCTGCAGGTGCGTGATGGCGAGTTGCCGTTATGGGCAGCGGCGCGCCAATGTTGGCGGGCGATTTGTACGCAAACGTAACGGAAAGCGCTATGCTGAGCGGGCCCGCCACGGCGCGCGGCCCGTCGGTGGGTGGACATTCCTTTTTTGGCGCCGTTCTCCACAGGAGTTCTGCAATGGACCGAGGTTTCAACGCGTCGCGCACGTGCATGGGTGGCCGCCCCATCATCACCAGCGCGAGCTGCTGTGCGCCTGCCGTGTGGTCTGCGACGCCAACCGGGGCGCAGCCCAGGCCACACCTGAGTCTGCCGCGCGCTCTCCGTATGCCCCTTTCCAACCGCTGGTGCGCTGCCAGCCGGGCGCAGCCTGTTTGCTTGTTTCCCTCAGGAGTGTTGTCATGAACCAGTTCAAGATTTCCACCCGCCTGGCGGGTTTGCTTGCGGCCTTGTGTCTGCTGGTGTTGCTGGTGGGCGTGGCGGGGCTGTATGGCATGGGCAATTCCAATGCCGGGCTCAAGTCGGTATACGACGACCGGGTGGTGCCGCTCAAGCAGATCAAGGTGGTGGCGGACATGTATGCGGTCAACGTGGTGGACACGGCCCACAAGGTGCGTGATGGCGCGCTGACACCCGCACAGGGCCTGCAGTCGGTGGCCGATGCGCGCAAGGCCATCGAGGCCAACTGGAAGGCCTATCTGGCCACCCAGCTGGTGCCGGAGGAAACGCAGTTGGTCGAGCGCTTCAAGCCGCTGCAGGCCAAGGCAGATGCGGCCACCGATGTACTGGCGGGGCACTTCAAGTCGGGCGATGTGGCGGCCCTGACCGCGTTTGCGGCCAAGGAGATGTACCCCGCCATCGACCCATTGCAGGAGGTGCTGGGCCAGCTGATGCAGGTGCAGCTGGACCGTGCCAAGGCCGAGTACGACAGTGCGGCCGCCAGCTACCAGACCATCCGCGCACTGGCGGTCACGGCCGTGGTGGCGGGCATCGTGCTGGCGGTGCTGATGGGCGGCGCCATGATCCGGCAGATTTCGCGCGCGCTGGGCGATGCGGTGCAGATCACCGACGCGGTGGCGCAGGGCGACCTGACCGTGGCGATCCACGCGCGGGGCAAGGACGAGATCGCCCAGTTGCTCAGCGGCCTCACCGCCATGCGGGACAACCTGGCGCATGTGGTGTCGGGCGTGCGTGGCAATGCCCAGGGCGTGGCGTCGGCCAGTGCCGAGATCGCATCGGGCAACAACGACCTGTCCATCCGCACCGAGCAGCAGGCCAGCGCGCTGCAGGAAACCGCTGCGTCGATGGAGGAGCTGAGTTCCACCGTCAAGCAAAACGCCGACAACGCGCGCCAGGCCAACCAGCTGGCGATGAGCGCATCCACCGTGGCGGGGCAGGGCGGCGATGTGGTGGCCGAGGTGGTGACCACGATGAAGGGCATCAACGACAGCAGCAAAAAGATCGCCGACATCATCAGCGTGATTGACGGCATTGCGTTCCAGACCAACATCCTGGCGCTGAACGCGGCCGTGGAGGCCGCCCGCGCGGGCGAGCAGGGCCGGGGCTTTGCGGTGGTGGCGGGCGAGGTGCGCAATCTGGCCCAGCGCAGCGCCGAGGCGGCCAAAGAGATCAAATCGCTCATCACTGCCAGCGTGGAGCGGGTCGAGCAGGGCACCCAGCTGGTGGACAAGGCGGGCATCACCATGACCGAGGTGGTGGGCGCCATTCGCCGCGTGACGGACATCATGGGCGAGATCAGCGCGGCCAGCAGCGAGCAGAGCACGGGCGTGTCGCAGGTGGGCGAGGCCGTCACGCAGATGGACCAGGTCACCCAGCAGAACGCGGCACTGGTCGAGGAAATGGCGGCTGCTGCCAGCAGCCTGAGCCACCAGGCCCAGGCCTTGGTGGGGGCGGTGGCGGTGTTCAAGCTCACGGCCGACCAGGCACGGGCATCGCAGCCTGGCGGCGCTGTGGACCCGGTGCCGCGCCCTGCGCCCGCCGCGGACACGCGCAAGGCGGCGATGGGTGGCCATGCGGCGGGCAGCAAGGCAACCCTTGCTTTGCGCTCTCCCTCTGCTCCTGCCGCCAAAAAGGCACCTGCTGCCAGTGCCACCCCCAAGGCCGCGGGCGCCGCACCCAAAGCAGCCCCACAAGCAGTGGCTGCCGGTGCCGAGGACGACTGGGAGAGCTTTTGACCGACGGCAGGCCATGCCTGCACCGTTTGTAAGCGTGACGCCCCGTTTTGGGGCGTAGACTTCCCCAAGTTGGTTCGGTGCTTGGCACTGCGCCGACAGCGCCCGCGATGTAGCACCCCAGCCCGAGCGTGCGCTGCACGCGCGGGGCCTTGTGCGCTGTTTTGATATCCCCACGGCTCACACAGGGGGCCGCACCCATGCCCCCACCGGCGCAGCGCTTGCGCAGTGGGCCGTCGACTCTCTTGTGATGATTCAAATTGATAAAATCATATTTATCATAAATATAATATAATTATCACATTCCAGCCGCTGATTCCTTGTTGTCCCGCGCAGGTGCGTGGCACCACATCGGCGCACCCATGGCTGGCAAAAGCCCCCATAAAAACCACGAAAGATTCCCATGAGCAACCTGAAAATCGGAGCGCGCCTGAGCCTGGCCTTTGGCCTTGTGCTGTTGATCACCGCCACCATCGCCGCCACCGGCGTCTGGCGACTGGCGGTACTCAAGGAGGCCAGCAGTCGCATTGCCACTGTCGAAATGGAACGCAACGCCCTGGCGCAGGAGTGGAAGGCGGCCATCGACCTGAACTGGGTGCGGGCGTCGGCGTCGCTCAAGGCCACGGATGCGGGCTACATCCAGTCGCTCACGGCAGACATGGCCACCACGTCCCAACGGGCCAGCGAGGCGCAAAAGAAGCTGGAGGCGCTGGTGGACGACCCCACCGAAAAGGCGCTGATGGAGCGTGTGGCGGTGACCCGCAAGGCCTATGTGGACGCGCGCGCCAAATTGCTGGAGCGCAAAAAGGCTGGGGAAGACGTGTTTGCGCTGGTGGACAGCGACCTCAAGCCCCTGGCCACCGCTTACCTGCAGTCGCTGGCCGATGTGGCGGACAACACGCACAAGCAGCTCGATGAGTTCGAGGGCGCCATCATCCAGGCCGCAGGCACCAGCCAGTGGGTGCTGGCGCTGGGGGCGGTGGTGTCGGTGGTGCTGGGCGCATTGTTTGCGCTGTGGACCACGCGTTCCATCGTGGGGCCGGTGCAGCGTGCGGTGCAGGCGGCCGATGAAATCAGCCACGGCAATCTGTCGGTGCAGATTCCCGACGTGGGCAACGGCCGCAATGAGATGGCCCAGCTGCTGCGCTCGCTGGACGAAATGCAGCAAAACCTGTCGCGCATCGTGGGGCATGTGCGCTCCGGCTCCGAGAACGTGGCCACGGCGTCGTCGGAGATCGCCCAGGGCAACAACGACCTGAGCGCTCGCACCGAGCAGCAGGCCAGCGCCCTGCAGGAGACGGCGGCATCCATGGAGCAGCTCAATTCGACCGTGCGCCAGAACGCCGACAACGCCCGCCAGGCCAACCAGCTTGCGCAGAGCGCATCGACGGTGGCCGTGCATGGCGGAGAGGTGGTGAGCCAGGTGGTGGACACCATGAAGGGCATCCACGACAGCAGCAGCAAGATCGCCGACATCATCGGTGTGATCGATGGCATTGCCTTCCAGACCAACATCCTTGCGCTGAACGCGGCCGTCGAAGCGGCGCGTGCGGGTGAGCAGGGCCGGGGCTTTGCAGTGGTGGCGTCCGAGGTGCGCAGCCTGGCGGGCCGTTCGGCCGACGCGGCCAAGCAGATCAAGACCCTGATCAACGACAGCGTGGAACGCGTGGCCGCAGGCACCACGCTGGTCGATCAGGCGGGGGCAACCATGACCGAGGTGGTGGGCTCGATCAAACGTGTCACGGATTTGATGGGCGAGATCAGTGCCGCCAGCTCTGAACAAAGCCAGGGTGTGACCCAGGTGGGCGAGGCTGTGACGCAGATGGACCAGGTCACCCAGCAAAACGCTGCCCTGGTGGAAGAAATGGCCGCCGCCGCCGCCAGCCTCAACAACCAGGCGCAGGACCTGGTGAGCACGGTGGCGTTCTTCAAGCTGTCGCCAGCGCAGGCTGCGCAGCCGGCTGCGTCTGCCTCTGCGTATGTGCCCAAGGCTGCAGGCCCATCTCCGGCCTTGGCCGGTTCCAGCCGACCAGCCCCTGTGGCCCAGTCCAAGGTGCCGCCCCTGCGTGCGGCCGCCAAGCCCGCACCGGCTCTTGTGTCAACGGCGCCAGCTCGTTCGGGCAGCGGCAATGATGCTGACTGGGAGAGTTTTTGACAGTGACTCGCCGCCCTCGGCAGGCGTGACGGGCCCTGCCTTCGCCGTGTGTTGATTCAAACCTGGCTTTGATCTCGTCCGCGCGTCCTGCCTGACCACTGCAGGTCAGGCGGCCCTGAAGGGGCTTCGCGCTTGCAGGTCGCCGAGGTAGCTTTCCACGCCCGCGCCTTCGCGGTCCAGAAAGCGCTGCACCGCCTCAGCAAATGCCGGGTGTGCCAGCCAGTGCGCGCTGGTGGCCTGCACGGGCAGCAGCGCGCGGGCCATCTTGTGCTCGCCCTGGGCTCCCCCCTCAAACCGCACGGCACCGTGGGCGATGCACCACTGCAGCGGCTGGTAGTAGCAGGCCTCGAAGTGCAGGCAGTCCACACGTTCCAGCGCGCCCCAGTAGCGGCCATAGGCCACCAGCTCGGAGCGTGATTCGGGGCGTGATTCAGCGTCTTTTGGGGCTGAAGCGCTAGATGCATATGCGCCGGTAGCTATCAAACTGCTAGCAATAGGCCGCCCGTCCCTCTCCCCCACAAACAGCAGCCAGGCCTCGGGCATGTCCGCTGCCATGCGGGCGAAGAAGTCGCGCGTGAGGTAGGGCGGGTTGCCGTGCTCCAGGTAGGTGCGCTCGTAGCAGCGGTAGAAAAAATCCCAGTCTGCAGCGCTGATGTCCGCCCCGCGTGACCAGCGGAAGGTGACTCCGGCATCGGCAACGCGGCGGCGCTCCTGGCGGATCTTCTTGCGTTTGTCTTGCGACAGGCTGGCGAGGAACTGGTCAAAGTCCTGGTAGCGCGGGGTTTCGCCGTCGGTGGCGGCTACCCCCTGGGCCACAGGGAGCGTGGGCCGCTCATTCTTCCAGTGAAACTGCACGGTGTGCCGCAGCATCAGGTCTTGTTGCGCGCTGGTCAGCACATCGTCATCGCTGGCAAACAGCACATGCACGGACGACACGTCTTCTTGCTCGCACCACTGGCACACCGCCTGCACCAGCAGGGCGCGCGTGGCGGCATCGCGGGCCAGCAGCCGGCTGCCCGGCACGGGCGTAAAGGGCACGGCAATGACGGCCTTGGGGTAGTAGGGCACACGGTGCTGCTCGTAAGCGCTGGCCCAGGCCCAGTCAAACACATATTCGCCGTACGAATGGCTCTTGAGGTACAGGGGGCAGGCTGCCACCAGGGTGTCGCCGTCCCACAGCGTCATGAAGCGGGGCGTCCAGCCGGTACGCGGCGTGGCGCTGCCGCTGCTTTCCAGCGCGGCCAGGTATTCATGCCGCATGAAGGGCGTGGGGTGGCTTTGCTGCGCCAGCAGGTGGTTCCAGGCGGCAGTGTCCACGTCCAGCACGGAGGGGAGCACGCGGGCGATAATGGCAGCTTCAGCCATGCAGGCCCCTGTGATGCACCTTTGATTGCGGGCCTGCAACGGCGGTATTCAACCTGGCCGCAGGGGCCGATTCCAGTTCCATGACGCTCTCCATTTGCACTGCGCAGCTCAACTTTGTTGTGGGCGACATGCCCGGCAACGCCCAAAAGATCATTGCGGCAGCCCGCGAGGCCTATGCCCAGGGCGCTCGCCTGTTGTTGACACCGGAGCTGGCCATCTGCGGCTACGCGGCCGAAGACCTGTTCCTGCGCCCTGCCTTCATTGCGGCCTGCGATGATGCCGTGAAAACCGTGGCCCGCGAGACTGCGGGGTTGAAAGGCCTGGCCATCGTGCTGGGCCATCCACAGGCCATGGCCCCTGGCGCCCAGGCCTTCAGCGTCTGCTTCAACGCCGCCAGCGTGATGCGCGACGGCAAGATCGAGCAGACCTATGCCAAGCGCGAGCTGCCCAACTACCAGGTGTTTGACGAGCGGCGCTACTTCGTGCCCGGCAGCAAGCCCTGCGTGTTCGAGGTGGAGGGCGTGAAGGTGGGTGTGCTGGTGTGCGAAGACGCCTGGTTTGCCACCCCCGCGCGCGATACCGCTGCCGCCGGTGCGCAGTTGCTGGCAGTCATCAATGCATCGCCTTTCCATCTGGGCAAGGGCACAGAGCGCGAGGCCACCATGCGCGCCCGTGTGGTCGAGACGGGCCTGCCGCTGGTCTACGCCCACCTGGTGGGCGGGCAGGACGAGGTGGTGTTTGAAGGCCGGTCGTTTGCGCTGGCCGCCGACGGCTCGGTCGCGGCCCGGGCCCCTGCTTTTGTGGAAAAACTGGTCTATGCGCTAGTCGAATCTGCCCAGGGTGCTATCAAAATTACAGCAGAGGTTGCCCCAGAGCGCACGCTGGAGGCCGACCTGTGGGATGCCCTGGTGCTGGGTGTGCGCGACTATGTGGGCAAGAACGGCTTCCCGGGCGCGCTGCTGGGGTTGTCGGGCGGCATCGACTCGGCGCTGGTGCTGGCGATTGCGGTGGACGCGCTCGGTGCCGACAAGGTCCGCACGGTGATGATGCCGTCGCCCTACACCGCCGACATCAGCTGGATCGATGCGCGCGACATGGCCGCTCGCATGGGCGTGCGCTATGACGAGATTTCGATCAAGCCGCAGTTCGAGGCCTTCAAGGCCGCGCTGGCCACCGAATTCGCCGGGCTGCCCGAAGACACCACCGAAGAAAACCTGCAGGCACGCATCCGGGGCACGCTGCTGATGGCGCTGTCCAACAAGTTCGGCGCCATCGTGCTGACCACCGGCAACAAGAGCGAGATGTCCACCGGCTACTGCACGCTGTACGGCGACATGGCCGGCGGCTTTGCCGTGATCAAGGACGTGGCCAAGACCCGGGTGTTTGATCTGGCCCGCTGGCGCAATGCCAACGACCCGTATGGCACCTGCGCCAGCCCCATCCCTGAGCGCATCATCACCCGGCCGCCCAGTGCCGAGCTGCGACCCGACCAGAAGGACCAGGACAGCCTGCCGCCGTATGAGGTGCTGGACGCCATCGTGGCCCGCTACATGGAAAATGATGAGCCCATCGAGTCCATCATCGCCAGCGGCTTCGCCCGGGCCGATGTCGAGCGCGTGACGCGCCTGATCAAGCTCAACGAGTACAAACGCCGCCAGGCGCCGGTAGGGATTCGTGTCACGCGCCGCAGCTTTGGCAAGGACTGGCGTTACCCTATCACCAGCAAATTCAGGGCGTGACGCTTCGGCGCCGTGCCCCCAGCCCGATTTTTTACATCCTCCAGGAGACCCGCCATGAAAATGATCACCGCCGTCATCAAGCCCTTCAAGCTCGAAGAAGTCCGCGAAGCCCTGGCCGAATGCGGCGTGACCGGCCTCACGGTGACCGAAGTGAAGGGTTTTGGCCGCCAGAAAGGCCATACCGAGCTGTACCGCGGCGCGGAATACGTGGTGGACTTTCTGCCCAAGGTGAAGGTCGAGGTCGTCGTCAAGTCCGAGGATGTGGACCGCTGCGTGGACGCGATCGTGAACGTGGCGCGCACCGGCAAGATCGGTGACGGCAAGATTTTTGTGACCGCCGTGGAGCGCACGGTGCGTATTCGCACGGGCGATCTGGACGACGCAGCGGTGTGAGGTGACAACCCCCTGAGTCGTTTCTTACCTTGCCCTTTCTCTTGAACGGCTGCGCCATTCGAGAAAAGGGAGGCAACGCCAGCGCAAGCAAGCGAAGCGCCGAATGCGCAGCCTGTTGGCCCTTGCTCGGTGGCCTTGGCTTGTGGGCCGCTCCAGTTTCGGAGTGCGGGGGAGTCAGATCACCGAGCGCAGCGGGACAGGCGCTTGGTCGGGCCCCGCGTCTTGCACCAGCGCGCGCAGCAGGCCCTCTGCATCGGTGGATGCGTGCAACAGGCCCATCTGCCATTCACCCATGAAGCCACTGGCCACGCTGCCCTGCAAGAAACCCAGCAGGCCATCATAGTAGCCCCCCACGTTGAGCAAGCCCAAGGGCTTGTCGTGGTAGCCCAGCTGGCGCCAGGTCCACACTTCAAACAGTTCTTCAAAGGTGCCGATGCCGCCGGGCAAGGCGAGGAAGGCATCGCTGCGCTCTGCCATCATGGCCTTGCGTTCGTGCATGGTCTGCACGATGTGCAGCTCGTCACATTGGCGGTTGGCCAGCTCCTTGTCCACCAGCGCCTGCGGTATCACCCCCACCACCCGGCCGCCCGCCAGACGCGTTGCCTCGGCCACCGTGCCCATCAGGCCACTGCGGCCACCGCCGTATACCAGTTGTCCGTTGTGGGCGCCGATCCACTGGCCCACTGCCTGCGCCGCCTGGGCATAGGCGGGGTTGTCGCCGGGGCGCGATCCGCAATATACGCACACAGAAAAAGTGGGTTCAGCCATGGAAAAACCTCTGAAACAATGCGGCGGCCCAGATGCCGATGCACAGCAGCAAGGCCAGCAGAACCGCTGCGCTGCCCATGTCCTTGGCGCGTTTGGACAGGTCATGCCACTCGGGCCCGATGCGGTCGATGGCGGTCTCGATGCCCGTGTTGAGCAACTCCACAATCATCACGATGACCACGGAGCCCGCCAACAAGGCGACTTCGACCCAACTGCGGCCCAGCCAGAGCGACAGCGGCAGCAGCACCATGGCGGCGATGGCCTCCTGGCGGAAGGCCTTCTCGTTCCAGCCGGCCCGCAGCCCTTCCATGGAATAGCCGGCGGCATGCCAGATGCGGTTGAGACCCGTGCGTGCCTTTTGGGGGTTGGCCGGGGCCGCTGAAGGAGGGGAAGAGGGTTGCATGCGCTTATTTTTTGGGAATTTCGTAGTGCACCAGCCGGGTGCCAGCCAGCGCGTCGTGCCAGAACTGCCGCGTGGGGTGGAACCGGCTGAGCAGCGCCCAGATGGCCACCCAGCCCAGCACGATCACGGCGGACTCGCCTCCCGACAGGGAAAATGGTGCGATTGCCGCCAGCGGCGGCAGAAACCACAGCCAGCTCAATACATACCGCAACAAGGCGCGCGGCTGGCTGATGGGTTGCCCTGCAGTGCCCACCACGCGGATGTGCCAGGTTTTCTGTGCGAGGGTCTGGCCTTTGGCCCAGAACCAGGTGAAATAAATACCGAACACCACAAAGAGAAAGGCTTGCAGCGCATGGCGGTTGTCCATCGCATTGCGCGTCTGGCTCAGCGTGCCAAACAGGTACCCGGCGATAAAGACCACGCCGAACATCAGCATGCCTTCGTACAGCCAGCAGGCCATGCGCCGCCACAGGTTGGGCGTGGGGCCGCCCGCAAGGACACCGCTTGATGCGTTGGCCGCAGGCTGGGGCGTGGTGGGAGAGGGAGAAACGGACATTCCAGGTCAGGCCCGTCGGGCCAGGGCAGGTTGAAACCTACTGAGGATACAGGCCGGAGGTGTCAGGTGTTACCGCGGGGGTGCCGGGCGAGCCCGTGCTGTCGGCTCCGCCAGAGCCCAGGGGCGGAAGTACAGCAGGCACCGCACTGGGGATCGCCACGGGCGCTGTTTCCACGCCACCCATCGAGGTTGCCGGCGCTGCGGATGCGGGGGTGGATGGCATCGCAGGCGCCGTCGGCTGAGGCACAGGGGCCGCAACGCGGGGCGAGTGGTCTACCACCGGTGGAATCTTGGGGGCGTTGGGCCGATCGGGGTTGGCTTGCGTTGCTGCGGGCACCTGGGCCAGCTTTTTGGGCGAGACAGGGCGCAGGGCCGTGGCAGCCCCATGGGGATTGGGGGTCGCCTTGGAGGCCAACGCCTTGCGCTCTTCGTCAGACAGTGCCTGGTAGGCCTCCCACTGCGCCCGTTTGTCGTCCCCAGCCAGGCGCTTGGTGACCGCGTAGTTCAAGCGTGCCTGGTTGCGCTGCTGGGCACTCAGATTGGCCCAGTCGGTGATGCGGTCATGGAACTTGCGTTGTTCCTCTTCCGAAAGACTGGGGTAGTTGATGGCCAAGTCGAGCCAGCGGCGTTTTTGGGCTTCGCTGATCAGCGCCCAGCGTTCCGACAGCGGATACAGCGCCAGTTTTTGCGCCGTGGTGAGCGTGCCCCAGCCTGGTCCTGATTCCGTGGCAGGGGGCATGTTCACGGCAGACAGGTCTGTGCGGGCGTTATTGGGGCGGGCCACTGCGGCCTCAGCGCCCGCCTGGAGCACTGTGCTGGGGGCCATGCGCATCTGCACCAACGCCTGCCAGCCACCAGCAGTAAGCGCACCCAGAAGCGCCAATGCCAGCACGAAGGCTGGCAGCGTGGAGGGGGCTTCAGAGGGGCTTGGGTGCATGCAGTCCAGAGTCAGGCAGGTCAGTTTGACTGCGCGGAGGTCTTGAGGAATTGTACGAAGCCTGGGTCCGAATAAGCGGCGGGAGGCAGGTCATCGGTCAGCAGAGCGGCATCTACCTCGGCCACATCGTTGGCACTGCGTTCGTCCTGCGCGATGTTGATGACCACCAGTCCCACGACCAGCGCCAGCAGAGGCACGGCGGACACCAGGGCATTCCACCAGCCACCGCCTTCGCCGCCACGGCCCAATGTGGCGGTGCTGCCTGCGTTGACCACCACTGCTGCGGAGGCGGTGCGATGCACTGGCGCGGTGACTTTACGTTTGGCCAACGCCTGCATGCGCGAGGCGCGCAGCCGCTCGGAGATGTCATAGGGCAGGGCGTCGGTGCCGCTGGACAGGCGCGCCGTGACGCGCAGCGCAAAGCGCTCGGCAGCAGCTTCAGCTTGGGTCGGTGGGGTCTGTACAGTGTTCTTCATGGCTCGATTCCTTTGGCCTTCAGTGCCTTGCTGAGGGTTTGTATGGCGCGAAAGCAGTGTGTTTTGACACTGCCTTCGGAGCAGCCCATGGCGGCAGCCGTCTCTGCGACGTCCATTTCCTCCCAATAACGCATCAGGAACGCTTCCCGTTGACGTGGTGGCAACTCTGCAATTTCTTCTTCAATGCCCTGGAATATCTGGGCCCGGCGGGTCAGGTCTTCCGCGCTTTCGGCTTTGTCGCCGTCTTCTGTCCCCGAGTACGCTTCGAGCAGATCAAAATCCGTGCCATCTTCACCTGGGCCTTCGAAGTCGCTCATGCTCGAAAACAGTGCATTGCGCGTCTTCTGGCGGCGAAACCAGTCCAGGGTGCAGTTGGAAAGAATCCGCTGGAAGAGCATGGGCAGTTCGCCCGCCGGTTTGTCCCCGTAATGCTCGGCCAACTTGAGCATGCTGTCTTGCACGATGTCGAGCGCCGCTTCCTCGTTGCGAACGTGGTAGACCGAGCGCTTGAACGCGCGCTTTTCTACGCTTTTGAGGAAATCGGAAAGTTCTTGTTCGGTTGCCA
Source organism: Acidovorax sp. ACV02 (assembly GCF_014851475.1). Classification (NCBI taxonomy): domain Bacteria; kingdom Pseudomonadati; phylum Pseudomonadota; class Betaproteobacteria; order Burkholderiales; family Comamonadaceae; genus Acidovorax; species Acidovorax sp. ACV02. Next base: position 254,421 of record NZ_JACUZU010000005.1, read on the forward strand.
AGACGGGTCAGCCCGGGAGGAGATCGGCGCAGATATCTGCAGTTTCGCAACTCAACGGCGCCGTAAAACCGCAGATTATCGCACCCGCCGGAGTTTTTTTCGGCTGCGGAGCGTTTTGTGAGTGTTGCAGTGCGATAATCCACCTGCAATTCAAAAGGCAAACGGGTCACGGTCCGGCGCGGCAATCATCCCGCCTATGTCCTTGGCCTCAAGTTCCAAGCTGGCTTCACAAGAGCGCGTGCGAGGGGCACCCAAGGTTTTTCGTCAGAGAAATTCACAAAGGTTGATCGATCATGGAAATCTCCAAGGCTGAAATCTCTTCAGCAGCTGCTGCTTCGCAGGGCAACACATCTCCCGCTTCCGGTTCGCAGGACCTCATGGGTTCTGAGATCCTCATCAAGGCCCTCCAGGCAGAGAACGTCCAGTACATCTGGGGCTACCCTGGCGGCGCGGTTCTGTACATATACGACGCGCTCTACAAGCAAGACACCATCCAGCACGTGCTGGTGCGTCACGAACAGGCCGCCGTGCACGCTGCCGACGGCTACGCTCGCGCCACGGGTGAAGTCGGCGTGGCCTTGGTCACTTCGGGCCCCGGCTTGACCAACGCCGTGACCGGCATCGCGACCGCGTACATGGATTCGATCCCCATGGTGATCATTTCTGGTCAGGTGCCCACGCCCGCCATCGGGCTCGATGCCTTCCAGGAGTGCGATACGGTCGGTATCACCCGCCCCATCGTCAAGCACAATTTTCTCGTCAAGGACCCGCGCGACCTGGCCGCGACGATGAAGAAGGCCTTCCATATTGCCCGTACCGGCCGCCCAGGCCCTGTGGTGGTGGATGTGCCCAAAGATGTTTCCTTCAAGAAGGTGCCTTACACCGGCTACCCGCAAACGGTAGAAATGCGCTCGTACAACCCCGTACGAAAGGGCCATGGCGGACAGATCCGCAAGGCCCTGCAGCTGCTGCTGGCGGCCAAGCGCCCTTACATCTATACGGGCGGCGGCGTGCTGTTGGGCAACGCCACCAACGAGCTGCGCACGCTGGTGGACATGCTGGGCTACCCGGTCACCAACACGTTGATGGGCCTGGGGGCCTATCCGGCCAGCGACCGCAAGTTCCTGGGTATGCTGGGCATGCACGGCACCATCGAAGCCAACAACGCCATGCAGAACTGCGACGTGCTGCTGGCAGTGGGTGCGCGCTTTGACGACCGGGTGATCGGCAACCCCAAGCACTTCGCGCAGAACGACCGCAAGATCATCCACGTCGATATCGACCCGTCGAGCATCTCCAAACGCGTGAAAGTCGACATCCCGATCGTCGGTGACGTGAAGGACGTGCTCACCGAGCTGATTTCCATGATCCGCGAGAGCAGCACCCGCCCTGACGCCGGTGCCCTGGCTGCTTGGTGGGACACTATTGAAGGCTGGCGCAAGCGCGAGTGCCTGAAGTACAGCATGGGCAGCGGCGATGTGATCAAGCCACAGTATGTGGTAGAGACGCTGTGGAACATGACGAAGGATGGTGATACGTACATCACATCCGACGTGGGGCAGCACCAGATGTGGGCGGCGCAGTACTACCGCTTCGACGAGCCGCGCCGCTGGATCAATTCCGGTGGTCTGGGTACGATGGGTGTGGGCATTCCCTATGCCATGGGGATCAAGCTGGCAAAGCCACAGTCCGAAGTGTTTTGTATTACGGGCGAAGGCTCGGTGCAGATGAACATCCAGGAACTGTCCACCTGCCTGCAATACAACACGCCGATCAAGATCTGCTCGTTGAATAACCGTTATCTGGGCATGGTGCGCCAGTGGCAGGAGATCGAATACTCCGGTCGGTACAGCCACAGCTACATGGACGCGCTGCCCAACTTCGTGAAGCTGGCCGAGGCCTATGGCCACGTAGGTATGCTGATCGAACACCCCAAGGACGTGGAGCCTGCGTTGCGCGAAGCACGCAAGCTCAAGGACCGCACGGTGTTTATGGACTTCCGCACCGACCCCACCGAGAACGTGTTCCCGATGGTGCAGGCCGGCAAGGGCATCACCGAAATGCTGCTGGGGTCGGAAGACCTTTAAGCCAAATCGGCCTCAGGCGCATGTTTTTCATGCGCTACCAGCTATCGAATAGATAGCATCTAAATTTTTGACGAATCTATTGCCTGCCAAGCCCATGCATTACCGTGCATGGGGGAGGGCAGCAAAAAGAGGAATCTCTTCATCATGAAACACATCATTGCTGTCTTGCTGGAAAACGAGCCTGGTGCTCTTTCCCGCGTCGTGGGGCTGTTCTCGGCCCGTGGCTACAACATCGAGTCGCTCACCGTGGCGCCCACCGAGGATGCATCGCTGTCGCGCATGACCATCCAGACCACGGGCTCCGATGACGTGATCGAGCAGATCACCAAGCACCTGAACCGCCTCATTGAAGTGGTCAAGGTGGTTGACCTCACCGAAGGTGCCTACACCGAGCGTGAGCTCATGATGGTGAAGGTGCGCGCGGTGGGCAAAGAGCGCGAGGAGATGAAGCGCATGGCGGATATCTTCCGTGGCCGCATCATCGACGTGACCGAGAAGAGCTACACCATCGAGCTGACGGGTGACCAGTCCAAGAACGACGCGTTCCTGCAAGCCATCGACCGCACGGCCATCCTGGAAACCGTGCGCACGGGCGCCAGCGGCATCGGCCGGGGCGAGCGCATTTTGCGTGTGTAAGACAATTCACCCCGTTTTTCCCATTTCAATCCCCCCAACAACGCATTTCAACCGGAGCGACCCATGAAAGTTTTCTACGACAAAGACACCGACCTGAGCCTGATCAAGGGCAAGACCGTGGCCATCATCGGCTACGGCTCGCAGGGCCATGCCCACGCACAAAACCTGAACGACAGCGGCGTGAAGGTGGTGGTCGGCCTGCGCAAGGGCGGTGCCTCGTGGGACAAGGTCGGCAAGGCTGGCCTGAACGTGCTGGAAGTCAACGACGCCGTGAAGGCCGCTGACGTGGTCATGATCCTGCTGCCCGATGAAGACATCGCAGCCGTGTACAAGAACAACGTCGAACCCAACATCAAGCAAGGCGCTTCGCTGGCCTTTGCCCACGGTTTCAACGTGCACTACAACCAAGTCGTGCCCCGTGCTGACCTGGACGTGTGGATGGTCGCCCCCAAGGCCCCAGGCCACACTGTGCGCAACACTTACACCCAAGGCGGCGGCGTGCCTCACCTGGTGGCCGTGCACCAAGACAAGTCCGGCAAGGCCCGTGATCTGGCGCTCTCCTACGCAGCAGCCAATGGCGGCGGCAAGGCCGGCATCATCGAGACCAACTTCAAGGAAGAAACCGAGACCGACCTGTTCGGCGAACAAGCCGTGCTGTGCGGCGGTGCGGTGGAGCTGATCAAGATGGGTTACGAAACCCTGGTCGAAGCCGGCTACGCGCCCGAAATGGCCTACTTCGAATGCCTGCACGAGCTCAAGCTCATCGTGGACCTGATCTACGAAGGCGGCATTGCCAACATGAACTACTCGATCTCGAACAACGCCGAATACGGCGAGTACGTGACCGGCCCTGAAGTGATCAATGAGCAGTCGCGCGCTGCCATGCGCAATGCCCTCAAGCGCATCCAGAACGGTGACTACGCCAAGATGTTCATCCAGGAAGGCCGCCTGAACTACCCATCGATGACGGCCCGCCGCCGCAACACGGCCGACCACAGCATCGAAAAGGTGGGCGGCCAGCTGCGCGCCATGATGCCCTGGATCGCCAAGAACAAGCTGGTCGACCAGACCCGCAACTGATGTTTCGTTTCTGAAGCGTCAAAAGGCCACTTCGGTGGCCTTTTTCATTGGCGGGCGGCATGGTGGGCAGGCGCTACACTGCGGCCTTCGCCTTTTGCGCGCTTGGCAGTCGGTATTCCTGCGGGAAATGGTTCAATACTATAAATTTAATAGCTGCTTGTGCAATACTTGCAAGCGCTGGAGGTCTGTTTGATGCATGACGGCAATGAGTCCACCGAGAACCCCGGTGTGATGGTGCGCAAAAGGCGCAAAGGCATCTACATCCTGCCCAATCTGTTCACGCTGGCGGCGCTGTTTGGGGGCTTTTACTCCATCGTCATGGCCATGAATGGCCGGTTTGATCAGGCGGCGGTGGGCGTCTTCTGCGCGATGGTGCTCGACAGCCTGGACGGGCGCGTGGCCCGCATGACCAATACCCAGAGTGCGTTTGGCGAGCAGATGGACTCGTTGTCCGACATGGTGTCCTTTGGTGCTGCGCCTGCCCTGATTGCCTATGAGTGGTCCCTGCAGGGTCTGGGCCGCTGGGGCTGGATTGCTGCGTTTGTGTACTGTGCCTGTGCGGCGCTTCGCCTGGCGCGCTTTAACGTGAATACGGGCGTTGTGGACAAGCGCTATTTCCAGGGGCTGCCTTCACCAGCCGCTGCGGCCTTGGTGGCAGGATTTATCTGGTTGATGACCGAGCTGGGCGTGCGTCCCGGCGAAGACCACTGGCTGACATGGAGCCAGGTGACCTGGATCATGTTCTCCTTCACGCTGTATGCAGGGCTCACCATGGTGACCAATGTGCCGTTCTACAGCTTCAAGGATGTGCAGATGAAAAAGAGCGTGCCTTTTGCTGCCATCGTGCTCATCGCGCTGGGCATCGCTGTCATCAACATCCACCCCCCTATCGTGCTGTTTGGTGTGTTCGTGTTCTATGGCCTGAGTGGTTATGGTGTGTACGCCTGGCGCAAGGCCAAAGGGCAGCACAGCAGCGTGATCAGCACCTCTACCGACGAACCTGACGAGCGCGGTCTGCACAAGTGATGACCGTGATATCCGGCCAGTTGTGCTACATTGCGCCATATGAATTTGTTTGCTCTGGCGCTACTGCTACCTCCCCACGGGCGGAGACAGTAGGCGCACGCGCACACTTTCCACAAAGGCCCGTTTGCACCCGCGACGGGCCTTTTGTTTTGGGCGCCAGATTTCTACGTTGCGGGGCCCCACCCACTGATACCAGGAGAACAACATGGCTGACAAACTGATCATTTTCGATACCACCTTGCGCGATGGGGAGCAGTCTCCCGGCGCCTCGATGACCAAGGACGAGAAGCTGCGCATTGCCCGCCAGCTCGAGCGTCTGAAGGTGGATGTGATCGAGGCCGGTTTTGCAGCCAGCTCCAATGGCGACTTTGAAGCCGTGCAGGCGATTGCCAACGCCATCAAGGAGTCCACCATCTGTTCCCTGTCTCGGGCCAATGATCGTGATATTTCACGCGCTGCCGAGGCCCTCAAGGGCGCGGCGAGTGCCCGTATTCACACCTTCATTGCCACTTCGGCGTTGCACATGGAGAAAAAGCTGCGGATGACGCCTGACCAGGTGCTGGAGCAGGCCAAACAGTCGGTCCGTTTCGCCCGCAACCTGGTGGGTGACATCGAGTTCAGCCCTGAGGACGGCTACCGCAGCGACCCCGACTTTTTGTGCCGCGTGCTGGAAGCCGTGATTGCAGAAGGTGCCACCACCATCAACGTGCCCGATACCGTGGGCTATGCCGTTCCGGAGTTGTACGGCAACTTCATCAAGACACTGCGCGAGCGCATCCCCAATAGCGACAAGGCGATCTGGTCGGTGCATTGCCACAATGATCTGGGCATGGCAGTGGCCAACTCGCTCGCCGGTGTGAAGATTGGTGGTGCGCGGCAGGTCGAATGCACCATCAACGGTCTGGGTGAGCGCGCCGGTAATTGCTCCCTCGAAGAGGTCGTGATGGCAGTCAAGACCCGCCGTGACTACTTTGGCCTTGAACTGGGGATTGATACCCAGCACATTGTCGCAGCCAGCCGCATGGTCAGCCAGACCACTGGTTTTGTGGTGCAGCCCAACAAGGCCGTGGTGGGTGCCAACGCATTTGCTCATGCCAGCGGTATCCACCAGGATGGCGTGCTCAAGGCACGCGATACCTACGAGATCATGCGGGCGGAAGATGTGGGCTGGAGCGCCAACAAGATCGTGCTGGGCAAGCTCAGTGGTCGTAACGCCTTCAAACAGCGCCTGCAGGAACTGGGTGTCAGCCTGGACAGCGAAACTGAAGTCAACACCGCTTTCACGCGCTTCAAGGAATTGGCCGATCGCAAGAGCGAGATCTTTGACGAAGATATCTTGGCACTGGTGAGCGACGAGAGCGTGACTGCTGAAAAAGAGCAATACGGGTTCGTATCCTTGTTCCAGCAAAGCGAAACCGGTGAGCAGCCCCGTGCGCGCATCGTGTTCACCGTGGATGGGCATGAGGTGCGCGGCGAGGCCGAGGGCAACGGTCCTGTCGACGCCTCGCTCAAGGCCATCGAATCGCATGTGAAGAGTGGCGCCGAAATGGTGTTGTATTCCGTCAATGCCATCAGTGGCTCTACCGAGAGCCAGGGCGAGGTCACAGTGCGGTTGCAGAACAGCGGGCGTGTGGTGAATGGTGTGGGCGCGGACCCAGACATCGTCGTGGCGTCGGCGAAGGCCTACCTTAGCGCTTTGAACAAGTTACAAAGTAAAGCCGATCGGGTGGCCGCACAAGGCTGAGTGATCAATTTATAATTCACTCACTTTCTCGGAAAGTCGCGCAAGGTATTGATCTTGCGCGACTTTTTTTGATTCTGTACACTGCTCAATAATTCTTACCGTTTGGAGCACTTTGATGCACCATCGCCGCAACGCTGCAGTGAATCGATTTTTCCAGTGGATGGGTTTCGCGCTCGTGAGCGCTGCCCTCATTTCCCCCTCTGTGCATGCGGCAGATGTCAAAAAGCCAGGGGTCAAAAAACAGCAGGTCAGCGCAAGCAACGCGAAGCGTGCCGTGGCACCACGCAAGGTGGCCGCCAGCATCAAGCCCACGCGCGTCGCTGCCCGGACTGCCAAAGCACCTACCAAGGTGGCGTTTGTTCCAGCCAAGCCCTCTTTCGGCCAGATGGCGGGCTTGCACGAGGTCAATGATCCGCTGGACCTCAAGTCCAGCGTAGCGCTGGTGGTGGACCAAGACACCCATGAGGTGTTGCTCCGCAAGAACGATCAGGCTGTGCTTCCCATCGCCTCGCTGACCAAGCTCATGACGGGCATGCTGATTTCGCAGGCCAAGTTGCCCATGGACGAGCCTGTCACCATCACGCAGGACGATGTAGACACCGAAAAGGGGAGTCGGTCGCGTCTGACCGTGGGTACCACGCTAACGCGTGGCGAGATGCTGCACTTGGCGCTGATGTCCAGCGAGAACCGGGCAGCCCATGCACTGGGTCGTACTTACCCGGGTGGGTTGGAGGTCTTTGTGACGCAAATGAACGCCAAGGCCAAGTCGCTGGGCATGAACGATACCCACTATGTGGAGCCCACGGGTCTGTCCAGTCGTAACCAGTCCAGTGCCCGCGATCTTGCAACGCTGGTGGGTGTGGCGCATGGAGATCCTTTGTTGCGCGAGCTGTCCACTTCCCCCGGCTATGAAGTGGCGGTGGGGCATAAGACGCTTCAGTACAACAACACCAACGGTCTCGTGAAAAATCCTACCTGGGACATCGGTCTGCAGAAGACCGGTTATATCTCCGAGGCAGGGCGTTGCTTGGTGATGCAAGCCCAGGTGGCCGGGCGCAAATTGATCATGGTGTTCCTGGACTCTGCAGGTAAATTCAGTCGATTGGGCGATGCCGAGCGGGTGCGCCGCTGGGTGGAGTCGAATCCTTCGCTGGCCGCACCTTTACAGGCGGTACGGAGCAACAACGGCTGATAGGCAGACATCTCCCCACATGCGCCTGACAGGCTGGTCCTGTCAGGCGTTTTTGTTTGTAGTGCGAGTCCGTACTCGCAAATGGTCTTGGGTGAATCGGGTCAGCGGTCATCTCTTGCCTTGAATGGGTTGGGACGCGATGAGCTGGCAAGACCGTGCCGGAGGCCTGCCGCGCGTGTCCCATCCACACCGTGCAGCGCCAGCCTCGATGCCTCAATGCGCCACTGCGGCCCCGCCCATTGCGCCTTTGGCAAATGGGGTGTGGATGTAGAACGTCAACGCAATTCGGTGCGTTGGTTGGTGATTGGGTTGTGACTGGCGTCGGTACTTGGTGTATGACCCAGGGCCAGTGAAATTTCGTTCGCCGTTGCTTGCAGCTTGGGGAGCCAGCCTTCATCCAGTCTGTCAGCGGGGGCTGAAATGGACAGGCCTGCTACCAGTTTTCCCTGGTCGTCATACACACCGGCTGCCATACAGCGCACGCCCAACTCAAGCTCTTCGTTATCGCGGGCAATGCCGTATTGCCGGGCCTTTGCCAGTTCTCGCTCCAGCACGGGCAGCTGGGTGATGCTGTTGCGGGTATGGCCTGCAAGACCGGTGCGGGTGGCGTAGGCACGAACGCGCTGGGGGTCATCCAGTGCGAGGAAGAGCTTTCCTGTAGAGGTCAGGTGCAGTGGTGCCCTGCCGCCGATGGCTCGCACCACCTGCATACCCGACCGCTCACTGTAGGCGCGCTCCACATACACAATCTCATCGCCCTGGCGCATGCTCAGGTTCACGGGCTGCTGGATCAGCTTGTGCAGACTGCGCATGGGGGTCAGCGCCGCATCACGAACGCTCAGGCGTGCCTTCACCAGGTTGCCCAGCTCCAGCAGTCGCATGCCGAGCCGGTAGCTGCCAGATTCGGGGCGGTCCACAAACCGTCCGATGGTCAGGTCATTCAGGATGCGGTGAGTCGTAGAGGGGTGCAGCCCTGTCTTTTCGCTGATTTCCTTGAGGGAAATCGCCTCTTCACGAGAAGCCAGAACATCGATCAGAGTGAACATGCGCTCAAGCACCTGAACGCTGGGTTTGAGAGGGATGCTGGAATCGGTTTTTTTCATGAGCGGCTATGGTGCGAAGGCCGCTACATTTTATCTTGTGAAATGTTAACGCGTATTCAGGTGCTCGCGTGGCCGGTGTCTGATACCCGGTGCCATAGCCCATCGGTACGGATTTCGTGGGGCACAAAGCGTGCCTTGTAGTTCATCTTGGGGCTGGTTTCTATCCAGTACCCCAGGTAGACATGGGGCAGGCCCAGTGCATGGGCTTGCGCAATTTGCCACATGACGTTGTAGGTGCCGTAGCTGCAATGGGGCTCGGGTTCGTAAAACGTATACACGGCAGACAGGCCGTCATCGAGCACGTCAAGAATGGAGACCATCTTGAGCGCACCGGGTTCGCCTGATGCGTCGGTCTCGCGGAACTCCACCAGTCTTGAGTTCACCCTGCTTTGCAGCAGAAACTGTGTGTACTGGTCGATGCTGTCATGGTCCATTCCCCCGCCTGCATGGCGGCCGTTCTGGTAGCGCAGGTACAGCTGGTAATGTTCGGGCACAAAACACAGCCGTAGCACCCGGGCCTGCAACTGGCCGTGGCCTATTGCCGCGCGTCTTTGGCTGCGATCAGGCTTGAATTCGTTGACCAGGACCCGCAGCGGTGTACACGCCTGGCATCCGTCGCAATAGGGGCGGTAGGTGAACATGCCGCTGCGGCGAAACCCTTTGGTTACGAGGTCGGAATAGAGATCGCTCTGGATCAGATGGCTGGGGGTGGCGACCTGCGATCGTGCCTGACGGTCCGGCAGGTAACTGCAGGGGTAGGGGGCTGTCGCGTAAAACTGCAGGGTCTGCAGTGGAAGGTCATTGAGTTGCGTCATGCCGGATCGATCTTGGTTGGCAGCAGCTCGTTCCAGTATACGGGCTCAAATCTCCAGGGGATGGCAGGCTGTTGTCGCGCTTTGTCCACATGTACCAGGAAATCGGCGCGGGGTATTTCCCGGCCGCCCAGGGAGGTCAGGTGCCGCGTATTCTGCTGGCAGTCAATCAAGGTGATGCCATGGCGGCGGCACAGGCAGACCAAGGCTGCAAGAGCGATCTTGGAGGCGTCGGTCGCATGGGCAAACATGGATTCTCCGAACACCGCACGACCCAGTGCCAAGCAGTACAGGCCCCCTATGAGCTGGTCGTCCACCCAGGTTTCCACGCTGTGGGCATGGCCTGCTCGGTGTAAATCAGTGTAGGCGTTCACCATCTCCGGCACGATCCAGGTTCCAGCCTGGCCCTCGCGTTCCTTGGTGGCACAAGCCGTGATGACGTCGTGGAATGCGCTATCGACGCGTATTTCGCAATGCGCCTGTCTGCGAAACGCCTGCAGCCGTTTGTTCAGTGATCGATGCAGCCGAAATTCCGACACTGGCAGCACCATGCGCGGATCGGGTGCCCACCACAGGATGGGTTGCCCAGGGCCATACCAGGGAAAGGTACCCTGCGCATACGCGGCACGGAGGCTGTCCACATCCAGTGCACCACCTGCGGCCAGCAGTCCCGGCGCAGGGTCGCCCTCTCCCCACGCAAGGGTCGGGGCGGGAAGGGGGGCGTCAGGTTCGAGCCAGGGTAGTTGCGGGGGCATGCGGGTGTGTGTCGCAAAGGCACCATTGTCTGGCACGCACTGGCACGTTGCGTGGTCGGGGCGGCCAACAAAAAAGCCCCACACTCAGAAAGTGTGGGGCTTTTTCAGATTGGCTCCTCGACCTGGGCTCGAACCAGGGACCTACGGATTAACAGTCCGGCGCTCTACCGACTGAGCTATCGAGGAATGATCGGTATCTATCAACTGACTAATTAAAAGGCCCCGCTTTTTTCATGCAGGGCCTGCAAATTCTTGGCTCCTCGACCTGGGCTCGAACCAGGGACCTACGGATTAACAGTCCGGCGCTCTACCGACTGAGCTATCGAGGAACAAGACTTAGATTATATACACAAAAATTGTGCCGAATCCACAAAACTGACTGCATCGGTTCGCAAACCCACGCGCCAACCGGAAGCCGTATGGCGCGATATGCTGGGCACCCTGCTGCCAATTTGGCAGTCTGTGCCTTGTCTCCAAGCCTGTCTCATATTTCATGACCATCCACACCATTTTGAAAATGGGCGACCCCCGCCTGCTGCGCGTGGCGCAGCCTGTCACTGCGTTCGACACTGACGAGTTGCATCAGCTGGTGCGGGATATGTTCGAGACCATGGCCTCCGTGAACGGAGCCGGCCTTGCCGCGCCGCAGATTGGGGTGGATCTGCAACTGGTGATTTTTGGTTCCAATGACCGCAATCCGCGCTATCCGGATCGGCCGCTTGTGCCGCCCACCGTACTGCTCAACCCGGTGATCACGCCACTTGGGGTGGAAGAAGAGGAAGACTGGGAGGGCTGCCTCTCCGTGCCGGGCTTGCGCGGCAAGGTGCCCCGCTGGTCGCGCATCCGCTACACAGGCTTCGATCTGTACGGCGACCCCATTGACCGCACGGTAGAGGGCTTCCATGCGCGCGTCGTACAGCACGAATGCGACCACCTGATCGGCAAGCTGTATCCCATGCGGGTGCGTGATTTCACGCAGTTCGGGTTTACCGAGGTGCTGTTCCCGGAGATCAGTGCCACCGAAGACGACTGATAGAGATCCTCTCCTGGGCCTATCCCCGCGCGGTCAGGACGACAGCTCCTGCAGGAGCTCGGTCTCGATCTGGATCTGGCGGGCGTTGTTTTGCAGCTCTGGGCCCTGGATGAGAAAGGTGTCTTCCACCCGCTCGCCCAGGGTACTGACCTTGGCCAGTTGCACGCTCAGGTGATGCTGCGCCAGGATGCGTGCCACGAGATAGAGCAGACCGGCACGGTCGCTGGCCGAGATCGCCAGCAGCCAGCGCTGCGCCTTTTCGTCGGGGCGCAAGGTCACCCGGGGCGCTACCGGAAAGCTCTTGACCCGGCGTGACACCCGCTTGCGGGTGGGTTCAGGCAAAGGGCCGCCTTCCTCGATCACGCGCATCAGGTCGCTCTCGACCATGTGGGTCAGCTCGCGGTAGTGTCCGGGCTGCTCCGATGCCGAAGAGGCCACGACCTGAAAGGTGTCCAGCGCATAACCGTTGTTGGCGGTGTGCACCCGCGCATCGAGGATGCTGAAACCCACACGATCGAAGTAGCCGCAGATGCGTGCAAACAGGTCGGCCTGGTCGGCGGCGTAGACCATCACCTGCAGCCCATCACCCGCCAGCGACTGGCGGGCGCGCACCACCGGCTTGGCCGTGCCCACATGGCGCGACAGGTGGCGTGTGTGCCAGGCAATGTCGGCAGCGTCGTGGCGCATGAAATAGCTCACATCCAGCGTGGCCCACAGCGCCTTGTGGGCCTCAAAGGGCAGGGCGTTGAGCGCCAGCAGGACCAGCGCCTCGCGCTTGCGGGCTTCGATTTCGGCCGCAGCATCGGGTGCGCGGCCACCCAGGGTGCGCAGCGTGGCGCGGTACAAGTCTTCCAGCAGCTTGCCTTTCCAGGCATTCCAGACCTTGGGGCTGGTGCCACGGATGTCCGCCACCGTGAGCAGGTACATGGCCGTGAGGTTGCGCTCATTGCCCACGCGGCGTGCAAAGGCAGCAATCACATCGGGGTCGCTCAGGTCCTGCTTTTGCGCCACGGTGCTCATGGTCAGGTGCTCACGCACCAGAAACTCGATGAGCCGGCCATCTTCGCGGTCCACGCCGTGCTGGCGGCAAAAGCGCCGCACTTCTTCAGCGCCGATTTGCGAGTGGTCGCCACCGCGTCCCTTGCCAATGTCATGGAAAAGCGCCGCCACATACAAAATCCAGGGCTTGTCCCAGCCGCCCGCCAGCTGCGAGCAAAACGGGTATTCGTGTGCATGCTCCGCCATGAAGAACCGGCGTACGTTGCGCAGCACCATCAGGATGTGCTGGTCCACCGTGTAGACGTGGAACAGGTCATGCTGCATCTGCCCCACGATGCGACGGAACGGCCACAGGTAGCGCCCCAGCACCGAGGTCTGGTTCATCAGCCGCATGGCGTGCGTGATGCCCGAGGGCTGCTGCAGGATGCGCATGAAGGCATCGCGATTGACCGGATCTCGACGGAAGGCGCTGTCCATCACGCCGCGTGCGTTGTACAGCGCGCGCAAGGTGCGCGCCGACAGGTCCTTGAGTCCGACCGTGGTCTGGTAGAGCAGGAAGGTCTCCAGGATCGCAAGCGGGTCGCGGGTGTAAAGGTCGTCGCTGGCCACCTCGATAAGACCCGCCTTCTCAAAGAACCGTTCGTTGATCGGACGCGGCTCATGGGTCGATGGGTTCAGGCGCTCTTCAATGTTGAGCAGCAGGATCTGGCTGAGTTGCGACACGGCCTTCGCTGCCCAGTAGTACCGCCGCATCAGACTTTCGCTGGCCCGCATGGGCAGGCGCGAACCATCGGGTGCTTGCGAGCGGTAGCCGAACGACTCGGCCACGGCGGTCTGCAAGTCGAACACCAGCCGGTCTTCGTGCCGCCCGGCAGCCGCATGCAGACGGGCGCGAATCAGGCACAGCAGTGCCTCGTTGCGCTCGATCTGGCGCACTTCAAAGGCCGTGGCCAGGCCACTGGTGGCCAGTTCCTTCCAGTTGCTGCCCAGCCCGGCAGCCTGTGACACCCACAGGATCATCTGCAGGTCCCGCAGCCCGCCGGGCGACTCCTTGCAGTTGGGCTCCAGCGAATAGGGCGTGTTCTCGTACTTGGTGTGGCGCTGGCGCATCTCCAGGGTCTTGGCGACCAAAAACGCCTGGGGGTTCATCTGCGCGCGGTACTGGCGCTGGAATTCTGCAAACAGCGCGGCGCTGCCACACACCAGCCGCGATTCGAGCAGCGAGGTCTGCACGGTGACATCGCCCGCGCTTTCGGCAAGGCACTCGGCCACCGTGCGCACGCTCGATCCGATCTCCAGGCCCGTGTCCCAGCAGCTGCCGATGAAGCCTTCCAGCTTGGTGCGCAAGGCACTGCCGGCCTCGGGCGCCGTGCCGTCGGGCAGCAGCAACAGGACATCGACATCGGAATAGGGGAACAACTGGTCGCGCCCAAATCCGCCGACGGCCACCAGGGCCATGTCGTCGGGCAGCTCAGCACGCTGCCACAGGGCCTGCAGCAGGTTGCCCGCCAGCGACGACAGCTTGCGCAGGAGCACACGGATGCCGCGTGTCGATGCGCCGGTGGATTGCATGGCCGCCAGCAGCGCGGCCTTGTCGCTGCGGTAGGCGTCGCGCAGGGCATGGAGTTCAGTCATGGTCGGTAAGTATCGTGGGAGGCCATGAAAAAGCCATGCAAGAGTTGTGCAAGCGGCTGCCTTTTTGCGCGGGAACCGGTGGCCCGGCGCTCGCCTCAGGTCTTGGTGGCAGTCACAAAGGACGGCAACGGGGGCGAACCTGCTGACAGCGTCATCACCTCGTACCCCGTGGGCGTGACCAGTACCGTGTGCTCCCACTGGGCCGACAGGCTGTGGTCCTTGGTCACGATGGTCCAGCCGTCGTTGCCAAATTCCTTCACTTCGCGGCGGCCGGCATTGATCATGGGCTCGATGGTGAACACCATGCCGGGTACCAGTTCTTCGAGTGTGCCGGGCTTGCCATAGTGCAGCACCTGGGGTTCTTCGTGGAACTTTTGGCCAATGCCGTGGCCGCAGAACTCGCGCACCACCGAGAAGCCGTGCCCTTCGGCAAACTTCTGGATCGCGTGGCCGATATCACCCAGCCGCGCGCCAGGCTTGACCTGCACGATGCCATGCCACATGGCTTCAAACGTCAGCGCTGACAGGCGCTTGGCAGCGATCGAGCACTCGCCGATCAGGAACATGCGGCTGTTGTCACCGTACCAGCCGTCCTTGGTGATCACGGTCACGTCCACATTGACGATGTCGCCCTTCTTGAGCGGCTTGTCGTTGGGGATGCCGTGGCATACCACATGGTTGACCGAGGTGCACAGCGAAGCCGGGTAGGGCGGGTAGCCCGGTGGCTGGTAGCCCACGGTGGCCGAGATGGTGCCCTGCTGGGCCATGCATTCGGCGCCCAGGCGATCGATTTCTTTGGTGGTGATGCCGGGCTTGATGTGCGGTGTGATGTAGTCCAGCACTTCGGAGGCCAGACGGCAGGCCAGGCGCATGCCCTCGATGTCCTCGGCGCTTTTGATGGTGATGCTCATGGCGCAATTATCCCATTGGGCCCCCGGCTGCGCAGGCGGCCCGGCCATGCCCGGTAAAATGGAAGGCTCCGGTGCTGGTTGCACGCTGGCGCCCGGAGCCACCCTCTACCCCTGACACCCCCCAACAGGCCGCTACCGTGACCTTGCACATGACCACGCTGGCGGGCGGCAACGCCCTCAGCTCCTTCCGCGCCCAGCAACTTCAACCCGCCCTGGAGGCGATCCACCCCAAGATCAGTGGCATTGCAGCGCGTTTCGTGCACCTGGTCGCTACCGATGCGGCCCCCACTCCTGCAGAACAAGAACGCCTGGCCGCGCTGCTGACCTATGGCGACCCCTACGCGGGCCCTGAAGACGGCGCCGCGCTCATCGTTACGCCCCGCCTGGGAACGCTGTCGCCCTGGGCCTCCAAGGCCACCGACATTGCGCGCAACTGCGGCATCGCCATCCGCCGTGTCGAGCGCATCACCGAGTACCGCATCAGCCTGAAATCCGGCCTGCTGGGCAAGACACCCGAGCTGACGGCCGAGCAACTGGGCCAGATCGCGGCCCTGCTGCACGACCGCATGACCGAATCGGTGGTGGCCGACCGCAGCGCCGCAGCCGCCCTCTTCACCGAACTGCAGCCCGCCCCCATGGAGCATGTGGATGTGCTGGCCGGTGGTCGCGCGGCACTCGAAGCGGCCAACACCCGCTTCGGCCTGGCCCTCGCCGACGATGAAATCGACTACCTCGTGACGGCCTTCACGGGCCTGAAGCGCAACCCCACCGACGTGGAACTGATGATGTTCGCGCAGGCCAACAGCGAACACTGCCGCCACAAGATCTTCAACGCCGAGTTCACCATCGACGGCGTGGCGCAGAGCAAGAGCCTGTTCGGCATGATCCGCAACACGCACCAGCTGGCGCCCCAGCACACGGTGATCGCGTATTCGGATAACGCCTCGGTCATGGAAGGCCATCAGGTGGAGCGTTTTGTGGCAAAAATGGCCGCAAGCGCTAGTGAATCAAGCGCCAATAGCTATCAAAAAAGTAGCGTTACCCAGCATGTGCTGATGAAGGTGGAAACGCACAACCACCCCACGGCCATCTCGCCCTTCCCAGGCGCATCGACCGGCGCGGGCGGCGAGATCCGCGACGAAGGCGCCACGGGCCGCGGCTCCAAGCCCAAGGCGGGTCTCACGGGCTTCACCGTGTCCAAGCTCTGGGGCAGCACGGTGGGCAAGCCTGAGCACATTGCCAGCCCGCTGCAGATCATGGTCGAAGGCCCCTTGGGCGGCGCGGCGTTCAACAACGAATTCGGCCGTCCCAACCTGAACGGCTACTTCCGCGAGTACGAGCAGAACGTCGGCGGCGTGCAGCGTGGCTACCACAAGCCCATCATGATCGCGGGCGGCGTGGGCGTGATCGATGCAGAGCTGACCAAAAAGATCGAATTCCCTGCAGGCTCGCTGCTGATCCAGTTGGGCGGCCCCGGCATGCGCATCGGCATGGGCGGCAGCGCGGCCAGCTCCATGGCCACAGGCACCAATGCGGCCGAGCTGGACTTTGACTCGGTGCAGCGCGGCAATCCCGAGATCGAGCGCCGTGCACAAGAGGTCATCAACCACTGCTGGGCGCAGGGCGCGGCCAACCCCATCCTGGCCATTCACGACGTGGGCGCGGGCGGTTTGTCCAACGCCTTCCCCGAGCTGACCAACGACGCTGGCCGTGGCGCCCGCTTTGACCTCCGTGCCGTGCAGCTCGAAGAGTCCGGCATGAGCCCGAAGGAAATCTGGAGCAACGAGTCGCAAGAACGCTACGTGCTGGCGATTGCGCCCGAATCGCTGGAGCAGTTCAAAGCCTTTTGTGAACGCGAGCGCTGCCCGTTTGCCGTGATCGGCACGGCCACCGAAGAGCGCCAGCTGGTGCTGCATGACCCTGCTGCCACGGCCGACGACCAGAAGCTGCCCGTGGACATGCCGATGAACGTGCTGCTGGGCAAGCCGCCCAAGATGCACCGCGACGTGAAGACCGTGGTGCGCGAATTTGCACCGATGGACTTGACCGGCGTGCCGCTGCAAAAGGCCGTGATCGACGTGCTGGCCCACCCCACGGTCGCCTCCAAGCGCTTCCTCATCACCATTGGCGACCGCACCGTGGGTGGCCTGTCGCACCGAGACCAGATGGTGGGCCCCTGGCAAGTGCCCGTGGCCGATTGCGCCGTGACGCTGGCCGATTACAAGGGTTTTGCGGGCGAAGCCATGAGCATGGGCGAGCGCACGCCGCTGGCCGCCATCAACGCCCCCGCCTCGGGCCGCATGGCCGTGGCCGAGGCCATTACCAACCTGCTGGCCGCGCCCATTGAGCTGCCGCGTGTGAAGCTATCGGCCAACTGGATGGCCGCCTGCGGCGAGCCCGGCGAAGACGCTGCGCTCTACGAAACCGTGAAGGCCGTGGGCATGGAACTGTGCCCCGCGCTGGGCGTGTCCATTCCCGTGGGCAAGGACAGTCTGTCCATGCGCACGCAGTGGAATGAAGGTTCCAACAAGAAGAAGGTCACGTCGCCCGTCAGCCTGATCGTGAGCGCATTCGCCTCGCTGTCCGACGTGCGCGGCGCGCTCACTCCCCAGCTCAACGCCACCGAGGCCGATACCACGCTGGTGCTGATCGACCTGGGCAAGGGCCAGAACCGCATGGGCGGCAGCATCCTGGGCCAGACGCTGGAGCAGAGCGGTGATGTGGTGCCCGACGTGGACGACCCCCAAGACCTGGTCAACTTGGTCAACGCCGTGAACGCACTGCGCGCCAAGGGCCAGATCCTGGCCTACCACGACCGCAGCGATGGCGGCCTGCTGGCCGCAGCAGCCGAAATGGCTTTTGCAGGCCATGTGGGCGTGGCGCTCAACGTGGACATGCTGGTGACTGAAGGCGACGGCATCAGCGACAGCCGCATGGAAACCGGTGACGCCAAGAACTGGGCGCAGCAGGTCAGTGCCCGCCGTGAAGAACTGACGCTCAAGGCGCTGTTCAACGAAGAGCTGGGTGTGCTGCTGCAAGTGCGCACCGCCGAGCGCAACGATGTGATGCAGGTGCTGCGCGAGCATGGCCTGTCCAAATTCAGCCACTTCGTGGGCAAGACGCGCCCTGTGTCGTCCGAAATCGACGCAGGCAAGGGCGAACTCCAGGTCTGGCGCGATGCCAAGGCCGTGTTCAGTGCCTCGCTGGCCGACCTGCACCAGGTGTGGGATGCGGTGAGCTGGAAGATCTGCCAGCAGCGCGACAACCCCGCCAACGCCGATGCCGAGCACGCTGCAGCGGGCGAGCCCGCCGACCCGGGCCTGCACGTGCACCTGACGTTCGACGCGGCCGACAACGTGGCCGCGCCGTACCTCAACCTGGCCAAACCCAAGGTCGCCATCCTGCGCGAGCAGGGCGTGAACTCGCACATCGAGATGGCCTATGCCTTCACCGAGGCGGGCTTCGAGGCCTACGACGTGCACATGACCGACCTGCAGACCGGCCGCGTCCAACTCGAAGACTTTAAGGGCGTGGTGGCCTGCGGCGGCTTCAGCTATGGCGACACGCTGGGCGCTGGCATTGGCTGGGCGCGGTCCATCACCTTCAACCCCGTGCTGGCCGCACAGTTCCAGGGCTTCTTCGGTCGCACCGACACGTTCGGCCTGGGCGTGTGCAACGGCTGCCAGATGTTTGCCGAGCTGGCGGACATCATCCCCGGTGCACAAGACTGGCCACGCTTTACCACCAACCAGAGCGAGCGCTTCGAGGCCCGCCTGTCGCTGGTGGAAGTGCTGGAATCCCCCAGCCTGTTCCTGCAAGGCATGGCAGGCAGCCGCCTGCCGATTGCGGTGGCACACGGCGAGGGCTATGCCAACTTCAAGTACCGGGGCAACGCCGACAAGGCCATTGCTGCGATGCGCTACGTGGACAACCACGGCCGCGCGACGGAGCAGTACCCCTTCAACCCCAACGGCAGCGCGGGTGGCCTGACGGCAGTGACCACGGCCGACGGCCGCTTCACGGCCATGATGCCGCACCCCGAGCGCGTGTTCCGCAACGTGCAGATGAGCTGGACCAGCGAAGACAAGGCGCAGTACAGCGGTTGGATGCGCATCTGGCGCAACGCGCGTAAGTGGGTGGGGTAGCAGGGGGCATCCCCCTGAGCGGCTGCGCCGCTTCCCCCTTCCCTCGATTCGCTGCGCGAATCGGGAAGAGGGACGCAGCCCTCGCTGCGGGGCGGCCCTTGCTCGGCTGCCCTGGCGCTTAGGGTGCGCGGGCTCGGCGGTCTGATGGTGGCGCTATCGCGCCGGGCCAACCCTTCAAAGTCGTGTTCAGGCCGCTGTTAAGGTGCGCTGGTACATCAGCAGCCGCCCTTTGTACGCCGGCACATCGGCCAGGGCGGGGTGGTCCAGTCGCTCTTCGATCACATCGAAACGGTGCACAGCCATCTGCTTATGGAAAGTGGAGCGGTTGCCCCTGTTCGGGTCCACGATCCAGATCTGCGCGCCGTCGCCTGCGTGGTGGTCCAGAAAGGTGGCCAGGGACGCACGGGCGTCGCGTTCGTACAGCACATCGCTGCCCATGATGAGGTCGAACTGGCCTTGCACCGCGTTGGCCGGTGCTGGTGCGTCCGAGCCCCATTGACCCGTGCGGTACTTCACGGGTGACAGGCCGTTCAAGCGCGCGTTTTCCTGCAGGAACTGTTGGGCCAGAGGATGGCAGTCGCTGGCAGTGACATCGATACCGCGCCGGTGGCACACCAGGCTGGCCAGACCCAGTCCGCAGCCGATCTCCAGCACACGTTCGCCCGCCAGCAGGGGGCGGCTGGCCATGCGCTGGGCCAGCTGCGCGCCCGATGGCCACAACAGGCCGAAGAGGGGCCAGGCGGCCGATGAGATACCCAGCGCCTCGGCGGCGCCCAGCGGGTCGGCAAACTGCTGCTTGTCCAGCAGCGACTGGATGATCAGGTCTGCCGCGCCGGTGATGGCGATGTCTTCTTGCTTGGTCAGGTAGCCGGGCATGGCGGGGCGGTGAAGCCCGCAGAAGGCCCCATAGCGGGTAGTGGATGAGGGCGCGAGTATGCGCCTTGTGGCCGGGCAAGCATGCCCGCAGGCGGTGTGGGGCTATCTGCGAATGGCATGGCCGCTGCACGACGATGGGGCTTGCGCGGCGGTTGCCTGTGCGTTGCTATAGTGCGGCGCACACCGGCGGCTTGTTCGCCGCATTTTTTTGCGACTCATCCCAAGGACTTCTCATGGCCGCTGGCAGCCTGCTTGCTTTGCTCGACGATATCGCCACCATCCTCGACGATGTGGCCTTGATGACCAAGGTGGCGGCCAAGAAGAGCGCTGCCATGGCCGACGATGTGTCGGTGATGACCAAGGTGGCTGCACAGAAGACGGCGGGCGTGCTGGGGGACGACCTGGCGCTCAACGCCCAGCAGGTGACCGGGGTGCGCGCTGAGCGCGAGATTCCGGTGGTGTGGGCGGTGGCCAAGGGCTCGTTCATCAACAAGGTCATCCTGGTGCCCGCTGCGCTGCTGATCAGCGCCTTTGCGCCGTGGGCCGTGACGCCGCTGCTGATGGTGGGGGGCGCCTTCTTGTGCTTTGAGGGCTTTGAGAAGGTGGCGCACAAGCTGCTGCACGCCCAGCATGAAGATGAGGCCGAGCATGAGAGCCACGCCAAGGCCAATGCCAATCCAGCGGTGGATCTGGTGGCCTTTGAAAAGGACAAGATCAAGGGCGCCGTGCGCACGGACTTCATCCTGTCGGCCGAAATCATTGCGATCACGCTGGGCACGGTGGCCGCTGCGCCCTTCGTGCAGCAGCTCACGGTGCTGTCGGGCATCGCCGTCATCATGACCATCGGTGTCTATGGGCTGGTGGCGGGTATCGTCAAACTGGACGACCTGGGCCTGTGGCTCAACAACAAGGCCAGCAGCGCCGCGCGTGCCCTGGGATCGGGCATCCTGCGCGCAGCACCCTGGCTGATGAAGGGGCTGTCCATTGCGGGCACTGCGGCGATGTTTCTGGTGGGCGGTGGCATTCTGGTGCACGGCGTGCCTGCGTTGCACCATGCGGTTGAGGCCGCAGGCACGGCAGCGGCGCAATGGCCCGTGGGCGGGCTGTGGGCGGTGCTGGTGCCCAACCTGCTGAACGCCGTGGTGGGCATCGTGGCGGGTGGCCTGGTGCTGGCCGGGTGGACGCTGGTTCAGCGCCTGCGGGGCAAGTCCACAGCCTGATAGTGGGTATTCCTTGATCTAGGTCTAAGGGTTACTACCGAGGGCTTGAGGTAAGGCAAGGCCGGGTGGGGGCCGCAGCGGTTCAATGCATGCACGGGGGTCGTCCCCGTCCAACCGATGCGAATTACCATGAAAAAGAACCTGCTGGCTGTCGCCGTTCTCTGTGCCCTGTCTTCTGGCGCTGCCCTGGCGCAACAGGCCGAGGGCCCCTGGATGGTCCGTGCACGTGCGGTGCACCTGGACAGCGCCAACAAGGACAGCACACCGCTGGGCCTGTCGGTCAACAACAAGACCATCCCTGAAGTGGATGTGACCTACTTCTTCAACAAGAACATCGCGGCCGAGCTGATCCTGACCGTGCCCCAGAAGCACACGCTCAGCGCTGGCGGCGCAGCCATTGGCACGCTCAAGCACCTGCCCCCCACACTGCTGGCGCAGTACCACTTTGATGCCCCCGGCTTCAAGCCCTACGTGGGCGCGGGCCTGAACTACACGCGGTTTTCCAGCGTGAACCTGCCCGCGGGTGTGAGCATTGACCGCAACAGCTTCGGCCCCGCGCTGCAAGTGGGTGTGGACATCCCGCTGGCCAAGAACCTGTACCTCAACTTCGACGTGAAGAAGGTTTTCATCAAGACCGACGTGAGCGCAGGCGGTGCCAAGCTGGGCACCTTCAAGGTGGACCCCGTTCTGGTGGGCGTGGGTCTGGGCTGGCGCTTCTAAGGGCACAGGGCCCCAGGCGGGCCCTGCGTTCCTGACAATAAAAGTTCTCCAAGGGTCTGAAGGGCTGGCGCATGCGCCAGCCCTTTTTTTGTGGGTGCGGAAATGGCCTACACACGGCAGTCAGCGAGGCAACGCACAATGGGGTAGGGGAGCGTGTGGGGCGGGCCGCAATGTGGGCGCTCCAGGTGCCTCTGCTTTTGACCACCCGGCGGCGCTGCCGCCCCAACGTCCTGACGACCCATGCTCCTGCCTCGCTATTCCGACATCACCCGCGGACTGACCCAGCGGCCCGCACGTATCTCCCCCAAGTATTTCTACGACCAGCATGGCTCGCAGCTGTTTGAAGCCATCACACGCCTGCCGGAGTACTACCCCACACGCACCGAAATGGCGCTGATGCAGACACATGCAGACAGCATCGCGGGCGCCGTGGGCGCAGGCCGCACCCTGATCGAACTGGGCGCGGGCAACTGCCAGAAGGCCCGCACCCTGTGCCGTCTGGTGCAGCCGGCCTGTTTTGTGGGCGTGGACATTTCGGCGGATTTTCTGGAGCAGGCGGTGCAAGGGCTGCGCGACGACTTCCCGGCGCTGGATGCCCGCGCGCTGGCGGGCGACATGACCCTGGGGGTGTCACTGCCTGACGACATTCCCCGCACCGGGCGCCTCGTGTTCTACCCGGGCTCGTCCATCGGCAACTTCGACCCGCCGCACGCGCTGGAGCTGCTGGCCCACATGCGCGAGCTGATCGACGACGATGGTGGCCTGCTCATCGGCATCGATTTGCCCAAGGATGTGGCGGTGCTCGAAGCCGCCTACGACGATGCAGCGGGGGTCACCGCCGAGTTCAACCGCAATGTGCTGCGGCATGTGAACCGCCTGATCGGCAGCGACTTTGACGTGGCGCAGTGGCGGCACCGTGCGTTCTTCAACACCGAGGCGTCGCGCATTGAAATGCACCTGGAGGCTGCCTCTGACACCGAGGTGTGCTGGCCCGGCGGCGGTCGCAGGTTCGACCAGGGCGAGCGCATCCACACCGAGAACAGCTACAAGTACCCGTTGCCCGTGTTCACCGACATGCTTGCGCGCGCCGGTTTTGCGCAGGCCCAGGCGTGGACGGACGAGCGGGGCTGGTTCGCGGTCGTCCACGCCCGTCCTTGACCGGTGGCCGCCATGACCGTGACATCCCCCGCATTCGACACGCTGCTGGCGCGCTACACCGCCGTGCGCGGCCGCTCGCTGACCCTGGCGGCTCCGCTGTCGCCCGAGGACTGCGCCGCGCAGTCCATGCCCGACGCCAGTCCCACCAAATGGCACCTGGCCCACACCACCTGGTTCTTTGAGACCTTTGTGCTCGAAGCCCACGAGCCAGGTTTTCAGCCGTTTGCACCGGCGTTCCGGGTGCTGTTCAACTCCTACTACAACGGTGTGGGCGCCAAGCACCCGCGTCCGCAGCGCGGGCTGCTCACGCGGCCATCGCTGGACGAGGTGCTCGCCTACCGGGCCGACGTGGACGCCCGCGTAGCGCGCCTGTGGCCCACTGTGGCGCACGACGCTGCGCTGCGTGGCCTGATCGAGCTGGGCCTGCAGCACGAGCAGCAGCACCAGGAGCTGATGCTCACCGACATCCTGCACCTGCTGTCCTGCAACCCCTTGTTCCCCGCCTATGCCAAGGCTTCAGACGCTGTGGCGCCCGAGGCTGGCCAAGCACTGGCGTGGCATTCCTTTGACGGGGGGCTGGCCGATATCGGCCACGCTGGCAGCGGCTTTGCCTTTGACAACGAGGGCCCGTGCCATCGCGTGTATCTGCATCCCTACGCGCTGGCCTCGCGACTGGTGACGCAGGCCGAGTATCTGGCGTTTGTGGAAGGTGGCGGCTACCACAACCCGCTGCTCTGGCTGGCCGAAGGCTGGGACTGGCGGGCGGCGCAGGGTCTGGTGCAGCCTCTGTACTGGCATCGCGTCGACGGGGCCTGGCACCAGTTCACGCTGGCCGGCCTGCAACCGCTGCAGGGCAACCAGCCGGTGGTGCATTTGTCGTACTACGAGGCCGATGCCTACGCGCGCTGGGTGGGCGCGCGCCTGCCCACTGAGGCTGAATGGGAGCATGCGGCCGCGCGGGGTGCCGCCGGCATGGCGCAGTGGCACGGCGCTGCCTGGCAGTGGACGCAGTCGAGCTACGCGCCGTACCCCGGCTTCCGGGTGGCCGAAGGCGCCGTGGGTGAGTACAACGGCAAGTTCATGGTCAACCAGTACGTGCTGCGGGGCTCGTCCAGCGCTACGCCGCCAGGGCACGAGCGGCTGACCTACCGCAACTTCTTTCCGGCCACGGCGCGCTGGCAGTTCACCGGCATTCGGCTGGCACGCGACCTCGGCTGAAGGCGGCCAGCGCCCGGCGCTGGCCGTCATCGGCCCGCCGCGTTGGGGCCGGCATGACGGTGTCGCTGCGTGCCGTGGTCTTGTTTGCTATCAAATATGTAGCTGGTGGCGCATATTCCACTAGCGCTTGGACGCAAAAAGCCTCAAAAGTACGGTGACAGGTGCCTGGCCATGCGCTTTTGGGGGCGCATGGCCATTCGCACATCACACCTTGTCGAGTGCCTGCGCCAGGTCCGCCCGCAGGTCGTCGATGTGCTCGATGCCGACCGACAGGCGCACCATGCCTTCGCTCACGCCCGCCTTGGCCAGCTCTTCGGGATTGAGCTGGCGATGGGTGGTGGACGCGGGGTGGGTGGCCAGCGACTTTGCATCGCCAATGTTCACGAGGCGCGTGAAGAGCTGCAGCGCGTCGAGGAAACGGGCACCTGCCGCACGTGGGTCGGCGTCGCTGTTCTTCACGCCAAAGCTCAGGATGCCTGACGCCTTGCCGCCAGACTGGCGCTGCACCAGCGCGTGGTCCGGGTGGTCGGGCAGACCGGCGTAGCGCACCCATTCGACCTTGGGGTGGCTTTGCAGGTACTGGGCAATGGCCAGCGTGTTGTCGCAGATACGGTCCATGCGCAGCGCCAGGGTTTCGATGCCTTGCAGGATCAGGAAGGCATTGAGCGGCGCCAGCGCCGCACCCGTGTTGCGCAGTGGCACCACGCGTGCACGGCCGATGAAGGCGGCGGGGCCCAGCGCCTCGGTGTAGACCACGCCGTGGTAGCTCACGTCGGGCTCGTTCAGGCGCGGGAAGCGTGCCTTGTGCTCCGCCCACGGGAACTTGCCGCTGTCCACAATCGCGCCGCCCACGCTGTTGCCGTGGCCGCCCAGGTACTTGGTGAGCGAGTGCACCACGATATCGGCGCCATGCTCGATGGGGCGCAGCAGGTAGGGGCTGGGCACCGTGTTGTCCACGATCAGCGGAATGCCATGGTCGTGCGCCACCTTGGCCAGCGCAGCGATGTCGGTCACGTTGCCCAGCGGGTTGCCGATGGACTCGATGAAGATCGCCTTGGTGCGCGCATCAATGTGCTGCGCAAAGCTGGCCGGGTCGCGCGGGTCGGCAAAGCGAGTGGTGATGCCCTGCTGCGGCAGTGTGTGGGCAAAGAGGTTGTAGGTGCCGCCGTAGAGCGTGCTGGCCGAGACGATGTTGTCGCCCGCCTCGGCAATGGTCTGGATGGCGTAGGTGATGGCGGCCATGCCCGAGGCCACGGCCAGCGCGGCAATGCCGCCTTCCAGCGCCGCGACGCGCTTTTCGAGCACGTCGGTGGTGGGGTTCATGATGCGGGTGTAGATGTTGCCCGGCACCTTCAAGTCAAACAGGTCGGCGCCATGCTGGGCGCTGTCAAACGCGTAGGCCACCGTCTGGTAGATGGGCACGGCCACCGCCTTGGTGGTGGGGTCGGGGCTGTAGCCAGCGTGGACGGCCAGGGTTTCGATCTGCATGGGTGCTGTCTCTTTCATTGAAGGGATGGGAGTGGAACAACCGGGCTCGGCCCATTGCTGGACGAGGCCCGATGTGCCGATGGCGCGGGCCATTCTGGCACCCTGGACCCCTGGCGTCATCGAATCGTTGGCTATGTGCTTATGACGTTCTTGTGCGCCCTGGACTCTTTCAGGCCGAGGGCTCGTCCATGGCGCTGTCCATGGGCTCTGGGGTGGTGCGCCGCGTCTGCTGGCTACGGCGCCAGGCCTTCTCGACTTCCACGACCACCAGCACCACCAGCGCGGCGCCGATGCACAGCACCAGCTCACCCAGGCTCAGCGGCTCGGTGCGGAAGATGGGGTTGAGCCAGGGCACATAGATGGTGGCCATCTGCAGCGCAAAGGTGAGCAGCACGGCACCCAGCAGCGGGCGGTTGCTCAGCAGGCCCAGGCGCCAGATGGGTTCGGATTCGGAGCGAATGGCGATCACATGCGCCATCTGCGCCAGCGTGAGCACGGTGAACACCATGGTCTGCCAGTGCGTGTAGCCGGTGTGCAGGGCCCAGGCCTGCACCGCCAGGCACAGCCCGCCGATGAGCAGGCCCACACCCAGGATGTGCTGCCACATGCCGTGGGCAAACAGGCTTTCGCGCGGCGCGCGGGGCGGGCGCTGCATGATGCCGCGCTCGGCCGGTTCGGCCGCCAGCGCCAGGCCGGGCAGGCCATCTGTGACGAGGTTGACCCACAGGATGTGGATGGGCAGCAAAGGGATGGGCAACAGCAACAGCGGCGCGAGGAAGATGGTCCAGATCTCGCCCGAGTTGCCCGTCATCGCGTAGCGCACAAACTTGCGGATGTTGTCGTAGATGCGGCGGCCCTCGCGCACCGCCGCGACGATGGTGGCGAAGTTGTCGTCCAGCAGCACCAGGCTTGACGCCTCGCGCGCCACGTCGGTGCCGCCCTGGCCCATGGCCACACCGATGTCGGCACGCTTGAGCGCGGGGGCATCGTTCACGCCGTCGCCCGTCATGGCCACGAAATGGCCTTGCGCTTGCAGGGATTCGACGATGCGGATCTTCTGCGCCGGGTCCACGCGGGCGTAGACCTGCACCTGCTCCACGCGGGCGCGCAGGGCAGCATCGTCCAGTGTGGCCAGGTCGGCGCCGGTGAGCACCGAGGCATCGCTGCTCTTCAAAATGCCCAGGCGGTGCGCAATCGCGCGCGCGGTGGCGGGGTGGTCGCCCGTGATCATCACCGGGGTGATGCCCGCGCTGATGCAGTCGCGCACTGCGGCCTGGGCCTCGGCGCGGGGTGGGTCGATGAGGGCGATCAGGCCCAGCAGCTCCAGCTGGTTTTCTACTGCGTCGATGTCGTTGGTGTCCGGCAGGCGGGCGTGGCTGCGGCGGGCGAGGGCCAGCACCCGCAGGCCCTGGGCGGCGAGCTGCTGGGCGGTGGCGAGGACCTTGGCGGTGTCGAGTGCGGCAGCGCCTTCAGGCGTCCAGTGGGCGGTGCAGCGGGGCAGCACGGATTCGGGCGCGCCTTTGGTGTAGGCCACAAAGCCTGCGGCCGCGCGGTGGAAGGTCGTCATGCGCTTGCGGTCGGAGTCAAACGGTTGCTCCTGCACGCGGGGGCTGGCGGCATCGAGCTGGGCCTTGTCCAGCCCGCCCGCGTGGGCGGCCAGCACCAGTGCGGTCTCGGTGGGGTCGCCCAGCCAGTGGATGCCCGACTGGCCCTCTTCGTTGTGGACCTGCAGCGTGGCGTCGTTGCACAGCGCGGCGGCGCACAGGGCTTCAGCATGGGCGGGGCCGGGCAGGGGATCGCCGGGCACCCAGCGCACACCGTGGGCCAGCAGCAGCTCGGCATTCATGCGGTTCTGGGTCAGGGTGCCGGTCTTGTCCGAGCATATGGTGGTGACCGAGCCCAGGGTCTCCACCGAGGGCAGGCGCCGCACCAGGGCATGCACCGCCACCATGCGACGTGCGCCCAGGGCCAGCAGCACCGTGACCACGGCGGGCAGGGCCTCGGGGATGGCGGCCACCGCCAGGCTGATGGCGGTGAGGGCCATGAGCAGCGGCGCCTCGCCGCGCAGCACCCCCACCACAAAGATCACCGCGCAGATGCCCAGCACCGCTATCGCCAGGCGCTTGCCAAACGCCGCCAGGCGCAGTTGCAGCGGCGTGCTGCGGTCGCTGGTGTCGAGCAGCGTGGCCACCTTGCCCAGCTCGGTGCGCATGCCGGTGGCCACCACCAGGCCGCGTGCGCGGCCGTGGGTGGCGGTGGTGCCCTTGAAGGCCATGTTGGTGCGGTCGCCCAGCGCGCCCACGTCTTCGGCTGCCAGGGCTTCGGTCTGTTTGGCTACGGTGACGGACTCGCCCGTGAGGGCCGATTCATCCACCTGCAACTGCGCAATCTCGATGAGCCGCAGGTCGGCCGGGATCTGGTTGCCCGCCTCCAGCAGCACGATGTCGCCGGGCACGAGCACGGTGGCAGGAACCACCTGCACCGCACCGCTGCGCAGCACGGTGGCGTGCGCCGCTGCCAGCTGGCGCAGTGCCGCCATGGCCTGGTCGGCGCGCCAGGCCTGCACAAAGCCGATGACGGCATTGAGCACCACGATGACGAGGATCACCAGCGTGTCGGTGACCTCGCCCACCAGCCCCGAGATGACGGCCGCACCCAGCAGCACCAGCACCATGAAGTCCTTGAACTGGTCGGCCAGCAGGCGCCACCAGGGGCGGTCCTGCGATGCGGCCAACTCGTTGGCGCCATGGGTGGCGCTGCGGCGCAGCGCTTCGTCGGCGTGCAGGCCTGCGTCAGGGTTGACGCCATGGGCCTGGGCCACGGCGTCGGTGGGGTGCAGGTGCGGCGCAGTGGATGGGGACATGCGGCGATCGGTGAAACGGGCCGCACGCCCACACAAGGGCTTCTTCGCGTTGCCTTAGAGCGGCTAACAAAACTCAGCGAAGCGGCCCTGGCTAGGCGTTTCGCCGCAGGCAGTACAAGTAGTACGACAAGGCGAGACAACGACGCCAGGGGAGTTTTGTTAGCCGCTCTTAGTGCGCGACTTGCGGCCGGGCTTTGTAGAACTGGAGCGGGGCTTCTGGCACCTGGTTCAGCACCTGGCGCTTGATCTTGCCCACCACATGCATTTCACAGGGCTTGCAGTCAAAGCGCAAGGTCAGCTTTTCCTTGCCATTGATCAACATCAAGGGTTCGGCCTTGATGGTGCCCTGCACACCCGTCACGCCCTTGGCCTGCTTGGGGCACAGGCTCATGGAAAAGCGCACGCAGTGCTTGGTGATCATGAGGCTGACCTCGCCTTCCTCTTCGTGCGCCTCGTAAGCCGCAGCGATCACCTTCACACCGTGGCGCACGTAGAAGTCGTGGGCCTTGTGGTTGAACACATTGCCCAGGAAAGAAAGCGTGTCCTCAGGGTAGGGCGCAGGCGGCTCCACCGGCGTGGCGCGCGGCAGGCGGGCAAAGTTGTGGGCCCGGTTGGCTTCCAGTTCGGCCACGGCATCGCGGCGCAGGGCGTTGAGCACCGAGGCGGGCACAAACCACGGCTGCGAGAGCTGCAGCGCAATGTCATGCACCGCAAACGCCGTGGCGCCAAAGCGGCCGAGCTGCTCGCGCAGGCTGGCCTCGGCCTTGGCTGCGTCAGTGGCTGGCTGGTGGGGTTGCTGCACGGATGCACAGCCCACGTTGCCGTCCTCGTCGGTCAGCATCAGGCTGAAGCCGGTGGGCGTTTCGCTCAGGTGCGCCCACAGGCCGATGCGGCGGTCGCTGGACTTTTTCTCCAGCGTGCGCACCCAGTCCATGTCGCGGTTGCGGTTGACCTCGGTGCCCTTGCGCAGGTCCTTGAAGCCGTCCATCGGGTCCTTGGGGTACACGCGCCATTGGCCCACGCTGCGGGCCGACACCGGTTCGGCCACATTGATGGCCATGCCCACCAGTTCCTTGTGCAGGTCGTAGTAGCACAGGCCGTCGCCGTTGTGCAGCACGGTGGCTGGGTCACTCAGTTCCAGCTCCACAAAGTCTGGGCCCAGCTTGGTCACCCAGCCGATGGCCTGGCCGGGGTTCTTGGGGGTGTCGAACGCGCCGATGTCTTCCTTGCGGCCGGTCACGAAGTAATCGGTGAACTCGCGGTTGAAGTTCTGCAGTGGGTCGGGTGTGAAGGTGAAGGTGGTGCGACCACTGGACGAGCGCGACAGCGGCCGGCCTTGGGCCTCGCGCTCTTCGATGATTTCGTCGAGCAAGGTGCGGTAGTGGGCGGTGATGTTCTTCACGTAGCCCATGTCCTTGTAGCGCCCTTCGATCTTGAAGCTGCGCACGCCCGCATCGATGAGCGCGCGCAGGTTGTCGCTCTGGTTGTTGTCCTTCATGCTTAGCACGTGCTTGTCGTGCGCGATGAAGCGGCCCTGCGCGTCGGTCACCTGGTAGGGCAGGCGGCAGGCCTGGCTGCAGTCGCCGCGGTTGGCGCTGCGGCCAGTTTGCGCATGGCTGATGTTGCACTGGCCGCTGTAGGCCACGCACAGCGCGCCGTGGATGAAGAACTCGATGTTGGCGCGCCCCGGCGCATCCACGGGCCCCAGCGCCTTGTGCACTGCGGCGATCTGCTGCACCGTCAGCTCGCGTGCCAGCACGATCTGCGAGAGGCCGGCGTCCTGCAAGAAGCGTGCTTTTTCGGGCGTGCGGATATCGGTCTGGGTGCTGGCGTGCAGCTGGATGGGCGGCAGGTCGATTTCGAGCAAGCCCATGTCCTGGATGATCAATGCATCCGCGCCCGCCTCGTACACCTGCCAGGCCATCTTGCGCGCCGCCTCCAGTTCATCGTCGCGCAGGATGGTGTTGAGCGTGATAAAGATGCGGCTGTTGAAGCGATGCGCGTGCCTGACCAGGCGCTCGATGTCCCGGATGTCGTTGCCCGCACTGGCCCGCGCGCCAAAGGCCGGGCCGCCGATGTAGACGGCATCGGCGCCGTGGTTGATGGCTTCGATGCCAATGTCTGCGTCGCGCGCGGGCGAGAGCAGTTCGAGCTGGTGGGGCAGGAGGGACATGGGGCGCGATTATCCCAGCCTGCCTGGCCGGGCGGTAGGCGCCGGACTCATTAGCCCGGTTAATGCCGGAGCAAATTACTAAGTTTGCTTAGTAATTTTGCGAAAACGAGGGTTGAGGTGGCTACGATGCGGGGTTTGTTGTGTACAAGTTCGGTGCACAACAGGATGCTTTGACCGACCCAGGAGACTTTGTACCGTGCTGCGCCCCGTTTTCGCTTCTTCGCCCCTGTTCCGAATTTCTGCACTGACCGCCCTTGCGCTGGCGGCCCATCTGGCCTCTGCCCAGGACGTACAGACCGTCAAGATCGCCCACGCAGGCCCGGTGTCGGGCGGCATTGCCCACATCGGCAAAGACACGGAAAACGGTGTGCGTCTGGCCATTGACGACCTGAACGCCCAGAACCTCGTCATTGGCGGCAAGAAGATCAAGTTTGAAATCGCGGCCGAAGACGACGCGGGCGACCCACGCCAGGCCACCGCCGTGGCCCAGAAGCTGTGCGACCAGAAGGTGGCGGGCGTGGTGGGGCACCTGCAATCGGGCACGTCCATTCCCGCCTCGGCGGTCTACGCCAAGTGCGACCTGCCACACATCACGGCTTCTGCCTCCAACCCCGACCTGACCAGGCCCGGCCACAAGACCACCTTCCGCCTGATCGCCAACGACAACGCGCTGGGTGCTGCCCTGGCCTTGTTTGGTGCGGATCACCTCAAGCTCAAGAGCGTGGCCATCATCGACGACCGCACGGCCTATGGCCAGGGCGTGGCCTCGGTTTTCAAGGCGACGGCGCAACAAAAGGGCCTGAAAGTGGTGGCCGAGGAGTTCACCAACGACAAGGCCACCGACTTCATGGCCATCCTCACCGCCATCAAGAACAAGAAGCCCGACGCGATCTTCTACGGCGGCCTGGACGCCCAAGCTGGCCCCATGCTGCGCCAGATGGAGCAGCTGGGCCTGGGCAGCGTGAAGTTCTTTGGCGGTGATGCGCTGTGCACCGAGAAGCTGCCCGAACTGTCGGGCAAGACCCCCGCGCTGAAGAATGTGACCTGCGCGACGGGCGGGGCCTCGGTGGACAAGATGCAGGGCGGCTCGGACTGGAAGAAGCGCTACGACGCCAAGTTCCCCGGCCAGTTCCAGATCTACAGCCCCTATGCCTATGACGCCGCCATGGTGCTGGCCGACGCGATGAAGCGCGCCAACTCGGTGGACCCCAAGGTGTTCGCGCCGTTCCTCACCAAGACTGAATACAAGGGCGTGACCGCCAACATCGCCTTCACCGCCAAGGGCGAGTTGACCACGCCCGCCGTGACCTTGTACACGTTCAAGGACGGCAGCCGCGTGGCATTGAACTGAGGTCACTCTCCGGCGTTGCTTCATCGACTCCTGACCCCACGGCCGCTCCATGCGGCCGTTTTTGCGTGCGGCGTTTGGCTTTACAGTCAGATCCCATCGCAAGAACGCGCGGGCCCCCGGTGCCCGCCAAGGAGCCCAGGTATGCGCGCAATGTTTGGATTGGTCGGACTGGTGGTGGTGCTGGCCATCGTGGGCCTGCTGGCCAAGAAGCAACTGGCGGCCACGCGCGCCCCCGTGCCCGCATTGCAAACCGCCACAGGCGCGGCGGGGCCTGCGTCGGCGCCGACCGGCACGGTGCGTGAGCAGAGCCAGCAGATGCAGCAGCAGTTCAAGCAGCAGGTAGAAGGCCTGATGCAACAGGCACGCCCCATGCCCGAAGACGAGAAAAAATGAGCCAGATCGGCTTCAAGCGCTGATATTTCATGCCTTGGATGCTATTGAAAATATAGTGATGAAAACCGCCGACGATGCGCACTGGATGCGACTGGCCCTGACCGAGGCGCAAGCGGCTGCCAGCGCGGGCGAGGTGCCCGTGGGCGCCATCGTGGTCAAGGACGGCCAGGTCATCGCCACTGGCCGCAATGCCCCGGTGGAAGGCCACGACCCGACGGCCCATGCCGAGATCGTGGCCCTGCGTGCCGCGGCGCTGCGCCTGGGCAACTACCGGCTGGACGGCTGTAGTCTGTATGTGACGCTGGAGCCTTGCGCCATGTGCAGTGGCGCCATGCTGCATGCCCGCCTGGCACGGGTGGTGTTTGGTGCGATGGAGCCCAAGACGGGGGCGGCAGGCTCGGTGCTCAACCTGTTTGGGCATGCCGAGATCAACCACCAGACCGAGGTGCAGGGCGGGGTGCTGGCCGAGGAGTGCGGCGGCCTGCTGAGCCGCTTTTTTGCGCAGCGGCGCCGTCAGCAACGCGCCGAGGCATTGGCCCGCCACCCCCTGCGTGACGATGCCTTGCGTACACCCGATGCGGCTTTCGCGAACCTGCCCGGCTACCCCTGGGCTCCCCACTACGTCAGCGACCTGCCGAGTCTGGCGGGCCTGCGCCTGCACTACCTGGACGAAGGCCCCCGCGATGCACGCCGCACCTGGCTGTGCCTGCATGGCAACCCGGCCTGGAGCTACCTCTATCGCCGCATGCTGCCCACCTTTCTGGCTGCAGGCGACCGCGTGGTGGCGCCCGACCTGATCGGCTTTGGCAAAAGCGACAAGCCCAAGAAGGAAGGTGCGCACCAGTTCGAATGGCACCGCCAGGTGCTGCTGGAGCTGATCGAGCGGCTGGACCTGCGCAATGCCGTGCTGGTGGTGCAGGACTGGGGCGGCATCCTGGGCCTCACGCTGCCCATGGCGATGCCCGAGCGGTTTGGCGGCCTGCTGGTGATGAACACGCTGCTGGCCACAGGCGATGCACCGTTGCCCCAGGGCTTTGTGGACTGGCGTGCGATGTGCCGGGACAAGCCGCTGTACGGGGTAGGGCGCCTGTTGGCACGCGGCAACCCGCACCTGAGCGCTGCGGAATGCGCAGCCTACGATGTCCCCTTTCCGGACAAAGGTTACCGGGCTGCGCTGCGTGCGTTCCCCGAACGTGTCCCTGCCGCCCTGGATGACGCCGGTGCGGCGCTGTCGCGTGCAGCCCGCGATTTCTGGCAGCACCAGTGGCAAGGCCGCAGCCTGATGGTGGTGGGGGCGCAAGACCCCGTGCTGGGGCTGCCTACCATGCGGGCGCTGCAACACAACATCCGTGGATGCCCCGAGCCGGTGGTGCTGCCCCATGCGGGCCACTTCGTTCAGGAGCATGGCGAGGCCATTGCTGCACAGGCTGTGGAATACTTCACGCACTGATGTGCCCGATGGCGCCCCATGACCGCATGGGGCAGCGGGCATCCCCCCTGTTTACGGAGCAGGCCCCACCGGGGCCTGAGCGCTTTGCACGACCACCATCACGATCCCTCGCAGTGCGACCACGACCACGGTCCCAAGCACATCTACATCTACTCGCCTTCCAGTGCGGTGCGCGACAAGGCCGCCTTCAAGCGGGGCATCGCCCGTCTCAAGGCCCAGGGCCATGAGGTGGAGGTGGATGTGGACGCGCTGGCCACACACACACGCTTTGCGGGCGACGACGCCACCCGGTTGGCCGCCATCCACCGTGCGGCGGCCAGTGGTGCCGATGTGGCGCTGATCTCGCGCGGGGGCTATGGCCTCACGCGCATCCTGCCGGGCGTCCGCTACAAGGCGGTGGCCAAGGCCATCGAAAAGGGCACCCACTTCGTGGGCGTGAGCGACTTCACCGCCTTCCAGCTCGCCGTGCTGGCCAAAACCGGGGCCACCACCTGGGCGGGGCCGTCGCTGGGGGCCGATTTTGGCGTAGAGGGCGCGCCCGACGACATCATGGAAGCCTGCTTTGACGACCTGCTGACCGGCCATGGTGAAGGCACGGGCTGGCGCATGCACAAGCAAAAGCAAAAGCCTCATGCCACTACCGGCAAGCCTGCTGTGCCCAACGTCTATGTGAAAAGCGCCACCCTGTGGGGCGGCAACCTGGCGGTGCTGGCTTCGCTGGTCGGCACGCCGTACTTCCCGCAGGTCAAGGGTGGGGTGCTGTTTGTGGAGGATGTGCACGAGCATCCCTACCGCGTTGAGCGCATGCTGACCCAGCTGCTGCACGCCGGTGTGCTGGCCCAGCAAAAGGCCGTGGTACTGGGGCAGTTCACCAACTTCAAGCTGGCGCCGCACGACAAGGGCTACAAGCTGCAGTCGGTGGTGGACTGGCTGCGCACCCAGATCAAGGCGCCCGTGCTGACCAACCTGCCGTTTGGGCATGTCGAGACCAAGGTGCTGCTGCCCGTGGGTGCAACGGTGTCGTTGTCGGTGGAAGAGCGCGATGCGCTGATCTATTGGGGCCACCAGCACTGAACAGGCGGCGCTAACCTGGGGCCGCTGCGTGGCACGCTGCCGGCGCAGCGCATTGACCGGCCCCGGCTGTCAGGGCTGCAATCTCAGGGTTTCAGAGGTGCGCGCGGGGTGCGTTGGGCATTTGTGGCACCCGCAGCGACAGCGGCAACTGCCCCTGGAACATCGGCGTGACCTGGTCCAACACCGTCTGTGCGATGGCCTCGCCGCGCAGCAGGGTGAGCGTGTCGAGCAAATCGCTGCGCAGGTACCACAGCGCTTCAATATCGCCCGCATAGCGCAGGCGCATGTTCATGCGCGCCACTTCGCAGCCGGTCAACCCCATCAGGCTGTGCAGCATGGCACGCCGCACCTCTTCCAGACCCTGGTCGCGCACCCAGGCCGTCGATGACGGCTTGTCACGACCGAGCAGGTCGTGCAGGTTGTTGCGGAGATTGGGCTTGT
Source organism: Acidovorax sp. ACV02 (assembly GCF_014851475.1). Taxonomy (NCBI): domain Bacteria; kingdom Pseudomonadati; phylum Pseudomonadota; class Betaproteobacteria; order Burkholderiales; family Comamonadaceae; genus Acidovorax; species Acidovorax sp. ACV02. The sequence goes on from NZ_JACUZU010000005.1 coordinate 290,004, forward strand.
TCCAGCGCATGGACGGTTAGCTGTGCGATTTTTGTAACAGGGTCGATCAAAGTAAGCGGGAGTGAGGATTGATGCAAGGGTGACGCTCCTGTTTTTGCATAAAGACAACACGGCGCCCCCGTTTGTTGCGAACTTTTACGCAATTCATCGCGAATGCTTCCGGCGGCCTGACGCGAGGCGACCGGGCGAACAGGTGCGCGGCTCGGCGTGGGCTTTGCCGGGTCTTCAGGCACCCAAGATGCGCGCCCTCTACGCCTAATGCCACCCCCAGCGCCTGCAGTGAGGCCGCAAGTGGGGTGCGTGGCTCGCAAAGACCTTGGCAAAGGATTGTTGACGCTTTGATAGATGCGTCTTCGTTGAGCTTGCACTAAACTGGTTCACATGATGTTACTAATCGGCCATCGTCCATGAGTGTGTTGTCAACGGTGGTCTTCGCCGACATTTCGGGCAGCACCTCGTTGTATGAAACGCTGGGCAACGAGCGCGCCACCGAGGCGGTGACGCAGGTCACGCAGTGGATCAGTGACACCATCGAGGCGCATGCGGGGCGCGTGGTCAAGAAGCTGGGCGACGGGGTGTTGTGTGTGTTTGGTGATGCGGCCGGTGCCGTGACTGCCACCACCCACATGCTGCGCCAGCACCAGGTGCGTCTGGACCGGTGGCCGCAGCCGCTGCGCATGGACATCCGCGTGGGAGTGGCCAGTGGCGAGGTGGTCGATGTGGATGGCGACTGCTACGGTGATGCCGTCAATGTGGCCTCCCGCCTGTGCGAGCGCGCGGGCCCCGCCGAAATCTGGGCCACCGAGACGACTGTGCTGCTGGCGGGGGCCGCTGCCGATGTGTGGTACCGCAAGCTGGGCCTGATGGAAATCCGCGGCAAGGCCGAGCTGCAGATGCTCTACCAGGTGGAGTGGCGCGAGAACGAAGAGCCCGATTCGCTCACCATGCAGGCGGCGCTGGTCAGCAGTTTTGCTCCGGCCGATTCCATCCTGGGGCAGATCCAGTTTTCCTGGCATGGGGTGGACATGTCGTTCACCTCGTCGGATGCGCCCGTGCATGTGGGGCGCGCCAACCATGCCCAGCTGTGCATCAATGACCCCCGCGTTTCACGGCTGCATGCGCGCATCGACTGGCGCAACAGCGGCTTTGTGCTGACCGACATGAGCAGCTTCGGCACCTGGGTGCGGTTTGACGGCAGCGACTCGCCCGTGCGGCTGCGCCGCGATGCCTGCATCCTGCATGGCACGGGGCAGATTGCGCTGGGGGTTCCCTTTACCGAGTCCAGTGCTCCGATCATGAACTTTCAGGTCGCCGGCACCAGCGTTCATCTGGGCTGAGGCCGTCGGCTGCCGCCGACAGCTGTCACAGCGCGGCGGGCTCCCGGTCAGCGCGCAGCCCTTTCACTTCCGAACCCACACAAACAACCCAGAACAATCAGGAGACACGAGACATGGCGTGGATGAAGCGAACAGCCGTCGGGCTGGTGGTGGCGGCCTTGCTGGCTGGCACGGGGGCCGCCGTGTATGTACAGCGCAGCTTTGCGACACTGGATGGCAAGTTGGTCGTGAAGGGCCTGCGGCAGGCCGTGCAGGTGCAGCGCGATGGCGCAGACGTCACCCACATCCGCGCGCAGAGCCCGCAAGACGCCTGGTTTGCGATGGGCTACGTGCATGCGCAGGAGCGCACCTGGCAGCTGGAGTTCAACCGCCGCGTGATGCACGGCGAGCTGTCCGAAGTGTTTGGGCCGGCCACGCTGGAGACCGACAAGCTCATGCGCGCGCTGGACATCATGGGCACGGCCAGGCGGCAGTACGCAGGCCTGCCGTTGTATGCCCAGGAGGCCCTGCAGGCCTACAGCCAGGGCATCCACGCCTTCCACCAGAACCGCCCCCAGGCGCTGCCGCCGGAGTTCCACATCCTGGGCGTTCAGCCCAGCGGGACCACGGGCGCCGTGTGGGAGCCGGAGGACAGCGTGGGCTGGGCGCTGATGATGGCGCTGGACCTGGGCGGCAACTGGGGCAACGAGTTTGCGCGACTGTCCATTGCGAAAACGCTGGACACCGAGCGCTTGTGGCAACTGATGCCACCGTACCCGGGCGAGCGCCCCGCAGCCTCGGCCGACCTGGCCACGTTGTACCGGCAGCTGGGGGTGTACCAGGCCACCGATGCCAGCGCTTCTGCTGCACCGGCGGCCGCCGCTGAACCGGTCGACCGGGGAGCTGCATCTGCCGCGCTGGGTGACGGGCCTTTGTCCCGCCAGATCAGTGCCGGCATGCTGGCCTGGGCCGACGAACTGACCCGCAACGCGGGTACCAACGAGGGCAAGGGCAGCAACAACTGGGTGCTGGCGGGCACCCGCACCGTCAGTGGCAAACCGCTGCTGGCCAACGACCCGCACCTGGGCCTGTCGGCACCCGCCATCTGGTACTTTGCGGGCTTGCAGGCACCTGCGGGTCAGGCGTCTGACGGCACCCCCATGGGTGCCATCGACGCGGTGGGCGCCACCTTGCCCGGCATGCCCTTTGTGGTGCTGGGCCGTACGGACAAAGTGGCCTGGGGCTTCACCAACACCGGCCCCGATGTTCAGGACCTGTACCTGGAGCAGATCAACCCCGCAGATGCCTCGCAGTACCGCACGCCCGAAGGCTGGGCGCCCTTCACGGTGCGCAACGAAACCATTCGCGTAAAAGGGCAAACCGACGTCACCCTGAAAGTGCGCAGCACCCGGCATGGCCCTGTGTTGAGCGACGCGCAGAAGTCGCATGCGGACGTGCTGGACCTCGGCAAATACGTGCTGGCGCTGCGCTGGAGCGCGCTCGATGCCGACAACCAGACGGTGCTGGCGGGCCTCCAGACCAACCAGGCCAAATCGGTGGACGCGTTGTTCGCGGCACTGTCGCACTACCACTCGCCGATGCAGAACGTGGTGGCGGCCGATGACCAAGGCAACATCCGCTTCAAGGCCGCAGGCCGCGCACCCGTGCGAGACCCGGCCAACGACATCCGGGGCGTGGCGCCCTCACCGGGCTGGGATGCGCGGTACGACTGGAAGGGCTGGCTGCCGTATGACCAGACGCCCGAGGACAACGGCGCCCGGGGCTGGATTGCCACCGCCAACCAGCGGGTGACCGCGCCGGACTACCCCCACTACCTCACCCAAGACTGGGCCTTGCCCTACCGCTACGAACGCATTGCGCAGTTGATCGAGGCGACCGACAAGCACGATGCCGCAAGCATGCAGGCGATCCACCGCGATGTGACCTCACTGGCCACGCGCAAGCTGCTGCCCTACCTCCAGCAGGCCAAGTCATCGCACCCGCTGGCAGCGGCGGCGCAAGAGCAGCTCCAAGGCTTTGACGGCGTGATGGATGCGGGCAAGGCAGCGCCCCTGGTGTTTGCCGCGTGGACCGACGAGCTGGCACGCGGTCTGATCGTGCCGCGCATTGGCGAGGCGCGATTCACCGCCACCTATGGCAAGCGCGACTACCGGGCGGCTCTGGAGGGCATTCTGGAGCGCAACGACTCCTGGTGGTGCCAGCCTTCCTCGTGCGTAGAGCAATCGGCCGCAGCCCTGGGCCGTGCGCTCGACCGGCTGCAGGCGGCCTACGGCGCCGACCCCGCGCAATGGCGCTGGGGCGCGGCGCACCCAGCACTCAGCGTGCACCGGCCGTTTGGCAATGTGCCCGCGCTGGCCCGCTTTTTTGACGTGAGCGAACCATCACATGGCGACGCCTACACCGTCAATGTGGGGCAGTACAACGCGGGCGAATCCAAGGGCCCGTTTGTGAACCGCCACGCCGCATCGCTGCGCGCTGTGTACGATATGGCCGACCTGGAGCAGTCGCGCTTCATCTACCAGACAGGGCAAAGTGGCCTGGTGTTTTCGCCGCGTTACCGCGACATGAGCAGCACCTGGGCGCAGACGGGCTACCGCGCCCTGCAGCGCCAGCCAGCACGCTGGGCCCATGAGCTGACGCTGGCCCCCGCACCGGCTGCACCGTAACCCCGGGGCCGAAGAATCCCAGCGGGTGGGGTCCTGGAGATCGAGCAGATTTGAGGCATGCAGGCCAACTACCGGCATTGGGAAGACGTCACGGTGAATCACTGCACTTCCGGTCTGTGGGCGCAGATGCCTGACCCGTACATGGTCACTTGAATGGGCTTCGTCATCGCGCCTTTTCAGGCCTGACCGGGAGCCGCAACGGATGGAGCCCACTGCATGACCGTGCGGAATGGCCGTTTTATTGTGCAGTGGCTCCTGGGTGCGCATTTTTGAGCGAAATGAGCCGGTAGCGCACTATTCATATGTGTTGACTGCTTCAAAAAATGTAGCAAAAGGCTCGGTGTCCGGCAGCACGTAGATCACCCCTGGCGCCCGCCCGAACCAGGGGGCGATGAACTGGTCGTAGAACGCTGCGGGTGCATTCACACAGCCATAGCTGATGCGTTTTTCTCGGGCGCTGGAGCTTGCCAGGCGCTGTAGGCGGCGCTCTGCGGCGCTCACGCTGCGCACCCGGTGCAGTGAGACGGCAGCGTCGTAGTCGATCCACACAATGTCTTCACCCTGCAGGTTGCGGCCGGGCTCGGTCACAAAGCGGCCTGCAGGGGTGGTGCGTTCGTGCGGGCGGATGTGGGCCAGCGGCTTGGCCCCGATGCCCGGGGCTGAGCGGTCGCCTGCCGCGGCACCCAGCAGCACGGGCGCGCTGCCCAGCCATTGGGCCTGGGCAGAAAACACGTGGATGCGCGCGGCAGGCTTGTCGATCACGGCAAACGGCAAGCCCTGGTGATCGGCCGTTGCGGTGGACCAGCGCGCCAGCTGGCGCACCCGGGCCGATGCATCGTCGGGCAGCGCCAGGGCGGCCCCCGGAGCGGCCAGCGCACCAGCCAGGGTGATCAGGGCAAGTCTGCGGTCCATAGAGAAGAGCATGTGGGCTGTTCAGATCGCCAAAAGTGAATGCGGCGGGGTTGCTCCGGCGCGGTGCAGTGCCCATGCGCTTGGGTAGTGGCCGCACCAGCCGTTCGCCGCTTTGCCCTTCCGGTATGGTGAACCAGGTCACAGAACGCGTTCCGCCGGTTTGCCGCAGCGGCCGATGCCCCCAATAATGCCTGCATCCGTGACTTCCGCGAAGCCTTGGGCTTCGAATCGCCATGTTTGACCGTCTTCGCAAAGCGCTGCATCTGCCCGGTGGCCAGAATACCGCACGGCCCGTGTCCAACCAGGAGGTGGTGCGTTGGGCGGCCACCCAGCGCCTGGCGGTGGTGCCGCAGGCCGTGGACGGGCATTTTGACCTGGGGGGCGACCTGAATGGCCACCCGTGGCGGCTGGAATGTGGCAATCCCACGCGTGACTATGTGCGCGGCCTGGAGTTGCGGGGGCGCGCCGACCTGGGGGTGGACCCGGACGCGGCGGTGATGGTGCTCAACCGCCCCTTGCAGGAGTCCCTGGAGGGCAATGCCTACAACGCCATCACCGACACCCTGCAGACCACGGTGAATGCCAGCCTGCCCGAGGAAATGCGCTGGCTGGCGATGTTTGAAGAGGTGACCTGGCCGGGCCTGCCCGCCTCGTTTCGCCAGCACTTTGCGGTGGTGGCGGAGCGCATGGAGACAGCGCAGCGCTGGATCCATGCGCCGGTGGTGTCCCAGTTGCTCAACATCGTGGAAGGTGAGGGCGGGGAGGTACGGGCGCAGTCGCCGCTGCTATTGATGCTGGTACGCGGCAAGGTGTACCTGCGCATGGAGCACACGCAGCGCAGCATGACGGAGATCGCCCAGGCCACGCAATTGCTGCTGGCGGCTGCCCAAGGGGCATTACACAACCTGCCGCCCCCTGCGGCCGCAGGCGGGGCGACGGGAGACGCTGAAGACCCGCAGTAGAGCGTCTGCGGGTCCTGTGTCCTGTGCCGTGGAGCGTCAGCTGCCGCGGGTGACCGGCACGGCGGCGTCGCGGCCGTAGGTGCCGTACTTGCCCAGCTCCCACTTGGCAATGGCGTTGCGGTGCACTTCGTCCGGGCCGTCGGCAAAGCGCAGGGTGCGCGCACCGGCGTAGGCATAGGCCAGCGGGAAGTCGTCAGACATGCCGCCACCGCCGTGCACCTGCATGGCCCAGTCGATGACCTGGCAGGCCATGCTGGGGGCCACCACCTTGATCATGGCGATCTCAGTCTTGGCGACCTTGTTGCCAGCCACGTCCATCAGCCAGGCAGCCTTCAGTGTGAGCAGGCGGGCCATGTCGATCTTGCAGCGGGCCTCGGCAATGCGCTCCTGTGTCACCGTCTGCTGCGCAACGGTCTTGCCGAAGGCCACGCGTGACGATGCGCGCTTGCACATCAGCTCCAAAGCACGCTCGGCCAGGCCGATCAGGCGCATGCAGTGGTGAATGCGTCCAGGGCCCAGGCGGCCCTGGGCGATCTCGAAGCCACGGCCTTCGCCCAGCAGGATGTTGGAGACGGGCACACGCACGTTCTCGAAGGTCATCTCAACGTGGCCGTGCGGGGCGTCGTCGTAGCCCAGAACATTCAGCGGACGGATGATCTTGATGCCAGGGGCGTCGGCGGGCACCAGCACCATGCTCTGCTGCGAATGGCGCGGGGCTTCGGGGTCGGTCTTGCCCATGGTGATGAACACGGCGCAGCGCGGGTCGGCCGCACCAGAGATCCACCACTTGCGGCCGTTGATCACGTACTCATCGCCCTGGCGTTCGATGCGCGTCTCGATGTTGGTGGCGTCGCTCGATGCCACATCGGGCTCGGTCATGGCGAAGGCCGAGCGGATCTTGCCTTCGAGCAGGGGCTTGAGCCAGCGGGCCTTGTTGGCTTCGTCGCCGTAGCGGGCAATGGTTTCCATGTTGCCGGTGTCGGGCGCGGAGCAGTTGAACACCTCGCTGGCCCATGGCACGCGGCCCATGATTTCGGCCAGCGGTGCGTATTCCTGGTTGGTCAGGCCGGCACCTGCATAGCCGGAGGCTGCGGCGCTGTCGACCGGCAGGAACAGGTTCCACAACCCGGCGGCCTGGGCCTTGGGCTTGAGGTTTTCGATGGTGTTCAGCGCGCTCCAGCGCTTGCCTGCGACGGTGTTGGCGGCCAACTCATCCTTGTAGGCAGACTCGTTCGGATAGATGTGGTCATCCATGAACTGGAGCAGCTTGGCCTGCAGTTCCTTGGTTTTGGGCGAGTAGTCAAAGTCCATGGGTTTCTTCTCCGTTGGTAATCGTGGGCGGCGCTGGTGTTGCGTCGTGTGTTCAGCCGCGTTGCGCGAAGGACCAGGCCAGCTGGGCCATGGGTCGTGCGGTGTCGCCCGAGGCCTTGGCCTGGGCGCTGGAGGCCGTGCCAGCCTCTACCCGCTTGGCAATGCCCTGCAAAATGGCGGCGATGCGGAACATGTTGTAGGCGAGGTAGAAGTTCCAGTCGGCACGCAGCGCATCGGGGGTGGTGATGCCGGTGCGCTCGCAGTACAGGCGGATGTAGGTGTCTTCGTCGGGAATGCCCAGTGCGCCCAGGTCCAACCCCGCAATGCCACGCCCCAGCGAGGCAGGAATGTGCCAGCTCATGCAGTGGTAGCTGAAGTCCGCCAGCGGATGGCCCAGTGTGGACAGCTCCCAGTCGAGCACGGCGATCACGCGGGGCTCGGTGGGATGGAACATCAGGTTGTCCAGGCGGTAGTCGCCGTGCACGATGGACACATGGCCCTCATCCCGTGCGCTGGCGGGCATGTTGGCGGGCAACCATTCCATGAGGCGGCCCATCTCTTCGATGGGCTGCGTGATGGAGGCCACGTATTGCTTGCTCCAGCGGCCGATCTGGCGGTCAAAGTAGTTGCCGGGCTTGCCATAGTTGGCCAGGCCTCGGTCTGCAAATTTCACCGTGTGCAGCGCCGCGATCACCCGGTTCATCTCGTTGTAGATGTCACCGCGTTCAGCTGGCGTCATGCCGGGCAGGGACTGGTCCCACAGCACGCGGCCCTGCATGCACTCCATCACGTAGAAGGCGCGCCCAATCACCGACTCGTCCTCGCACAGCACAAACATGCGCGGCACGGGAACGTCGGTGCCGTACAGGCCGCTCATCACCGCAAACTCGCGCTCGATGGCGTGGGCTGAAGGCAGCAGCTTGGCCACGGGCCCGGGCTTGGCACGCATCACGTAGCTGGCGCCCGGGGTGATGAGCTTGTAGGTAGGGTTGGACTGCCCGCCCTTGAACATCTCTACGGTCAGCGGGCCCGCAAAGCCCTCCATGTTCCTGGAGAGCCATGCAGTCAGCGTTTCGATGTCAAAGGCGTGCTGATCGGAAACAGGGCGGGTGCCGACGAAATGGTCAAAGTTGCTCATGGAGGCGGATGAAGGTTCTGGCTGTCAGTGATGGGGTAAATGAGTCAGTTGTCGGCTTCAGCGATGCGCATCAGGGCTTCGCGGTCCCGCACCACCAGGCCGCCCGGCTCGATGCGGATGGCGTCTTCGCGTTCCATGGCCTTGAGTTCCTGGTTCACGCGTTGCCGCGACGCACCCAGCAGTTGTGCCAGTTCTTCCTGCGCCAATTGCAGGCTGATCCGCATTTCGCTGCCGTCCGACAGGCTGGGCACGCCGTAGCTGCGCACCAAGTGCACCAGCTGCTTGGCCAGGCGCGATCGCAGGGGCAGCGTGTTGAGGTCTTCCACCAGCCCGAACAGCTGGCGAATGCGCCGCGCATGCAGGCGCAGCATCGCTTCGTACAGCTCGGTGTGCACGGCCAGGATCTTGCGAAAATCGGCCTTGGCCACACACAGGATCGTGGTGTCGCCGTGCGCGTAGGCGTCGTGCGTGCGCCGGTCCCCATCGAAGATCGCCACATCGCCGAACCAGATGCCCGGCTCCACATAGGTCAGCGTGATCTGCTTGCCCGAGATGGATGTGGAGCTCACCCGCACTGCACCGCGCGCGCAGGCAATCCACTCCTCGGGCGGGTCGCCGCGTGCGGCGATGAGGCCGCCGTCCTTGAAGCGTTTGACGTATGCACATCGCAGGATGTCGTGGCGTAGCGAAGGTGAGAGTGATGAAAACCAGCGACCGGAGTTGATCGCTTCACGTTCTTCGATAGTAAGAATCGGGTCGTCCATGGCCTGTCTTTTGGGTGACTAGAAACAGGCCCATTGTCGCGTCAGGGACCTGCGCAATGCGTCAGGGTTGTCACCTGCGTGTCTGCGCGTAGGCCAAAAGAAAACCCCCGGCGCTGGGTGGCAGCGTACCGGGGGTTGATGGGTCTGCGACGGTGGCTGCGTCGAGGCGTTTGTGGTGCAGCGCTACTCGTAGCGGGGCACGCGCTTTTCCAGAAACGCTGAGATGCCTGCGCCGCCATTGGCGTGGTGCAGGTTCTTCACGAAGTGGTCGCGCTCATGGCCCAGGTGGTGCGTGAGCTGGGCATGGGGAGCTTCGTTCAGCAGCTCCTTGATGCTGGCCAGTGCATTGGGTGCACGGGCATTGAGCTGCTCAGCCATCGCCAGGGCAGCGTCGAGTGCATTGCCTGCTTCGGCAAGGCGGTTGACCAGGCCCAATGCGTGCAGGCGTTCTGCGCCGATGCGGTCCCCGCACATCAGGATCTCGGTGGCAATCTGGCGGGGCAGCGCGTGGGCCAGGCTCCAGCTGGCGCCGCCATCGGGCGACAGGGCCACGTTGCTGTAGGCCATCACAAACACGGCATTGCGGGCCGCCACGATGAAATCGCAGGCCAGTGCCAGCGAAAACCCCGCGCCGGCTGCTGCGCCCTCCACGGCGGCGATCACCGGCTTGGGGTAGGTGCGGATGGTCTCGATCCAGTTGTGCAGGCCCTCGATGCTTTGCGCTTGAACCTCGGGCGGCTGTTGTCGGTTGGCCAGCAGGCGCTGCAGATTGCCGCCCGAGCAGAACATTCCATCGGCGCCCGTGATGACTACGCTGCGGATGTCGGGGCTGCTTTCGGCCACGCCCAGTGCTTCCACACCCGCGGCATACATCACCGGGTCGATGGCATTGCGCCGCTCGGGGTTGCGAAGGGTCAGGATCAGGGTCTGACCCTGGCTTGTGCTCTGGAGTTCTGCGGGCATGGTGGTCTTCAGTGAGGCGGCCGTGGTGCTTGGCAATCAGTCTTCTTCGACATGGCTCAGGCTCAGGCCAATCGCACCCCTTCGGCGCAGCCATGGGCTGGGGCGGTAGCGCGTGTCGCCATACACGGTCTGCATGTTGAACAACACTTCCAGGATGTTGGTGGGGCCCCAGCGGTCGCCCATGGCCAGGGGGCCCAGCGGGTAGCCTAGGCCCAGGGTCACGGCGGTCTCAAGATCCTTGGGGGTGCAGATGCCTTGCTGGCAGATGTCGCTGGCGATGTTCACGATGGTGGCCACCACGCGCTGCGTGACGAAACCACCGCTGTCACGGATCACGCTGACAGCCTTGCCGTCGCGCGCAAACAGCGCATGCGCCGCGTTGCGGATGTCAACGCGCGTGGCGGGGTTGGTGGCCAGCACGCGGCGCTTGGTCGCGGCGTCATCGATGAGCATGTCAATGCCGATGGTGCGGGCTGGGTCCAGCCGCTCCACCACGGCGACGGTGGTCACGTCAAAGCCCAGTGGGGCAACCAGCGTGATGGCCTGGGGGGAGGGGGATTGGCCGGTTTCGATGGTGGCCCCCAGGTCCTTGAGCAACTGGTACAGCTCGGCCCGGCGTGCAGCGCGCGGGGACACCCACACCGGCGGAATGTCGTTGACCACGGGGGCAGGCGCCTCGGCAGGCACCTGCGCCATGCCCTCCACGTAGCGATAGAAGCCTTCGCCCACCTTCTTGCCCACCACGCCCCCCGCCAGACGCTGCGCGGTGATCACGCTGGGGCGGAAACGGGGTTCGTCGTAGTACTGGCGATAGATGGACTCCATGACCGGGTGCGACACGTCCAGCGCCGTCAGATCCATCAACTCGAAGGGCCCCAGCTTGAAGCCGACCTGGTCGCGCAGGATGCGGTCGATGGTGGCGAAATCGGCCACACCTTCGCCCACGATGCGCAGGGCCTCCGTGCCGAAGCCGCGCCCCGCGTGGTTCACGATGAAGCCAGGGGTGTCCTGCACCTGTACAGGGGTATGGCCCATTTCCTTGGCATACGCGGCCAGCGCAGTGCAGATCGCTGGATCTGTCTTGAGGCCCGCGATCACCTCCACCACCTTCATCAAAGGGACGGGGTTGAAGAAGTGGAACCCGGCCAGGCGTTCGGGGCGCTTGAGGGCTGCGCCAATGGCCGTCACGGACAGGGAGGACGTGTTGGTGGCCAGCACCGCATCGGCGCGCACCACCCCTTCCAGTTCGACGAAGAGGGCCTGTTTGGCATCCAGCCGCTCCACGATGGCTTCCACCACCAGATCGCAGGCCGCCAGGTCTGCCGCCGTTTTGACGGGGTGCAGCCGCGCGGTCAGCGCTGTGGCTTGGTCCGCTTCGATCCGGCCCTTGGCGACCAGCTTGTTCCATTGCTCCTGCAGGGCGGCCCGTGCGGCGTCGGCGGCTCCGGGGTTGGCGTCCAGCAGAAAAACCTGGCTGCCAGCCTGGGCAGCAATTTGTGCGATGCCCCGGCCCATGGCACCGGTACCCACGATGGCGATGTTGGGAAACTGAATTTTCATAGCGGCATTATGGCTCTGGCCTTATCTGGGTCTTATGTGCAAGAATCCTTCGGACCGAAAAACAGAATTGATTGTGAAAATTCGTAACACCATTTTTGGGCCAGGATTGTGGGCGCTTGCAGCCGGTGCTTCGGCGCTGTCCCTAGGCAATGGTAGTGGTACGGTCGTGCTGGGCGCCCCGGTCGATCTGTCGTTCGAGTTGCAGCCCGACCCGGGCACGGATGTCGCATCGTCCTGCGTCACGGCCAAGCTGGTGGCTGGCGACAACGCCATCAGTGACAGCAAGGTGCGTGTGGTCCCATTGCCCGAGGTGCGTGGGCGTCCTTCAGGGGTCCGCGTGCTGGCCTCGGTATCGCTGGATGAACCGGTTCTCACCGTGACCCTGACCGCAGGGTGCAACGGAAAAACCACGCGCAGCTACACCTTCCTCTCGGATTTGCCGACCACCGTCACCCGGTCCGCCTCTGCGTCCCCGGTGGACTTGGCGCGGCTTCCTGCAGCAACCCCCAGCGTAGCTTCAGAGTCACAGCGTTCGCCTTCACAGGGCAGTGGCAGCGCATCTGCGGCTGCCGCCGGTGCGATGCAGGCCACCAGGCACCGTGACAAGGCGCCTGCACCGGCAAGGGCTTTGGGTTCGCCCTCCGCTGAGAGCCGCGCCTCCGGCTCTGCAGCTGCCGCACGGCCTTCCGCGCGTGTGGGCACGGCAGCACCTGGCAAGTCGGTGGTGGCCGCTGCACCTGCAGCGCGCTCGCGTTTGGTGGTTGAGCCCCTGGATACCTGGCTGGACAGTCCTGTGGCGTTGCGCTCTACCGCGCAGCTACCCACGGCACCTTCTGAAGAGATGTCGGCCCTGCGCACCCAGGCCGCCGCGTTGTGGAGATCATTGAACGCGCAGCCGGAAGAATTGCAAAAAGACGGCGAACGGTTGAAGGCGCTGGAATCGGACACCGCCGCATTGCGAGCACAGGCTGCCAAAGACCGTGCAGCCGCTGGTCAGTTGCAGCAGCAGCTGGAGGCGATGGAGCAGGAGCGTTTTCCTGCGACTTTGGTATACGCCTTAGGCGGTCTGCTGGCCTTGGCCTTGGCGGGGGTGGCATGGATGTGGTCGCGGATGCGCAGCGCCTCTGACAAGGCAGTGCGTTCGTGGCGCGATTCTGTGGCCTTGGGCGCACGTGGCGATGCAGCATCGGCGCATGAAGAAGCGGTCAGTCTTACCCCCCATCCCGGCGACACGTGGCTGCCGTCGGAAACCCAGCCTCATGCCGTCGCGGCGAACCCCGAGTCCGGTGCCATGCCCCTGCGCAAGGCAGCCGCTGCGGCCGTGGAACCACGCTTCGTAGCGACCAGCCCGGCGGCGAGTGCTCCCGCTCCCTTGCAGGCGAAGTCGGTTTCCGCGCCGGCCGCCGCCTCGGTAGCGCCCCACATCGTCAACCCTGAAGAGCTGTTTGACATCCAGCAGCAGGCTGAATTTTTTGTCTCGGTGGGCGAGCACCAGCAGGCCATCGAGGTGCTGAAGAATCACATTGCCGAGCACCGCCAGACCTCGCCCTTGGCCTACCTGGAGCTATTGCGGCTGTACCACACGCTCAGCCGTGTGGATGAGTTTGCGCAGCTGCGAACGCAGTTCATGCAGTCCTTCAACGCGCAAGTGCCGGAGTTTGCGGGCTTTCACCGCACGGGCCGCATGCTGTACCACTACACCGACGCACTCGCCGAGATCGAGGCCGAGTGGACAACGCCTGCGGTGCTGGGCCTGCTGGAGAAATTCCTGTTCCGCCGCACGGGCGCTGAAGCGGTGGAGCCGTTTGATCTGGCGGCCTATGACGATTTGTTGCTGCTGCTGGCGATTGCACAGACCACGCCCGCCAGCGCGCGTGGTGCAGCGCCCCCGCGCAAGCGGACGACGCCCCTGGCACCGCCCCGGTCCGAGACCCTGGTGGCACCTGCAGCTCCTGCACCGGTGGCGCTGCACGACGACCAGCCGCTTGATTCACTGGCCGCCAGCCTGGAGTTCGAGTTCGCGATGAAGGCCCAGCAGGAGCCCGAGCCCGTGCGCTCTGCAGCCACTCCCTCCAGGCCCGCAGCGGCAGTAGGCGAGGATTCGCGTGGCATTCCGCTCGACCTGGATCTGTCGGACCCACCCCACCTCACGCTCAGCGATCTGCCCCCGGTGCCCGTGACGGCGCCGCCGCCAGCGGGCCAGCCGGTCGGCTTTGGCATGGAGAACGATCTCATGGAGCTCCGCCTTGAGCTGGAGCAGATGAAGAAGCCCGACAACAAGTAGCGAGCAGGCGACCAATCGGCCACCCGGCGACTATCCAGGGGGCGCTGCGATGGTCGTGAGGGATGCGCGATAGCCGCCGTGGCCGCTATCGCCACCCGGCCGTCACCGCATCAGCGCCATCAGCTCTGCGGCCGATGCTTCAGGGTCCGGTGCGTTGACCAAGGCCCGCACCACGGCCACGGAACCCACGCCAGTGGCCAGTACCGTGGGGAACTGCTCGGCGCTGATCCCCCCAATCGCCACCTGTGGGTAGTCCCGCATCAGCCGCGCATACACGCCCAGCCTGCCCACGCCCTGGGGAGCGGTGGCCATTTTTTTCAAGGTCGTGGGGAACACGGCACCCATAGCGATATAGCTGGGCCCCACGGCGTCGGCACGCACCATTTCGGCATACCCATGGGTGCTCACGCCCAGGCGCAGGCCCGAGCGATGAAGCGTTTGCAGTTCCTCGGCGGTGAGTGCGTCCAGGTCTTCCTGGCCCAGATGAATACCGTAGGCGCCAGCTTCGATGGCGTCCCGCCAGTGGTCGTTGATGAACAACAGCGCGCCCGTGCCTTGCACCGCCTGGACGGCGGCCTGAACTTCGGTCCGGATGGCCTGGGCGTCGTCCGACTTGAAGCGCAATTGCACCGTGGGCAGCCCGGCACGTGCCATGCGGCCCACCCACTGGGCGTCGGGCAGTACGGCATACAAGCCCAAATGCTCCGGGCACGCTGCGAACTGATGGGCGCGTGGAAGGCGCTGCAGGCCAAAGTCCTGGGGCTCGTCCGGCCATTGCTCGGGCTGTGCACTGCCAGTGCGCAGCGCGCGCGCCTGCCAGGCGCGGGCCAGGCATTCGGCGTCATGGGCGATGAAGCCCAACTGACTGCAGGCCTGTAGCGCGGCGAGGTAGACAGGGTCCTGCAACGTGGGGGTTGGCACGGGCTCGGGCGCAAACCCCGCAAAGGTGGCCGCGTGGTGGCTCAGGATGGCCTGCGCCAGGGTGGTGGTGTCATGCATGGGCGTGGTGCCAGAAAGGGGTGCCCAGCACGGGGGTGCTGGGCTGGGCGGCGTCTTGTGCGTCCATGGCACCGGCCAGGCGGGCTGCGCGCCCGGCGCTGACGGCATCGGCAAATGCACCGGCCATGGCCACGGGGTCTTGTGCCAGGGCCACGGCGGTGTTCAGCAGCACGCCGTCATAGCCCCATTCCATGACCTGGCAGGCGTGCGAGGGCAGGCCCAACCCGGCATCCACCAGCATGGGCACGTTCAGGCGCTCGCGCAGCGTTTGCAGCGCATAAGGGTTGACCGGGCCGCGCCCGGTGCCGATGGGCGCGGCCCAGGGCATCACGGCCTGGCAGCCCACGTCCACCAGGCGCTGACACAGCACCAGGTCTTCGGTGCAGTAGGGCAGCACCTGAAAGCCTTCCTTGATGAGGTGTTCGGCCACGCCCACCAGGTTCAGCGTGTCCGGCTGCAGGGTGTAGTCATCGCCGATCAGCTCCAGTTTGATCCAGGGGGTGTTGAACACCTCACGCGCCATCTGGGCGGTGGTGATGGCCTCTTGCGCGCTGTGGCAGCCGGCAGTATTGGGCAGCACGGGCACGTTGAGCTTGCGCAGCAGATCCCAGAAGCTGCTGCCGCTTTCGGCCGGGTTGCTGCCCTGGCGGCGCAGTGAGGCAGTGACCATGGCGGGCTTGGCGCGTTGCACAGCGGCTTCGAGCACGGCGGGCGATGGGTAGCGCGACGTGCCCAGCAGCAGGCGGCTGGCGAACGTCTGGCCGTACAGCACCAGCGGGTCTTGGGGCGTCGGAGTGGTCATTGGTTTACTATGGTTTTTGTAGCTGCTGGTGCATGATTTATAAGCGCTTGCAGCTCTTTTGATTGAATTTTGGCTGGCTCAGCCGCCCGTGACCGGCGAGATGATCTCCACACGGTCGCCAGGCTGCAGCGCATGGGCGGCGTAGCGGGTGTTGGGCACAAAAGTGGTGTTGACCGCCACGGCAAACGGGGGGCGCGCTTCGATGGCGGCCACGGCATCGGCCACGGTGGCGCCTTCGGGCAGTTCGTGCGGGATTTGGTTGATCGAGATGTTCATGCAAATGCGGGGGCTGCAACGCCGGCCGGGGCGGGTGCGGCTGGCTCCAGTTCCAGCCGGAGGTCAAAACGTTCGGACAGGGTCGATTGTCCCGTGTTCAGCACCTCCAGGGTCACATCCAGCATGGCGGGCGAGATCATGAAGCCGTGGCGGTACAGACCGTTGATCTCCAGCACGCCCGGGCGGGTCTGGCGGATGGCGGGCAGGTTGTCGGGCAGCGTGGGGCGGCACTGCGTGGCCAGCTCGATGATGCGGCCTTCGCCAAAGCCGGGGTGCACCGCATAGGCGGCGCTCAGTAGTTCCAGGGTGGAGCGAACACTGGCCGGGGAGCGGTCGTCGGACTCGATCTCGGTCGCGCCAATGACAAACAGATGGTCTTCCTTGGGCGCAATGTAGATGGGGTAGCGCGGGTGCACCAGCCGGGTGGGGCGCTGCAGCGTGACGTCGGGCGCATGGATGCGCACCACTTCGCCACGCACGCCGCGCAAGGTACTCCACTGGCCCTTGGCGCCCAGGCCCCGGCAGTCCAGCACCCGGTCAGGCTGGCCGGGTGCGCCGGGCGTAAAGGCTTCGGGCGACTGGGGCGTGTGCCAGTGCATGCGTACTCCCAGGCGCTCCATTTCCACCACCAGGGCGGCCAGCAACTGGCGATTGTCCAGCTGGCCCTCGCCGGGCAGGTACAGGCCCTGGTTGAAGCGGTGCGCAAGGGCGGGCTCCACCTGCTCCAGGGCGCCACTGTCGAGCTTTTGCAGGGTGGGCAGCTCGGGCAGGCCGCGCTGGTTGTTTTCGAGCTGGCGGGTGAAACGCTGGGCTTCGGCCGCGTCCTGGCGGTGCCACACGATCAACGTGCCGGCCTGCTGGAAAAACACAGGCTCTGACAAGGTTGCCAGCAACTCGGGCCAACGGGTCAACGCGTGGTGGCCCATGCGCACCACGCCGGGTTCGGTGATCGCAGACTCTGCCAGCGGGGCCAGCATGGCCGCAGCCACGGTGGCGGCCGAGTTTTCGGCGGCGGGGCTGCCCGCGTCGTAGATGTCTACACGGTGCCCAAGGCGCGCAAGCTCCACAGCCAGCAGACGGCCCATGAGCCCTGCGCCCAGGATGGCAAAGGAAGAAGGTTGAAGTGACATAGCTCCGTCAGTGTGTCCATGTAGTGGCAAGCAGCCATGGACAAAACGGGGTCACCGTTGATGGAAACTCCCCACGCCAGCATGACCTGGATCGGGTAGCGGGGCTGCTGCGTGTGCCGCAGTGCACAGGGTTCTGTGCGTGCCCCAGGGTATTTCTCAGTCGCGTGCCAAGAGCCGGTTCCAAGTCTTTTTGGAGTTGCACAAGTACCTTGCCGGGAAGGGGTGCTAGGCGCGGTGCGCAGTTGATAGCTCGGCTATCAACAAGCGCCGCAACGCCGCAGACCTCCCGGCAAGGCACTTGCCCGAAGGGTTGGAGTGAAATCGGGCGATTGGACGCCCCGGCTGCTTGCATGGGCATGAGCCCATGCAGCGCACCCGAAGCATTCACTCATCCCGATTGCACTCCAATGCAGTCTCCAAAAAGACTTGGAACCGGCTCTAGGGTGGGACACCCCTGTTTCGTCCGGAAAATGAATTACAGCACATCCCCCATGCGCCCCGTTTTGACGTGGCGCATAGGCCATAATTTTTGCCATGATTTCACCGACGATCTCCTTGCCCTCCACGGGCCACCGCTACGCACGCGTGCTCTCCATTGCCGGGTCTGACAGCGGCGGCGGCGCGGGCATCCAGGCCGATCTCAAAACCTTCAGTGCCCTGGGCTGCTATGGCATGACAGCCATCACCGCCATCACGGCCCAGAACACCTGTGGGGTGACAGGCATCCACGGCATTCCGCCCGAGATGCTCAAGGCCCAGATCGATGCGGTGGTGCAGGACATTGGCGTGGACGCCGTCAAGATCGGCATGCTGCACTCACCGGACGTGGTACACGTGGTGGCAGAAGCCATTCGGACCTATCAGCTGCCGCACGTGGTGCTGGACCCGGTGATGGTGGCCACCAGTGGCGATCGGCTGATTGCCCAGGAGACGGTGGCCGTGCTGGTCCAGGAGCTGTTTCCGCTGGCCGAAGTGGTCACGCCCAACCTGGACGAGGCCGGATGGCTGCTGGGGCGCAGCATCGAGGGCGTGGAGGCGCTGGAGCTGGCCGCGCAAGACCTGCTGCGACTGGGCGCCCGCGCCGCGCTGCTCAAGGGCGGGCACCTTCCGGGCGATTGGGTGGTGGATGTGCTGGCCGTGCAAGGCGGGGAACACGCACAAGGACAGGGCCACCGGTTGCAGTCACAACGCATTGCCACCCACAACGGGCATGGCACCGGGTGCACCCTGTCGTCAGCGATTGCCGCGCAGCTGGCACTGGGCCAGCCGCTGCAGCAGGCCGTGGAGCAGGCACGGGCCTACATCCTGGGGGCCATTGCTGCCGGCGCGGATGTCACCACCGGCCACGGCCATGGTCCCCTGAACCACGGCTACGCGCCCTTGGCGCAGCGGGTGTTTCAGGCACTGTAGAGCGATTTTTTGGGTGTTTTGAGGCTCAGGCGCTAGTCAATCATGCGCTGAGTGCTCATCTTTTGATAGTGACTGGTTAATTCAGTGCGCCTTGGGCCTCGTGGCCCAGGCGAGCACAAAGCTGAACACCAGTGCGGGCAGGGCAGAGCCCGCATCGGGCAGCGCCTTGGGTGCCAGGTGGTACACCGCGATGCCCGCCAGCCAGATGGCCACGGGCACCGCATTCACCTTGCGCGCAACCGCCAGCAGGGCGGGCGCA
This sequence comes from Acidovorax sp. ACV02, assembly GCF_014851475.1. Classification (NCBI taxonomy): domain Bacteria; kingdom Pseudomonadati; phylum Pseudomonadota; class Betaproteobacteria; order Burkholderiales; family Comamonadaceae; genus Acidovorax; species Acidovorax sp. ACV02. The sequence goes on from NZ_JACUZU010000005.1 coordinate 308,777, forward strand.
TCGGTGCCGAAGGCCAGGCGCCCCAGAATCACGCCAAACAGCGGCACAAACACCGAGCTGAGCAGCAGCAAGAACGGCTCCAGGCTGTGCATGGGTAGCACCAGTGCCAGCCCGGTGCACAGCGCGGCCACCAGCAGGCCCCAAGCGCGTACGCCCCAGCGCGGCAGCAGGCTGTGGGCCGACACGGCGCCCGAATAGGCGTCGCCATAGGCGTTGTCCACCTCGTCGATCAGGATCAGTGACAGCGCAATCAGCCCGCCCTGGGCCAGCAGCAGCGCCTGCACCAGGTCCTGGCTGGGCAAGGTCAGCGCCACCAGCACACCGAGGCTGTAGCACCAGATGTTGGCCAACGCATAGCCCAGCCAGGTGCCGCGCAGTGCCGAGCCGCCGTTCTTGCCATGGCGCGCGTAGTCGGCCACCAGCGGCAGCCACGAGATGGGCATGGCGATCACCAGGTCCAGAGCGGGCAGCACGCCCATGCCGCCGTCGCCCTTGCGTGTCCACAGCGCTTCAAAACCTTGGGTTTGCGCCAGCGAGAGGAACTGCCACGACAGCCACAGCAGCGACAACACCACCAGCGGCAGGGCAATGCGCGCAATCAGCTTGCGCACCAGCTGCACCATCGAGCCGCTGATGAGCAGCATCACCACGCCGCCCCACAGCAGCGTGGCCAGCACCGGCCAGTGGGCACCGGCCATGGCGCCCGACTGCTGGCCGATGGCCACGGTGGCATCGCGCATCACCACCAGCTCGAACGTACCCCAGCCCACCAGCTGCACGATGTTCAGGATGATGGGCAGGCTGGCAAACGTGCGGCCGTACACGGCGTGCATCAGCCCGGCGCTGGCCAGGCCGCTGTCGCAGCCCAGCTTGGCCACCCAGCCCAGCAGGCCCGCGCCCACGAAGGAACCGGCGACGACGGCGATGAGTGCCTCTTTGGTACCCAGCGCAGGCATCAGGTAGGCGCCCACCTGCATGACCAGCAGGCCCACGCCCAGGCTGAACCAGAGCGAGGCGTGGTCATGCCACTGGAAGACGCGGCGATCGGGGGAGACGGGAGCCAGCGCTTCGTTGGTGGCGTGCGTGGCAGGCGATGAGGACATGGAATGGCTCCGTAAGCAGATACAGAGCAGGGGCCGCCCACCAGTGCGCCCTGACGTGTTCAGGGCCGTGCCATGGCGGACTTGCTTCCCTGCGCGAGGATGATCTCAAGCCTGCAAAGTAAAACAATGCAGGCAACAGGTTCGAAGGGTTTGATCTCAGCCCAGCAACGGATTTATTGCAGGACACCCCCAGCGATATGGTTGGATTCTAGTTAAACAGGGTTGAGTGAGGTCAACGAGCTGTTTCACAAGTGGCGCAGTTCATTTCCTTCATAGGTGCGAATGGCGCCTTGAGGCAGCGGTGACTGTCTAGAGCGGGCCCGCTCGCGTCCCTCGCCGTGGGGCAGAATCCGGCCAGGAGCAGTCCATTGTGAACAATGAAAGCGGACGTTCACTATGGAAACTCAGCCGACGCCTAAGGTGATCGACGGCAAAACAAGCTTTGCCGGCCAAGGGCTCTGGGACTCAGGCGACATATCCGGAAGGTGCAAGCCGGGACCTGATTTTTGTAATGAGTTCTTCCTGACGTTGCGTCAAACCGCATATGCAGTTCGCTGGGGCGAGAATGGCGGGACCAACAGCATCAAATGCCGGGCAGTCTGGATCGTGCTCTGCGTACGAGCCAAGAAAAGTTCGTAACTCCACAACTAGCGGATCTTCGGGATTGCTCATATGGGCTGAACTCTAACGCGTTACGCTTCACAAGACCTGCGGGATGAATTGGACGGCACAGAATGTTCTGGTCACTACTTTCTCCTTGAGCTGGCTTGCAGCCTAGGTACGCGGGCAGTTACCTAATTAGAAAAACCGGGCAAGCTTTAGCGTGTTAAGGGGCAAGGACCGCGCATTCCGACAGCACGTTTGGACGGTCAGGCAGCTCGCAGCGGCTCAACGGACGCTTTGCAGCAGTGTTTCACCGCGTCGGCTCAGGGCCCGCTAGCGCCCCTCGCCATAAGGCAGAATCCGGCCAGGAGCGGTCGGTTGCAGCAAGGAGAAGCGGACGTTCAAAGTTGGAGTTACTGCCGCCCGCGACGCGTGTCGGCGGTAAACGAATTGTTAAGACGCATACCCGCTTACCACTAGCCCTGCTGAGGTGATTTGGTAAGGGTACTGCCCCAGCGAATCAATTTCCGCCTGGACTCTGCCTATATCTTGGGACTCATAACGATGCTGAGGTTGCGCTTGGGGCCACCTGGTTGTCTTTTCGGGGATGAGCAGCCACTCAATCTCTGAGTATTGAAATGGTCCACCCTGAACCGCACCACAATCACCGACACCTAGCTCGGTGAGGCAATCTAGTGCGGGAAGAAAGCCATCTCTGGAACTCTCCCACTCCAGCAATTTCCATGTGCAACAGCTAGCCACCCCTGCTTGTGCCAGGTGTGCAAAGAGCTTCTTCCATTTGGCGTTGGACATTAGCCCAATCATTTCTTCCATTGCTCTGCCTAGCTGAATCCAAACATAATTTATCTCGCAGGACCTGCGGGATAAGCTGAACGATAGGAGCTACTTTCGGACACTGATTGCTCCTGAAAACGGCTTGGAGCCCAGATTTGGAAGCGCTGGGCTGCCACCGCATTCCATACAAACATTCCGCCCCCCGGAAAGTTCACCGAGGCAAACTATAGCCTGCGAACCTGCAAAGCCAGGGCTCTCGACAGTCACGTTTTCAGCTGCAAGCAGGTGGATACGAATCAATGACTGCTCTGGGGAACGGTGCCCACTTTCGGCTCTAGGCCCAAAGCCGCCGTTCAGAAGCTCAGCCCGGGAGCCGCAATTGACTTGCTGCTGCGGCTCTTGGAAATCCCAGTGTCTGCCGACTGGCGAGCTATAGTTTGTCGAGGTGACGCTTGCCGGGTTTAGCGGATTTTTGTACTTGGATGTTTAAACAGTTCATCACTGCAAACCTATGCTGCAAGACACTTCCAGGAGAATCAGTGTCCAGAATATCCCGCGCGGTTCAGTTTATCCCACAGGTTTTGTGGTCTAAATCACGTTAGTCCGCTCAGAACCCACACTGGATTTATGTCGAAGAACATTTTGCTTCCCTTGCTGCTTGCCGCCGCAACCGTCGTGAACCTCGGATGCACGACGGTTTCGTCCCAGACTTCCGTCGTGAGCCAGGCGGCAGCCGCCGGCGCCGGCCAAGATGTCAGAGTGGGCGCCTCCGCTCGGGCGCCAAGCCCTCCCATCGGTGAACTCGTACCTATCGAGAAGTGGATAGTGACACTCGTCACAGCCAAGAGCGTCCCTAGGCTCGGTGAGGTTCGCGAGATCGCGGATACGTTCACGTTCGAGGGCCGAATATATGCACACGCCACGTTGACGTCACAACCCGGTGTTCACGGTGGGCAGCCATCTGTCGAGATTCGTTGGTTCAATGGGGAGAGGCTAGTCTCGGTTCAGAAGGCCCAACCGGTAGTCAACAAGTCGCCGTACTACATGGTCTCGTCTACTTCAGGCACAGCGCTTGGAATAGGGCAAGGCAGAGTGGAGTTCTCCGCCAATGGCAAGCTCATCGCTACCAAGGCGTTTGTCGTGTCTGAGAAGTGAAACTCTGTCAGCCGAGAGGGCGGCCCAAGTGCCTTGCCGGTGGCGTCCGCTCAGCTCAATCGTTGAGCGTTCGCTTTCATCTGCCGCCGCAGGCTGCGGCTGGCCGAACTGCCCCACAGCGAGGGACGCTAGCGGGCCCTTAGCCTGCGATGGGGCCACATTCCCCGAAGAAGGCATTGATTCAGAATGGATTGATAAGAGCCAACAGCGTTCGGTCGATGAGCCCCATCCCGCCTACGAGCATCTTGTGTGCAGAATATCCCTCGAGATGCATTTTTATCCGGCAGTTTGTGTGGTCTAGATTACTTTATACGTATGACTCAGTCCCTGCTTGAACGTGCATCTGCATACACCACAGCGAAGGTGCTTGAGGCGGATTGCTGCGTGAGTCGGTTACCAGAGGCCTTGCAAACAGTGGTGGTCATCAACACAACTCAGGGCATCATCGACAACGGCGGTCTGGAGTATTTCTACGAGAGCGACTTCCCCGCGAATCCGCCGTATTCCTTCTTTGCGGAGACCTTCCGTCGTATTGGTGTTGAGTCCGTCGCTTCGTGCATTGACGAGGGTTCACGCATGTTCCCGTTCCCGGAGCCACACCTACATGAGGCCAAGCGACGGACTTGGCTTGATTCCGTGAAGGACGACGAAGCGCATCCATTCGTCCATCTAAGTCGCAAGGCGCGCGGCGACGAGTTGGTATTTCAGAAGCTCGCCGAATATGTCGACAGGCATCGAGATGCATTCAGAGCTGCATAGCTGGGCAGTCAATTCAGACACCTTGCGGTAAAGGGCTCCACGACTATCGGAAGTCCTGCACCGTGTAGCCCTTCACCGCAAGGTGCCGGTTGCCTTTACGTTGAGTGTCCGCTCTCAATTGCAGCTGCTGACCACTCCTGGCCAGTAGGTAGCGGGCAGCTCAATTACTGTTCCGACCCTGGCGCAGGATGATCTTAATCAGGTTCAAAGGGACTCTCTCAGTCGGTTCCGGCAGGCCGATTCGACGCCTCTAGCGATGGCGCCCCAAAGGAGCACGGTCCTCTTGGAGGGGGAGGGTCAGCGCTTGCCCTGGGCGATCGGGATCGCGTAGTGCATCACGGAGTCGCTGGACGTCGGGTGGTATTGCGAGCCGTAGATTTCCAGATCCGGCCCCAGGGTGTGCGACGGGCCGGCCGACAGCAGCCAGCTCGCATAGATGTAGTTCACCGTCGCATCGACGTTCTGCGCAGGGCCCCGGTGGGTGAAGCGTGCATAGGTCGATCCGGGGATTTCCATGGCCACCATGCCCGGTGGCAGCGCACCGAGGCCCCGCACTTCGATGCAGGCCAGGTAGCGCAGTTCTTCGGTGTGGGGCCCCGCTGGGGCTACGACGCCGTAGCAGACCCCGGGCACGGTGTTCGCAATCTCGCCCAGCCGGGGCAGGAACTTCGCCCACAGGGGCGGCAGTTTTTGCCCCAGATTGTTCTTTTCGGAGTCGATGCCGTAGTAGTCCGTGGGCAGCCCGACCAGCTGCATGGGAGGCTGCTCCTTGATGTCGGGTTTCAGCGAAATGTTGTGGTGAATGTGCGCGAGGTAGCTTTCGTCGAAGCGGATCTTGCGCACGAACAGCGAGCGGTTGCCCATCTTGCGGTACTGCGACGGCGTGAGCCGAAAGCAATCGCGGAACGCGCGCGTGAAACTCTCCTGCGTCTCGTACCCGGACGCCAGCGCAATGTCGAGCACGCTCAGCCGCGTGTTGGTCAACTGCTCCAGCGCCCGCGAGAACCGGCGCGACCGGATATAGGTCTTGAGGGTTTCGTTGGTCAGCGCCTTGAAGATCCGCTGGAAGTGCCACTGGCTCATCCCGGCAGCCCGTGCCACCTCGGAAAGCTGGATATCGGATTCGAGATGGGCCTCGATGAAATCGATGCCCTCCTGGATTTGCCGGAGATAAAGCACGGCGGCGTCGGTTCAAGGGATTTCAAAGAAACCGGTCATGGCAACCAGGCGATTCCGGTCGTTGTACCGGCCGTAGCTCACGCCTTCTCCGATCACCTGTCCGCTGCCATCCACCATGTTCCATTTGGCGATGCTCTGCTGGTTGTGGCTGGCGAAATAGTGGGTCACAAAATGCCCGCCGGGCACCTGGCTGTGAAAGTTGTCCATGTAGGCCGTCAATTGGTCCCAGCCCTGGGCGGTGGCCAGCGGGTCGTTGTAGGTGCAGGCGGGGTCGAGGGACTGGGTAAAAAGGGCTGTGCGGTCCGCGGCCGAATCGGTCTTCCACGACGCGGTGTAGGTGTCCCAGATGGATTGAAGGGGGGGTTGGCTCATGGCGTGCTCCTGGTGGGTGGATGGAGACGCCATCGTGCCGGGCGCTTGCGCGCCTTTTGGACATTTTGTGCTTATTTGTGGGCCCGTCGTTTGGGCACGAAGTGACGAGCCCTGGCCCGCCGGGGCTACACGGCGGCAGAAGGTGCCGATAACGGTGCGACACCCAGCAACTGGTGCAGCCGTGGACTGGTGGTGGTGTATTGCAGCGCCACCTTGTCGCCCTTGAGCACCTCGGCCGCACCAAAGGCCGCCAGCGTGGCTTCGTGGAAGCCGCACAGGATGAGCTTGCGTTTGCCGGGGTAGGTGTTGATGTCGCCCACGGCGTAAATGCCGGGCACGCTGGTGCGGAAGGCCTCGGTGTCCACCACCAGCTGTTTGCGGTCCATGGCCAAACCCCAGTCCGCAATGGGTCCGAGGCGGGGGGAGATACCCAGCACGGCCACCAGCAGGTCCAGCGCCAGGGCGCGGGTGCTGCCGTCGGCATCCACCACGTTCAGTGCGGTGAGGCGGTCGCCCGCAGTGTCAATGCCGGTGATCTGTGCGGCCTCGACGTGGATCCGGCCCGCATCGCGCAATTGCTGCAAGCGTTGCAGCAGGGCTTCAGGCGCCTGGAACACGTCGCGGCGGTGCAGCAGGCTCACGCGGGTCGCCTGGCCTTGTTCGGTCAGATCCACGGCGCGGGCCACGGCGGGCTCGTCGCCGCCGTGCACGACGACGTGGCGCCCGGCCACATCCGCAGTCGCGGGCAGGTGTTGGTAGTGGACCTGGTTGCCCACAAAGCGCTCGATGCCGTCCACCTTGAGCGTGCGCGGCACAAAGGCGCCCACACCTGCGGCAATGAACACACTGCGGGCCCGCAGTTGTGCGCCTTGCGAGGTTTCGACCAGCAGGCGCCCGTCAGCTTGTACGGTGAGTGCGGACACCAGCGTGTTCAGGTGCCACTGGGTCTTGAACGGCGCAATCTGCTGCAGCAGCAGACCCGCCAGCTCACGCCCGGTGCACACCGGGATGCCCGGGATGTCGTAGATGGGTTTGTCGCCGTACAGCTCGACGCACTGGCCGCCCGCATGGGGCAGGGCGTCGATCAGGTGAGCGGTGATGCCCTGCAGGCCCAGCTGGAAGACCTGGAACAGGCCCACGGGCCCCGCGCCGATGACGACGGCGTCGGTATCTTGAATCATGCTCAAGCCACGCGCGCAGCGCCCGAAACTGGCGCTGCCAAAGACCTGTGCCACCGTGGAACTGGCTTTGCCAGGCCACTGGTGGCGTCCCCCTTGGGGGATGGCGCGAAGCGACTCAGGGGGGTCACTTGACTAGTTCGTTGACCTTGCCCGGCTTGCCGTTCCACTCGTCGGCGTCAGGCAGCGCGGGCTTGCGTTTGGTGATGCTCTTCCAGCCGTCGGCAAAGGACAGATCGGCGTTGAGTTTGATGAAGGCGATCTGGTCGGCCGGCAGGTCTTCTTCGGCAAAGATGGCGTTGGCCGGGCACTCGGGGATGCAGACGGCGCAATCGATGCACTCATCGGGATCGATGACGAGCATGTTCGGGCCTTCGCGGAAGCAGTCCACGGGGCACACGTCCACACAATCGGTGTACTTGCACTTGATGCAGTTTTCGGAAACGACGTGGGTCATGACAGGAGTTGTGTGGGTCGGTGAAAACCCTCGATTTTAAAAGCTTTCACCGACCTTTGGTTGCAGGGTCCCTCACCCCGATGGGGTGACTGGGGCTTGGGGCGCTGATCTGGATCAGTTGACGAGCACGGCGCCAGCGGTTTTGTGGCTGGCGGTGTCCACCAGAATCAGCGAGCCCAGCACGCGGGCCTGGCTGAATGCTGCGGCGGGAATCGCCTCCTGCAGCAGCAGGTCCACATGGCCTATGGCATTGGGATCGAGCTGTGTGGCGGCTTCTTCGGCCAGCGTGTTGATGTTGAGCTTGTGCACCACGGCCTTGACCTTGGCCTTGACCCAGCGGTGGCCGTGGAGCGCCCAATACACGCGGCCTGCAACCAGCGGCTCGTCGTCCATCCAGGCGACGGTAGTGCGCAGCTCGCGGCTGGCGGGCCAGGCCGGGGTGGCGGCGGGCGTGTCGCCAAAGTCGTCATCGGCTGGGGCTGCTGCGGGTGTGGGCGCTGCCAAAATCCAGTCGCCGCGCGATACGTCCACCTCGCGGTCCAGGATGATGCCCGCGCTGGTGCCTGCGGGCACGTCTTTGGGGTGGCGGGCGTGGTCCAGCACCTGGGCCACCGTGGCGAGCTGGCCGCTGGGGAAAATCTGCACCGCCGTGCCGGGCGCAAAACTGCCGGCGGCCACGCGGCCCCAGAACACGCGGCGGCCCTGGCTGGTGTCCGACGAGGACGAGAACTTCTCGACCCACTGCACCGGGAAGGCAGGTGCCAGCGCTGTGTCGGCGGGGGTGTTGGGCAGTTCTTCCAAGACTTGCAGCAGGGTAGGACCGTCATAGCCGCACCAGCCTGCGTGGGCGTCCACCACGTTCCAGCCCTTGAGGGCGGAGACCGGCACCATGGCGCGCACGGTGATGCCTGCCGCCTGGGCAAAGGCCTGCAGTGCGCCTTGAATATGCTTCCAGGCCAGCGCGGGGGCTTCCACCGCGTCCAGCTTGTTCACGGCAAACACCAGCGAGTGCACGCGCAGCAAATGGGCCAGCAGGCTGTGGCGGCGCGTCTGCGGCAGCAATGCGAGGCCGGGGTTCTTCCAGTCGAGCTTGGTCGCATCGACCAGTACCACGGCGGCGTCGGCACTGCTGGCGGCCGTCACCATGTTGCGGGTGTACTGCTCATGGCCGGGCGCGTCGCCAATGATGAACTTGCGCTCTTCCGTGGCGAAGTAGCGGTAGGCCACGTCGATGGTGATGCCTTGCTCGCGCTCGGCGGAAAGGCCGTCGGTCAGCAGGGCCAGGTCGGTCTCACCCTGGCGCTGAACGCCGGCCAAGTGGTCTTGCAGCACGGCCTTGCTGTCCACCAGCAGGCGGCCGATCAGCGTGCTCTTGCCGTCATCGACGGAGCCGCAAGTGATGAACTTGAGGGCGGAAATATGGTCGTTTTGGCCGGTAGCGCTAGTGTTGTTTGCGCCAGTAGCTATTGAATTGATAGCGGTCATCAGAAATACCCGTCCTTCTTGCGCTTCTCCATCGAAGCATCCGATGTCTTGTCGTCCATGCGTGTGGCGCCACGCTCGCTCACGTCGGCGGCCAAGGTCTCGATGACGATCTCGGCCGGGGTGGCTGCGGTGCTTTCCACGGGGGCGGTGCAGGTGATGTCGCCCACGGTGCGGAAGCGCACATCGCGCGTTTCCACCATATCGCCCTCACGCGGCGGGGTCAGCTCGGTCACCGGCATCAGCAGGCCCTTCTTGTCCACCACCTGGCGCTTGTGCGTGTAGTAGATGCTGGGCAGGCCGATCTGCTCGCGGTCGATGTACTGCCACACGTCCAGCTCGGTCCAGTTGCTGATGGGGAAAACGCGGAAGTGCTCGCCGGGCTGCAGGCGGGTGTTGAACAGGGTCCACAGCTCGGGGCGCTGGGCCTTGGGCTGCCATTGGCCGAAGCTGTCGCGGTGCGAAAAGATGCGCTCCTTGGCGCGGGCCTTTTCCTCGTCGCGGCGGGCGCCGCCGATCAGCGCGTCGAAGCGGAATTCCTCGATGGCCTCGAGCAGCGTGACCGACTGGTGCACGTTGCGCGATTCGCCGGGGTGGGCCAGGCGCACGGTGCCGCGCGCCATCGAATCTTCCACGCTGCGCACGATGAGTTCGGCGCCCAGCTCCTTCGCCCGGAAGTCGCGGAAGTCCGTCACTTCAGGAAAGTTGTGGCCCGTGTCGATCATCAAGAGCGGGTAAGGGATGCGGCCCGCGCCAAAGGCCTTCTCTGCGCACTTGAGCATGACCAGCGAATCCTTGCCGCCCGAGAACAGCAGGGCGGGGCGCTCGAAGGCGGCGGCGACTTCGCGCAGGATGAAGATGGTTTCTTCTTCCAGGGCGTCGAGGTGGGAGTTGTTGAGGTGGTAGCTCATGTTGTTGGTTTTCTCAAGCAGCGCTGAGTCGGTGCGGGCATTCATGGTCGGACCTGGGGTCAGTGGGCAATATGCAGGCCACACTCGCGGTTGTCTTCGCCCTTGGTGGGGTCCACGTAGTCGAAGTTGTTGGGCAGGCCGTGTTTCACGCAGTACTCGTGCAGGTCTTTGGACGACCAGTGCAGCAGTGGAGCGACCTTGATGAGGCCGTCGGGGTTGATGCTCACCGGGTCCATCTGCGCGCGCACGGCGGTGTCGGTGGCGCGCAGCGCAGTGAACCAGACTTGCGGCGCGGTCTCGCGCAGGGCGCGGGCAAAAGGCTCCAGCTTCACCTCTTCGGTGAAGGCGGCGTGGCGTGGGTCGTCCAGCGCGGGCGTAGGGCCGTCCACCGCTTCGCGGTGGGCGCGCGAGCGCAGGGGCAGGTAGATCTTCAGCTTCAACCCCAGCTGCTGGGTCACTTCGTCGGCAAAGCGGTAGGTGGCTTCGGTGTTGTAGCCGTTGTCCATCCAGACCACGGGCACTTCAGGATTCACCTGCGTGACCATGTGCAGGATCACGGCTTCGAAGGGGCGGAAGTTGGTGGTGACGATGCTGGTCTTGCCCAGGCCCAGGGCCCATTCCACCAGGGCGGGCGCGTTGCGTCCCAGGTCGGTGTTGATGCGTGCGAGATCGATTTGGCTCATGGTGAGGGGGCTCGTGTTTTGGTGCAGCGGGCGCGCGGGCAGTGCGCCTGTCAGGCGGCCTGGGCGGCAAACAGGGGTTGGGGGTTCACTGCGTCGCCCTGGTAGAAGCCAGGGAAGCGTTCAAACTGGCGCTGCGCATCGGCAGCGTCCACGCCCTCGCGCAGCACGGCGCTGGAAAAGCCCGTGCGTTGCATCTGCACCAGCTGATCGATCAGCACATCGCCGGTGGCGCGGATCTCGCCGGTAAAGCCACGGCGGCGGCGCAGCAAGAAGGCCTGGCTGAATGCGCGGCCATCGGTGAAGTTGGGGAAGTGCAGATCCACACGGTCCACGCCATCGAGCGGCAGGGCCAGCGCATCGGCATCGTTGGGCAGGGCCACGGCGCGGGCGTCGCCATCGGCAGGCGGCTGGTGGTCTTGGGCGGCGATTAGTTTCAACATCATGTCTGTGGGGCTGTGCTGTACGGCGCTGCGGGGCTCAGGCGGCAGCGGTTTCTGGTTCTTTGTGGCGTGCCTGCTTGGCGGCTTCCTTGAACGGGTCGAGGCCAGTGCGGCGCACGGTGTTCTGGAAGGTCTCGCCGCTTTCGCGCAGGTCGCGGTAGGTGCCGAGCACGGCCTCGATCACATCCGGAACTTCGGCCGCCGAGAACGACGGGCCAATCACCTTGCCGGCCACGGCAGCGCCCGACAGGTCAGAGCCGTCGGAGCCGCCCAGCGTGACCTGGTACCACTCTTTGCCGTCTTTATCGACGCCCAGGATGCCGATATGGCCGCTGTGGTGGTGGCCGCAGCTGTTGATGCAGCCGCTGATGTGCAGGTCGATCTCGCCGATGTCATCCAGCTCGTCCAGGTCCTGGTAGCGCTGGGTGATGGCCTCGGCAATCGGCAGTGAGCGGGCGTTGGCCAGCGCGCAGAAGTCGCCGCCGGGGCAGGCGATCATGTCGGTCAGCAGCTGCACGTTGGCGCTGGCCAGGCCCAGGGCCTTGGCTTCTTGCCACAGGTCAAACAGGCGGCTGGCGTGCACCCAGGGCAGCAGCACGTTTTGGTCGTGCGTCACGCGGGCTTCGCCGGCGGAGTATTTGTCCACCAGGTCGGCCAGTGCAATGAGCTGGTCGCTGGTGGCGTCGCCGGGCGACTGGCCGGGGCGCTTGAAGGACAGCGTGACGGCGCGCAGCTGAGCGTTTTGGTGGGCGTGCACATTGCGCTTGAGCCAGCGGCCAAACATCACATGCTCTGCCGCCTGTGCATCCAGCGATGCCTGCAAGGCTGCAGGTGCCACGTCAGCGATGTCGGCCAGCTTGGGTGGCACAAAGCATGCGGCCACACGGTCAAATTCGGCCTGCGGGATGGTGTGGGGGCCGCCGTCAATCTCCACGATCTGGCGGTACTCGGCTTCCACGTCGTCGATGTACTGCTGGCCTTCGGACTTCACCAGAATCTTGATGCGGGCCTTGTACTTGTTGTCGCGGCGGCCATGCTCGTTGTACACGCGCACGATGGCCTCGATGTAATTCATGATCTGGTTCCAGGGCAGGAACTCGCGGATTACGGTGCCGATGACTGGCGTGCGGCCCATGCCGCCGCCCACAAACACCTTGAAGCCGATCTCACCCGCATCGTTCTTGACCAGGTGCAGGCCCACGTCGTGCCAGCCGGTGGCCGCACGGTCGTCCTTGGCGCCAGTGATGGCGATCTTGAACTTGCGGGGCAAAAACGCGAACTCGGGGTGCAGCGTGGACCACTGGCGGATCAGCTCCGCATAGGGGCGGGGGTCCACGATCTCGTCCACGGCGATGCCTGCCAGCGCGTCGGTGGTGGTGTTGCGGATGCAGTTGCCGCTGGTCTGGATGCCGTGCAGGTTCACGCTGGCGAGCAGGTCCATCACGTCGGCGCTTTTGGACAGCGGAATCCAGTTGAACTGCACATTGGTGCGGGTGGTGAAGTGGGCGCAGTGCGTGGGCAGGAACGTGGTGCCCAGCTTGCCCTGGCCTTCCATGGCGGCCTTGAAGACGGCGGCTTCGGGCTCGTCGTATTCACGGGCAATCTGCGCCAGCACGCGCAGCTGGCGGCTGGCGATCTCGCCGTAGGGCACGGCCACGCGCAGCATGGGGGCGTAGCGCTGCACGTACCAGCCGTTTTGCAGGCGCAGGGGGCGGAAGTCGTCCTCGCTCAGCTTGCCCGTCTGCCAGCGCGTGAGCTGGTCACGGAACTGTGCGGCACGCTGTTTCACGAACTGGGTGTCGAAAGCGGTGTATTGGTACATAGGGGCTCAGATCAGAATCAGTTTGAAGCCTGCCCAGGCCAGCAGAATGGACAAGGCGGAGCGAATCAGGCGCTCAGGAGTACGGGCGACGAGGCGAGAGCCCAGCCAGATGCCCGGCAGCGAGCCAGCCAGCAATTGTGCAAGCAAAGGCCAGTCCACCGAGCCCAGGGATGCGTGGCCCAGGCCCGCCACCAGGGTCAGCGGCACGGCGTAGGCAATGTCGGCACCGATGATGCGTGGCAGCGGCAGCATGGGGTAGACGAGCAACAGCACCGTGACGCCGATGGCGCCTGCGCCCACCGAGGTAAAGGTCACCAGCGTGCCGATCACGGCGCCCAGCAGCACCGGCAGGCTCCAGTGGCGGGGGCGGGTGGGGTCTCCGGTGTGGCTTTTGCGGGCAGCGGCTTCGGCTGCCTGGCGCTGGGCAGAAAACGCCACCACCTTGTAGAGCGTGGCCGCCGCCGTGAGCAGCAGGGCGAAGCCCAGCGTGGTGGTCATGATGGCCTGCGCCGTGCCGCTGGCGGGCCCCAGGACTTTCAGCGCCCACAGCGCCAGCAGCGCCGCCGGAATGCTGCCGGCGCACAACTGGCCCACCACTTTCCAGGGCACCAGCCGTTGGCGGGCCAGGCTCACGGTGCCGCCCATTTTGGTGAAGGCCGCGAACAGCAGGTCGGTGCCGACCGCCATGTGGGGCTTGATGCCGAAGAAGAAGATCAGGATCGGCGTCATGAGCGAGCCGCCGCCCACACCGGTCAGGCCAACGATGAGCCCGACGGCAAAGCCCGCAAAAACAAACGCCAATTCATACATGGGGGTGAATGTAGGGGACGTGCTTATGGATGCAAACTATTGTTTTGCTCTGCCAATATGCCTATTTGCTTATAAGCAAGTGCTGGTGTGGTTTTCCAAAAGGCTTTTGAACCGCTTACAAACGCTCAGTGCCCAAGGCCCGGGCCAGCTTCGCATCGAGCGGCAGGGGCTCGCCCTGCACTCGGGCAGCCAGCAGTTCGCCGCACAACAGCGCCAGTGTCAACCCCCGTGCGCCCATGGCCGTGCTGGCCCACAGGCCCGGCAGGTGGACCGCATCCACCGGGCCCACGAGAGGCAGCCGGTCGGGCGCGGTGCAGCGAACGGCGGCCCAGGTGCGCAGAGCGGGGGACTCGCCCGGGGCGGGCTGAGGCGCCGACACGGCCAGCGCCTGGGTGAACAAAGGCTCCAGCTGGGGCGCGATGCCGGGCAGCAGGCCCTGCAGCTTGGCCCAGTTGGTGGCATGGGCGGTGTGGATGTCGGCTGTGCTGGGCGGCAGGGCCTGCACATCGCGTTCGAACGTCGAGCCCATCACCCAGCCTTGATCCCCGTCGGCTTGGTCGCCCAGGGGGAAACGGGGCACCAGATTGCCGTTGCCGTTGGCCGGGAACGGAATCAATGGCAGCTGCGGTGTTGCAGGGTCGGCGTGCACGCCCCACGACACCTGGCCGCGCACCGGCTGCAGGGGCCAGCGGTGGTTCAGCAGCGCCGCGCTGCCGGCGCCTGCAGCAATGACCACGGTGGGCGCCTCGGCCAGCACTTGGCCGTGGGCATCGATCACTTGCCACGTGGTGATGGCCGGACTGTGCGTCGTGGCGGGTGTCTCCACGCGCCGCAGCTGGGCCACCGCGCAATTTCCCCGCCATTGGATGCCAGGTTGGCCCAGCAAGGCCCTGGCCAGGCGCGCCGGGCGCACCCAGCCCGCCTGGTGGTGCCAGCAGGCGGTTGCGTCGGGCGGTAACTGGGCAGCCGCCAGGGCAGCGGGGGGCGCAGGCTCGCTCCAGGCGGCCCCCGGCCCTTGTGTCCAATCGGGTGACAGGCCGGGGCTGCCGTCAGTGCGATGCTCCAGCACGCCGCAATGCGCCCAGTCCACCCCCTCGTTCAGCAACCAGCGGGCCTGCTCCAGCGTGGAGCGGATGCCGCTGCGCGACAGGCGCGACAGCACACTGTCGTCGGGCGACACATGGGGCGCGAAGACCCCGGCGGGCAGGGCGGACGCGCCTGCGGCGGGCTCGGCGGCCTGGTCCAGCACAGTGACCTGCCAGCCGCGTCGGGCCAGGCTGGCGGCGGCGGCGGCACCTGCAATGCCGCCACCGATCACGATGCAGGGGCCGGGCAGAGACGGCTCCGGTGTCGCCCCGGGCTGGCGCGGGGTGCGCGGCTCCCAGCGCGGGTTGAAGGTGGCATGCAGGTTGTCGCGCTTGGGCGGCACGCCGGGCACGCGGGTCACTTCAAAGCCGCATTGCGCCAGGGCATCGCGCACGGCGCGTGCGATGGTCCAGGTGGCGAGCTGTGTACCGCGACGGCAAGAGCGCGCCACGGCCTTCAGAGTGTGCAGGTCCCAGCTTTCGGGGTTGCGCTGGGGGCTGAAGCCGTCGAGGTAGATGGAGTCCACCGTCAGGTTCTGCTGGCGCAGCATGGCCTGGGTGTCGCCCACATACAGGGTGAGCAGCACCCGGCCTTCATCAAAACGCAGGCGGTGCACGCCCGGCAGCAGGCCCCACCACTGGCGGTGCAATGCCTCAGCCAGCGGCGCCAGCTCAGAGTGGACCGAGGTGGCACGCAGCAGATCGGCTGCACTCACGGGCCAGGCTTCTGTCGATACGAAGTGCAGCAGCGTGGGGCGCTGCGGGTCAGCCCGCCAGGCGGCCCAGGTCACCAGGAAATTCAGGCCAAAGCCAAACCCGGTCTCCAGAATGCGCCACTGCGATTGCCCCGCCCAGGCCTCGGGCAGGCCACAGCCGTGCAGAAACACGCGGCGGGCCTGGGTGAGGCCGCCGTTTTCGCTGTGGTAGCGGTCGCCGAAGCGGGGGCTGTAGGGGGTGCCATCCGGCAGCCACTCGATGGGTTCAGTCATGTGGACGGCAAAAGGCCGGCGTGGCGCCGGCCTGTTGGAAAGGGAAGGCGGTTTTTACCGCGAACCGCTCCGGGGTGTGTTGCGTTGCGTCACGTGCCGGGCGGGACATATCCCGCCGCAGCGTCAGCACCGCTGCCAAAAAAGTGGTTTTAGCGAAACCACTTTTTGCAGCGCTGCACTGCGCTTCGCTCCATTACGCACTGGGCGGGACGTATCCCGCCGCGGCGTCTGCGCCGCCGCCAAAGAAATGGTTTTGGCGAAACCACTTTTTGCAGCGCTGCACTTCGCGTCGCCCCGTTACGCGCTGGGCGGGACGTAGCCCGCCGCGGCGTCTGCGCCGCCACCAAAAAAGTGGTTTTCCATCTGGCGTGCCAGGTACTGGCGGGCGCGCGCATCGGCCAGGTTCAGGCGGTTTTCATTGACCAGCATGGTCTGGTGCTTGAGCCAGCCGGCCCAGGCTTCCTTGCTCACGCTTTCCCAGATGCGTTTGCCCAGTTCGCCGGGGTAGGGGGGGAAGTCGAGGCCTTCGGCTTCCTTGCCGAGCTTGATGCATTGAACGGTGCGTGCCATGGGATGTCCTTGGTGTGGGGCGAGCGAAAAAGGCTTCGCTCAGATGATTTGGATATTAAGAACTGAAATCTCAGTAGTTCCAGTTTTGAAGAGGGCCTTCCAGAATGCGTTCCATCGGTGATTTGCACCGCAACACATTCACAAAAAGAGGCCCCTCCATGAACTTTCGCCGCGACTTTATCAAGTTTCCCTTCGCCGCTGCCCTGGTGGGCAGTTTGGCCCTGACGGCATTGCCGTCGTTTGCACAGTCTGTGACGCTGCTCAATGTGTCGTACGACCCGACCCGCGAGCTGTACGTGGAGTTCAACCAGGCCTTTGCCAAGCACTGGAAGGCCAAGACCGGCCAGGACGTGACCATCAAGCAAAGCCACGGCGGCTCGGGCAAGCAGGCGCGCTCCATCATCGACGGGCTGGACGCCGACGTGGCCACCCTGGCGCTGGCGGGCGACACCGATGCGCTGCACACCAACGGAGGCTGGATCCCGAAAGACTGGCAAAAGCGCCTGCCGCACAACAGCTCGCCCTACACCTCCACCATCGTGCTGGTGGTGCGCCAGGGCAACCCCAAGGGCATCAAAGACTGGGACGACCTGGTGCGCCCCGATGTGAAAGTGATCACGCCCAACCCCAAGACCTCGGGAGGCGCCCGCTGGAACTACCTGGCAGCGTGGGAATTCGCCAAGCGCAAGTACGGTGGCGACGCCAAGGCCAAGGACTTCGTGGCCAAGCTGTACGGCAACGTGCCCGTGCTCGACACCGGCGCACGCGGCTCCACCATCACGTTTGCGCAGCGCAACCAGGGCGACGTGCTGATTGCGTGGGAGAACGAGGCCTACCTGCTCGAAAAGGAATTCGGCACCAAGTTCGACGTGATCGCGCCGTCTATCTCCATCCTGGCAGAGCCCGCCGTGTCGGTGGTGGACAAGAACGTGGACAAGAAGGGCACGCGTGCCGTGGCCGAGGCCTATCTGCAGTACCTGTACACCGAAGAAGGCCAGGACATTGCGGGCAAACATTTTTACCGCCCCGCAGTCTCTGACAAGGCCAAGGCCAAGTACGCCAAGCAGTTCCCCAAGCTGAACCTGTTCACCATCAACGACGCGTTCGGTGGCTGGGACAAGGCTGCCAAGGACCATTTTGCGGACAACGCGAGTTTCGATCAGATCTACACGCGCAAGTAAGCAGGCCCAACCGCCCCGAAGGTGGCTGGGGTGATGCTCCGCCACCATGGAAGAACCCTGGTCCCAACGGGCCGGGCGGGGCGTTGTTTGTCCTTTTTATAAGAAAAACAAGCTCAAGCGCTAGTCCGTCATGCGCTGGTAGCTATCAAAACAGTAGTAACAAAGGAACCAACACCATGTCCGCCTTGCTCATCGCTGGCAGCCCTTCAGAGCGCTCCCGCTCCGCCGCCTTGCTCGACGCCGTGGCCCAGCGCCTGTCGGTGCGCGGCGCGCTGGTGGATCGCGTCCATATCCGCGACCTGTCGCCCCAGGCGCTGTTGCTGGCCGATTTTGGCCATCCCACCGTGGTGAAGGCGATTGACCAGGTGGCAGATGCCAGCGTGCTGGTGGTGGCTACGCCCGTCTACAAGGCGGCGTACAGCGGCGTGCTCAAAGTGTTTCTGGATTTGTTGCCGCAGACAGCACTCAAGGGCAAGACTGTGCTGCCCCTGGCCACGGGCGGCAGCCCGCACCACATGCTGGCGCTGGACTATGCGCTGCGCCCCGTGCTGCAGTCGCTGGGTGCCAAGAGCATCCTGCCCGGCATCTACGCCACCGACGCCCAGGTCACGCTGACGCCCGAGGGCACCTACCACGTGCAGGCCGACATTGCCGCCCGGCTGGATGACGCGGTGAACGTGCTGGTCACCGAAACCCTTCGCCCATCGCCCGCCCAGGCCACACGGTTCGCGCCCGTGCATTTCTCGCAAGTGCGATGTAGCGTCTGACGGACCGCGCGCCTGCGGCCCTGGCCGCGGGTGCCCACGCTCCGCCCGCCTTCCTCCTTTCCATTGTTTTCCTGGTAATGCCCGCTGAGCGCAGGCAGGGTGGGCTGTTGCCTGCTTGTACAAAAAAAGGTGCTGTTCATGTCCGGTGACGCAATCCCTCTGTCCGCACAGCCACAGGCTCCATCGGTCCTCGAAGACCGTCCCCTGGGTTTGCGCGACGCCCTGCGCTGGCTGGGTGTTGCCTTGCTGGTGGTGGCTTCGCTTGTGGTCATCGGTGCCTTCTTGCTCATGCCGGTGGTGCCTGTCGCGGGCTGAATTCCCGCAGTTTTGGCCTCTTTTTGCCGCCCCATTTTTCTAGAAACAAACCATCACCATGACGAAACCTTTCTCTCTTCATCGCCGCCAGGCGCTGCTCACCGGTCTGGCCGCCGCCGCTCTCGGCGTCACGGGGGCCCCGGCCCTTGCACAAACGACTGCGCCCGGCCGCGTGCTGCGCGTGGGCCACCAAAAGGGCTGGCTTTCCATCCTCAAGGGCCGTGGCACGCTCGAAAAGCGACTGGCCCCGCTGGGCGTGAAGGTCACCTGGACCGAGTTCAACGCCGGCCCCGTGCAGCTGGAAGCGCTCAACGTCGGCTCCATCGACTTCGGCGACGTGGGCGAAGCCCCGCCCATCTTCGCCCAGGCCGCTGGCGCGCCGCTGGTCTACGCTGGCGCCACGGTGCCGCGCCCCGCGCTGGAGGCCGTGATCGTGCCCAAGGACTCCCCGATCCGCAGCGTGGCCGACCTCAAGGGCAAGCGCGTGGCCTACAACAAGGGCTCCAACGTGCAGTATTTCCTGGTCAAGCTGCTGGAGAAGAACGGTCTCAAATACGGCGACGTGCAGTCTGTCTTCCTGGCCCCAGCCGACGCGCGCGCCGCGTTTGAAAAGGGCGCTGTCGATGCCTGGATCATCTGGGACCCGTTCCTCGCTGCCGCCCAGAAGACGCTGGATGCCCGCCTGCTGGCCGACGCCACGGGTGTGGTCAACAACCGCGCCTATTACTTCACCTCGCGCGACTTCGCGACCAAGAACACCGATGTGTTGCGCATTGCGATCGAAGAGGTCAACGCGATTGACACCTGGGCGTCCAAGAACAAGGCGGCTGCAGCCGCAGAGCTCTCTGCCGTGCTGGGGCTGGACAAGTCCATCACCGAGCTGTACCTGAACCGCGCGCAGTTCGGCACCGCCCCGGTCACGCGCGAGATCCTGGCCGAGCAGCAAGGCATTGCCGACACCTTCTTCGACCTGAAGCTGATCCCCAAAAAGCTCAACCTGCTGCACGCCGCGCCGGTCGATCTGCTGTAACCCCACCACCCAGACCACAAACACGTTCCAAGGAGCTTGCCATGCCTGCGCCCATGCCTTTCCCGTTGCACGCCCAGCTGCGACGCGTTCTGTGCGTCACGGCCACCGCCTGGGGGCTGAACGGTCAGCAGCGGCGCGCAGTCTTGCGCCCGCCCCAGTTCGGCTTTGCCATCTCCTACTGATTTCGTTCGGACCTCGTTGAGATCCCGTTTTGAAGAGACCTGTCCCATGCAAATCTTCTGGTTCATTCCCACCCACGGCGACAGCCGCTACCTTGGCACCGCCAAAGGCGCTCGCCAGCTCAGCCATGACTATCTCCAGCAGGTGGCGGTTGCCGCTGACAGCCTGGGCTACGAGGGCGTTCTGATACCCACCGGCCGCTCCTGCGAAGACCCGTGGGTGGTTGCGTCCAGCCTGCTTGCCGTGACCAGGAAGCTCAAGTTCCTGGTGGCTGTGCGCCCCGGCCTGCACCAGCCCGCACTGGCTGCACGCATGGCGGCCACGTTCGACCGGCTCTCGGGCGGGCGACTGCTCATCAACCTGGTGACCGGGGGCGATCAGGCCGAGCTGGAGGGCGACGGCGTGTTTCTGGACCACGCCACGCGCTACGAGCAGTCGGCCGAGTTCATCCGCATCTGGCGCGAAATCCTCACGCGCAGCCACCAGGGCGAAAGCCTCGACTACGAGGGCAAGCACCTCACGGTGAAGGGCGCAAAGCTGCTGTTTCCGCCCTTGCAGCAGCCGCACCCACCGGTGTACTTCGGTGGGTCGTCCGACGCCGCCCACGACCTGGCGGCCGAGCAGGTGGAGACCTACCTGACCTGGGGTGAACCCCCCGCCGAAGTGGCCAAGAAGGTGGCCGACGTGCGCGCCCGCGCTGCAAAGCGGGGCCGCACGGTCAAGTTTGGCATCCGCCTGCACGTCATCGTGCGCGAAACCGAAGACCAGGCCTGGGCCGCTGCAGAAGAACTCATCAGCCATGTGGACGACGTGACCGTGGCGCGTGCCCAGGCGGTGTTCTCACGCATGGATTCCGAAGGCCAGCGCCGCATGGCACAGCTGCATGCGGGTGGTGTCAAGCGCAGCCGGGCCGACCTGGAGATCAGCCCCAACCTGTGGGCTGGTGTGGGCCTGGTGCGTGGTGGTGCGGGCACGGCGCTGGTGGGTGACCCGGAAACGGTGGCGGCGCGCATCGAGGAATACGCGGCGCTGGGGCTGGACACCTTTGTGCTCTCGGGCTACCCGCACCTGGAAGAGGCTTACCGGTTTGCCGAGCTGGTGTTCCCGCTGCTGCCCGTGGGCGTGCGCGAGAAGCTCTCTGGCGGCAACCCGCTGGGGCCGTTTGGCGAGACCGTCGCCAATGACTTTGTGCCCCGTGCGTCGCAAAGCTGAATCGGCACCGCAGGAGATATGCCATGAGCATCCAGTCCATCAACCACGTGCAACTGGCCTTCCCGGCCGGGGCCGAGGCGCCCATCCGGCGCTTTTACGCCAGCCTGCTGGGCCTGCCGGAGGTGCGCCTGCAGGCCGGTAACACGCTGCGGTTTGCCGCGGGCACCCAGCGCATCGATCTGGTGCCTACCGAGCACTGGCAACCGGCGCCTGCGGTGTCGCACCTGGCCTTCGAGGTGCAGGACCTGCCCGCGCTGCGCCACCGCCTGCTGCAGGCCGAGCTGCCGCTGGTGGAAAACCGCGCGCTGCCCGGCTACCTGCGCTTTTACGTCAAGGACCCGGCGGGTAACCAGCTGGAGTTCCTGGAGCCCGATAACGAACAGGACATCACGCCATGACACAGACCACCCGAGAGCTGCAGATATCGCCTGTGGCGGACTCCGTCGATCTCCCGCTCGAAGGGCCTTTGCTCCCAGCGTCGCTGGTCCGCTTTGTGGCCAACGTGGCGCAGCGTCTGCTGCCCTGGGCCGTGCCTGTAGGGCTCATCGTGTTGTGGCAGATCGCCTCTTCTTCGGGCTGGCTGTCCACCCGCGTGTTGCCTGCGCCGCTGGAGGTGGTGAAGGCGGCCTGGACGTTGACCCTGTCCGGCGAGCTGTGGACCCACGTCAAGGTCAGCGCAGGCAGGGCGCTGGCGGGTCTGGCCATCGGGGGCGGCCTGGGATTGCTGCTGGGCCTGCTCACCGGCTCGGTCAAGCTGTTCGAGACGCTGCTCGACTCCACCATCCAGATGGTGCGCAACATCCCTGCGCTGGCGCTGATTCCGCTGGTGATCCTGTGGTTCGGCATCGACGAGTCGGCCAAGCTGTTCCTTATCAGCGTGTCGGTGTTTTTCCCGATCTATCTCAACACCTTCCACGGCATCCGCAATGTGGACCCGGGCTTGATTGAGATGGGCCGCACCTACGGCCTCGGGCGCTGGCAGCTGTACCGCCAGATCATTCTGCCCGGCGCCTTGTCGAGCATCCTGGTGGGACTGCGCTTCTCGCTCGGCCTGATGTGGGTGATCCTCATCGTGGCAGAGACCATTTCGGCACAGGCGGGTATTGGCTACCTCACGATGAATGCGCGTGAGTTCCTGCAAACCGACATCGTGCTCGTGGGCATCCTGCTGTACGCGTTGCTGGGCAAGCTGGCTGACGTGTTTGCCAAGGGGCTGGAGCGCTACTGGTTGCGCTGGCACCCGGGCTACCAGACGGCTTGAGCTGCGGGGCCCTGACTCCGACATTCCTACAACGCATTCATCACGACCATGACCCTTCCTTTCCTGATTCATCGGCGTACCGTGCTCGGTGCCCTCGCGGCCCTGTCCAGCGGCTTTGCTGCGGCGCAAGGCAAGCCCGAGACCCTGCGCATTGGTTTGCAGAAATCATCCACGCTCACCACCATCCTGCGAACACGGGGCACGCTGGAGCAATTGCTGGCACCGCTGAACGTCAAGGTCTCGTGGCACGAGTTCACCAGTGGCCTGCCTTTGCTCGAAGCCCTGAACCTGGGCAACATCGATGTCAGTGCCGACGTGGCCGACACCGTGCCCGTCTTCGCCCAGGCAGCCGGCGCCAACCTGACCTTCGTGGCGCAGGAATCGCCATCGCCCGCCGCCCAGGCCATCGTGGTGCGTGCCGATTCGCCCATCAAGACCGTGGCCGACCTCAAGGGCAAGAAGATCGGTTTTGCCAAGGCGGCGGGCGTGCACTTCTTGCTGATTGCAGCGCTGGAGAAGTCCGGCCTGACGTTCAAGGATATCGAGCCCGCCTACCTCACGCCGGCCGACGGCCGTGCAGCCTTCGAGCGTGGCGCCATTGATGCCTGGGTGGTGTGGGACCCGTTCCTGGCCGCCGTGCAAAAGCAGTCGGCGGTACGGGTGCTGGCCGACGGGCGTGAGCTGGCGTCTTACCAGCGCTATTACCTGGCCGGGACTTCCTATGCCAAGGCCCGACCCGATGTACTCGGTGTGTTCTTCCACGAGCTGCAGAAGGCCGGTGCCTGGGTCAAGCAAAGTCCCAAGGACGCAGCCGCGCTGCTGGCACCGGTGTGGGGGCTGGATGCGGGCGTGATCGAGCTGGCCAATAGCCGCCGCAGCTATGAGGTGCGCGCCGTGGTGCCCACGGCCCTTGCCGAGCAACAGCGCATTGCGGACGCCTTTTTGGCCGAGAAGCTGCTGCCCAGGCGCGTGAATGCCCTCGATGTGCCTCTTTTCAAACCCGGAGCCTGATGCCATGAGCCAGAACGATCCCAACACAGCGCAGGGCGTGCGCCTGGAAGTGCGCAGTGTGGACAAGCGCTACGGCACGCGCGATGTCCTCAAGAAGACCGAACTCACGATTGAACCCGGCCAGTTCGTTGCGATTGTGGGCCGCAGTGGCTGCGGCAAGAGCACGCTGCTGCGTCTGGTGGCGGGCCTGGAGTCAGTCTCTGGCGGCGCGATCCGCCTGGACGGCCGGGACATCACGGGCCTGAGCGGTGACACCCGCATCATGTTCCAGGACTCGCGCCTCTTGCCCTGGAAGCGTGTGGCTGACAACGTGGCGCTGGGCCTGCCGCCCGAGCGGCGCGGCGCCGCGGCCGATGTGCTGGCGCGCGTGGGCCTGGGCGACCGGCTGGGCGAATGGCCGGCACGCCTGTCGGGCGGCCAGCGCCAGCGCGTGGCCCTGGCGCGTGCGCTGGTGCACAACCCGCGCCTGCTGCTGCTGGACGAACCCCTTGGTGCGCTCGACGCACTGACCCGCATCGAGATGCACCGCCTCATCGAAGGCCTGTGGCGCACCAGCGGCTTTACGGCATTGCTGGTCACCCACGACGTGCAAGAGGCCGTGGCCCTGGCCGACCGTGTGATCCTGATCGAAGACGGCCAGATCGCGCTGGACCAGCGCATCGACCTGCCACGCCCCCGTTCGCACGGTGACGCCGCGTTTGCTGCCATCGAAAAACGCATCCTGGACCGCGTGCTGCAAAAGCCCGATGGCGACCCCGCACACGAGGCGCCATGGCCAGGTGTGCCAGCGCATGGCCTGCGCTGGGCGGTGTGATTTTTTTGTTTCTCTCACCCACTGTTTTCATTTCTCAACGGACTATTCAAGGAGAACCCCATGTCCATTCAAGCCATCAACGTACGCAACCAGTTCAAGGGCAAAGTGCGCGAGATCATTCGCGGCGATGTCGTCTCTGAGGTCGATGTCGAAACCCCCTGGGGCATCGTCACCTCCGTCATCACCACCCGTTCGGTGGACGACCTGGGCCTGGTCGTGGGTTCCGATGTGGTCGCACTGGTCAAGTCCACGGAGGTGTCCATCGCCAAGCTATGATGATGGCGCGGGGCCGACGGCCTGATGCCGTGCGGCTCTGCACAGCCTCTGTAACCGTCACCCCTTTGCGCAGACTTGCGTGTACCCCTGGCGGGCGAGCGCCGTCCGCCGTGTCCGAGTACGGGCCAGCCGCTATCTGGCAAGAACCCTGGGGCTATTGCCCCCAGAACCGCCCGTGTTGCCTACACTCGGGCCCATGACGACCCTTCTGGTTTGCCCTTTTTCCGCCCTGGCTGTGCTGCCCCGCGCAGCGGCCTGCGCGCGAGCGGTGGCCAAGAAGAACGCGCGTCGTCAGCTGACGCCAGCACATTCCTGAGCCCGGCGGCACCCTCTCTCCTCATCCCCTTGTAGCGCAACCATCCACCGCCGGGCACCAGCCAAGCGCGGTAGCGGCCGTCTTGTCCCCACGGGGCACCGCCGCATTCGATGGAGTGCTTTGTATGCATGCAGTTGTGACCCCTGGCGAGCGCACGCTCACCGACCTGGACTATTCGCGCCTGACCAAGCTGGTCGGCAACCGGCCAGCCCCCTTGCTGGACGACCTGCTGGCCAACGCCGATATCACCAGCCCGCGCACCGTGCGGGCCGACGTGGTCACCATGAATTCACGCGTGGAGCTGGTGGACCAGCACACCCACCGGCGCCAGGTGCTGACCCTGTGCTACCCGCAGGACGCCGAGCCTGCGGCGGGCTTCATCTCGGTGCTGTCGCCGGTCGGCATCAGCCTGCTGGGCTTGCGGGCCGGGGACGTGGCCCGTTGGCAAACGCCCCATGGCGAAGAGTGCTCCGCCACCATCGAGAACATCCAGTACCAGCCCGAGGCCACGGGCGACTACCTCACCTAGTCGCCTTTGCACGCCGGCCCGCTGCGGGCCGTACCACCAGATCACTTCTCACCAGACCGGCGCCAATCGCACTGGCAGCCGTTGGAGGAGTGCGCGTTGTTCACCACAGAAGGACGTACCCTCATGACCCCTCGTTCCATCCTTGCCGTCACCGATTTTTCTGAACCGGGAGGGCACGCGCTGGCGCGCGCAGCGCTGCTGGGCGCAGAGCATCGGGCTGCGTTGCAGCTGGTGTATCTCTCCCAACCCGGCGAAGTGCCGCCACCCGACGTGGCCGTGCGACTGTTGCACCATGCGCTGCAGATTCGGCAGCGCCACCAGATTCCTGTTGATGCCGGAACACGCATGGATTGCACGGTGGCGGATATCGCCCGCGCGGCAGCGGGTCACGACCTTGTGGTGTGGGGCATGGCCCCGCAGCGCGGGTTGCGGGCCTGGTTCGGCGCGCACCCTGCGATCCAGTTGCTCCGTGCCTGCCAGCGCCCCGTGATCGTGGTGCGTAGCGCAGCGGCACAGCCCTACCAGAGCCTGACGGTGGCGGTGGACTTTTCTCAGGCTTCGCATCGCCTGGTGGAGCTGGGCCTCGCGCTCCACCCCCGCGCACGTGTGGAACTGTTCCATGCCGTCAGCACTGCCAACGAGGGCAAGCTGCGTTATGCCGAAGTGTCGGCACGCGCCATCCAGATCTACCGCGAGCAATGCAGGCGCCATGCGCAAGACCGCATGTTCACGCTGACCGACTCGTACGATGCGCGGCGCAACCGGCTTTCATCCTCCATCGGCCGGGGCGACCCGGCGCGGCAGGTGCTGGTGGCGCAGCAAGGGGCCGGGGCCGACCTGATCGTGGTGGGCAAGCATCCCGCGTCCCGGTGCGCAGACTGGCTGTTCGAGAGCGTTGCGCAACGCATCCTCCATGAAGCCCGCACGGACGTGCTGGTGGTACCGCACGGCTTTCAGTCCGCATCCCGGGGAGCCGCCCTGAAGCGCCTGGCGACCGATCTGCCCGTGCGCCGTGTCAAGGCAGGCCAGCCGCGCCTGCCGAGTCATCCCAACCCTGCGGCGCTGCAGGGTGGCACATGACGAAGGAGCCCTGCGGACAGCCCTGCCGATGTCATTGGGATCGCCATGCATGATGCCTAGGCCGCCTTCGCGAGCAGTGTTGTGTACCGGCTCGCGGGCCGTGCCAGGCCCAGGTTTTCCCGCAGGGTCGTGCCTTCGTAGGCGGTGCGAAACAGACCGCGCCGCTGCAGTTCAGGCACCACCAGGTCCACAAACTCGTTGAGTGATTGGGGCAATACAGGCGGCATCACGTTGAAGCCGTCCGCCGCCCCGTTCTCAAACCATTCCTGCATGCGGTCGGCAATGGTCTCGGGTGTACCGATCACCACCCAGTGGCCGCGTGCACCGGCGAGGTATTCGTACAGCTGACGCACGGTGTACTTCTCTCGCCGGGCCAGCTCCAGCACCACGTGGGCGCGGCTGTTGATGCCCTTGGGTGGCTCGGGTATGTACGGCGGAGGTGCGTCAAGGTTCCACTTCGACAGGTCCTCTCCGGGCCAGAAGGGTGTGAGAGTGGCCAGGCCCACGCTGGGGTGGATCAAGGCCTGCAGCTCGGCCCACTTGGCCTGGGCTTCTGCCTCGGTGCGGCCAATCACGGGGGAGATGCCGGGAAGCACCAGCAGTTCTTCAGGACTGCGGCCGTACTTGGCCATGCGACCCTTCACATCCTTGTAGAAGGCCTGGGCCTCGGCCAGGCTGGTCCAGGCGGTGAAGATGGCCTCGGCCGTCGCGGCGGCCAGTTCCTTGCCGTCTTCCGAAGAGCCGGCTTGCACAATCACTGGGTGGCCTTGCACCGAGCGTTCGATGTTAAGCGGCCCTTGCACCTTGAGGTGTTTGCCCACGTGGTTGAGTGCGTGCAGCTTGTCGGGGTCAAAGTAGATGCCGCTTGCCTGGTCGCGCACCAGGGCGTCGTCGTCAAAGCTGTCCCACAGCCCCTTGACCACGTCCACAAATTCGTGGGCGCGCTCGTACCGCGTGGCGGGGTCCGGGTGCGTGTCCAGGCCAAAGTTGCCGTGCACGTTTTCGGCGCTGGTGGTCACCACGTTCCAGGCGGCCCGGCCCTTGCTGATGTGGTCCAGCGACGCAAACTTGCGCGCCAGCAGGTAGGGGTCTTCGTAGGTGGTGGAGGCTGTGGCCACAAAGCCGATGTGCTTGGTGACGACCGACAGCGCCGCCCACAGCGTCACGGGCTCGAAGTGCGAGATGCGTCCCTGGCGGCTGAAGGACTCGCGGTCGCCCTTGTGCCACACGCCGGGGCTGTCGGCCACGAACACCTGGTCAAACAGACCACGTTCGGCTGTTTTGGCGACCTCGATGTAGTGATCGATGTTGACACCCGAATCGACCTGTGAGCCCGGGTGGCGCCAGGCGGCTACGTGGTGGCCCGTGGCCATGATGAAAGCGCCGAGGCGCAGTTTTCTGGATGTGTCGGGTTGGGTCATGTGAGATTCCAAAACTTGTGGAGATGGCTCGCGGCCTTCGACACTGGCGCGGCCCAGGCCAGTGCACCCGTGGAACCGGCTTTGCCAGGCCAGGGGGGCGTCTCCCCAAGGGGGATGGCGCCGAAGGCGACTCAGGGGGCTACTCGGTAATAGTGATGCGATGCAGCTTGCGGTGCTGCGGAAAGAAGTCGCCCACTGCGTAGTGCTGGGTGGAACGGTTGTCCCACACGGCCAGCGTGCCCGGCGCCCAGCGCAGGCGGGCCTGGAACTCGGCCACCTGCGGCAGGGCAAACAGCTGGGTCAGCAGCGCATCGCTGTGCGTGCGGTGCAGGCCCTTGATGTGGCTGGTGAAGGTGGGGTTCACGTACAGGATCTTCTTGCCCGTGACGGGGTGCACGCGCACCACGGGGTGCTCCACGGGCGGGTACTTGGCGCGGGCGGCCTTCAGTTCTTCGCCGCTGGCGTCCTTGCGCAGCAGGTACTCCGTCCAGCCACTGATCTCCCAGGTGTGCACGGCCGTGAGCGTTTCCAGGTAAGCCTGGAAGGCGGGCGGCAGACTGGCGTACGCGGCCGTGAGGCTGGCCCACAGCGTGTCGCCGCCGCTGGCCGGGATCACCTGTGCATAGAGGCTGGTGCCCAGCGGCGGTTGCTCGCGCCAGGTGATGTCCGCATGCCATTGGTTGGACGCCTTGGGGCGCTCGGCCGTGCTCTCCACGATCTCGATCTCGGGGTGGCTCTCGAGCCGGGGGAAGAACGCCTTCACCTCGGCCACATTGCCAAAGCTGCGGGTGAAGTCCACCTGCTGCTGCGGCGTGATGTGCTGGTCGCGGAAGAACAGCACCTCGTGCACGGCCAGTGCCTGGCGCAGTTCGGCCTGCGTGGCGGCGTCCAGGGGCTGGCGCAGGTCCAGCTCGTGGATGACTGCCCCGATGGTGGGGGTGTAGGGCTCTACCGCAAAGCGGGTGAAATTGGGGTGCAAATCGTTGATCTTGGACATGGCGCTACTTTCTGAAACGGTGGGGTGATGAAAGAGAACTCCCACACGATTGGGACAGCGCGCAGTGAGCGCATCAACGAAGCAGTTTGCATATGCATAGTCGGAAAACTGTGCCTTGCACTGGCGCGCGTGGGCCTGCCATTCGCAAATTTGGATATCTGTTTTTGGTCGTTGGCCCACGCGCAGGGCTTGCCTAGAGTGATTGGCGATGTGTGCAGCACATTGCGCACGCACACCGGCACGACGACAGGCAAGACAACAGGCAAGACAACAGGCAAGACAACAGGCACGAAGGGTCAACAGATGAAAAAAACGCAATGGAAAACAGCGCTCTGGGCGGCTGCCACGGCAGCCAGCGCAGCGATGGCCCTGGGCCTGTGGGCGGGTAGCGCAGCCGCACAGGCGCAAGATCCCCTGAAGGTGATCCGCATCGGCATCGCCACCGGCGGTGTGGGCAGCGACCCGGTGCGCCATGGGGGCACCTCGGCCGCGCTGGCCTACACCGATGGCGGGCTGGAAGAAGAGTTCAAGAAGGACGGCGTGAAGGTGCAATGGACCTTCTTCAAGGGCGCAGGCCCGGCCGTCAATGAGGCACTGGTCAACAAGCAACTGGACTTTGCGTGGCAGGGCGACCTGCCCTCTATCGTGCACCGGGCCAGTGACGTGAAGACCAAGATCATTCTGGGCAGTGGCGTACGCGGCGGGCTCTACCTTGCGGTGCCGCCCGACTCCAACATCCGCCGCCTGGAAGACCTCAAGGGCCGCAAGGTGGCCGTATTCAAGGGCACCAACCTGCATCTGGCAGCCGTGCGCGCGCTGGCCGACAAGGGTCTGAGCGAGCGCGATGTGAAACTGCTCAATCTGGATTTGCCCAGCGCTGAGGCGGCGTTGGTCAGCAAGGACATCGACGCCGCATTTGGCTATGTGGGTTTTTTCAAGCTGCGTGACCAGGGCCTGGCCAAGGTGGTGTGGTCGGCCGCAGAAGATTCCTACAAGTACACCCGCCAGACGGCGCTGCTGGTGACCGACGACTTCGCCGCCCGCCACCCCAGGGCGGTGGAGCGCGTGGTCAAGACGGTGGTGCTGTACGCCCATAAATATTCCGACGAAAACCGCCGTGCCGAACTGTTTGCACAGTGGGGCAAGGCCGAGTACGCCGAGAAGGTGTGGCGCGAAGACTTTATTGGCCAGCCGCTGCGCGTGCGCCTGTCGCCACTGCTCGACCCATTTCTGGTGGCGCGCTACAAGGACGCGGCTGACGAGGCCCACAAGCTCAAACTCATCCGCAAGAAGCCAGAGATCGATAGCTGGTTTGACCGCCGCTATCTGAACGCTGCTCTCAAGGAGCTGAAGCTGGAGAGCTACTGGCCCGTGTATGGCGCCAACGGGGATCTGGTCGCCGCCCCTTGATGCAGGTCTCCAATCCGAACCACGGTGTCCAAGCCCGGAAAAGCCGCTCACCACCGCTCGTTGCAACCCGCCCGCACCTTGTGCGCGGCGGGTTTTTTGTGCCTGCGCCGAGGCAACCTCATAACGCAGGCGTCGCTGCTCATGCCGCAAACATCTTTGTCATTGCATATGAGTATTAACCATTTATTTTTATAACAAACGTCTTTTACATTTCTTTTGGTTGTTATCGATGGCGCTGCGCTCACCCCAGGTGGTAGCAGCTCCACCACCCACAAAGGAAATGCAAAAGATGGCGATACCCGCATTGAACGCGGCCGGGCCAGGCAGCCCCGTGAGCCCGCTGGACGCGCTGCCGGATGCCCCCACGCGCCGCCCCGCAGCGGTAAGGCAAAACGCTGCCTGGACTTGGGCGAGGCGTTCGCTTTGGGCCTGGCCCTTTCCGCTGGCCGTACTGGCGCTGTGGCAGCTCTCCGCCCTGTGGGGCTGGGTGCCCGAGCAGGTGCTGCCGCCGCCCGCCGCCGTGTTCAAGGTGTTTGGCGAGCTGCTGGCCAGCGGCGAGTTGTGGGACCACCTGCGCATCAGCATGGTCCGCGTGTTTGCGGGCTTTGGCATTGGCCTGTCGCTGGGCCTGGTGCTGGGTGGTGCCATGGGCCTGTCGCCGACATTCCGTGACTATTTCTTCCCATTGTTCAAGGCCTTCAGCCAGGTGCCGGTGATCGGCTGGCTGCCGCTGCTGATCCTGGTGGTGGGCATTGACGAGGGGCTCAAGTTTCTGCTGATCGCCAAGGCGGCCCTGGTGCCGGTGGCCATCAACACCTGCCAGGGCATTCAGAACGTGCCCAACCGGCTGGTGGAGGTGGCGCGTGTGTATGGCTTCACCCGCTGGCAGATGCTGCGCAAGGTGGTGTTTCCGGCGGCTACGGCGCCCATCTGGAACGGCGTGCGCTATGGCCTCACGCATGCCTGGCTGGCGCTGGTGGTGGTGGAGCTGCTGGCGTCATCGGAGGGCATTGGGTTCCTCATCGTCTATGGCCGCCAGCTCTTTCAGCTGGACGTGGTGCTGGCCGCCGTGCTGGCCGTGGGCATCGTGGGGTTTGTGATCGACAAGCTGCTGGCCGTGTCCGAGGCCTGGCTGCTGCGCTGGCGCAAGCCGGGTTTGTGAACGGGGTGTGCCAATGTCTTCTGTGAACGTGCAACGCAACGTGTTCCAAAAAGTGCCCGCACGCCTGCGGGGCTGGGTGCTGCCCGTGCTGATCCTGGCCGTGTGGTGGGCGGTGGTGGCTTCGGGGGCGTCCGATTCGCCCCTGCTGGTATCGCCATTGGCCGTATGGCATCGCGGTGTGGGCCAGGTTGTCAGCGGCGAACTGTGGGTGGCCTTGTCGGCCAGCCTGTGGCGCATGGCCTGGGGGTTCGGCATTGGCTCCGGCATCGGGCTGGCGGTGGGTGCGCTGCTGGGCTGGTCGCGCTGGGCCGAGCGGCTGGTGGGGCCCACGTTCCACACGCTCAAGCAGATCTCGCTGTTTGCGTGGATTCCGATGCTGTCGATGTGGTTTGGCCTGGGCGATACCGCCAAGGTAGCGTTTGTGGCCATGGCGGCGTTCTTTCCGGTGGTGCTCAACACGCTGGAGGGCCTGCGCAGCGTGCCGCGTGAGTACCTGGAGGTGGCCCGCGTGTACGAGTTCAGCGTGTGGCAAACGCTGCGCCGTGTGGTGGCGCCTGCTGCCGCGCCCTCACTGTTCACCGGTATCCAGCTCTCGCTCATCTACAGCTGGCTGGCCACGCTGGGGGCCGAATACCTGCTGGCCTCGGGCAAGGGCATTGGCAACACGCTGATCGATGGGCGCGAGCATTTCTGGATGGACCTGGTGCTGTTTGGCGTGGTGGTGGTGGGCCTGGTGGGCTTTGTACTGAACGCGCTGCTGGCCGCACTGGAAAAGCGCCTGCTGGCCTGGCGTGATCGCACGATCGCAAGGTATTGAGCCCCCTGAGGCGCTGCGCGCCATCCCCCTCAGGGGGACGCCCCCAGGGGCCTGGCAAAGCCAGCTCCCCGGGGGCACTGGCCTGGGCCGCGCCAGTTGCGGGCCATTGCTGAGAACAACGTCATTTGAAAAGGAACACACCATGGCACACGCCGGTACCCTGGCCATTCGCGGCCTGAACAAGCAGTACGAGGTCAAGGGCGAAGCCCTGCCCGTGCTGCAGGACATCCACCTCACCATCGAGCCCGGCGAGTTCGTGAGCATCGTGGGCTCGAGCGGCTGCGGCAAGTCCACGCTGCTGCGGCTGGTGATTGGCCTGGAGGGCGATTACCAGGGCGAGATCCTGCTCAACGGCCAGCGCATTGTGGGCACCAGCCTCAACCGGGGGATCGTGTTCCAGGAGCACCGCTTGTTCCCCTGGCTCACGGTCGAGAAGAACGTGGCGCTGGGCCTGCTCAACTCCAGCCTGACCGAAGGCCAGCAGCGCGCCACCGTGCGCGAGCACATTGCGCTGGTGGGCCTGCAAGGTTTTGAGACTGCCTATCCGCACCAGCTCTCTGGCGGCATGTCGCAGCGCGTGGCCATTGCGCGGGCGCTGGTCAACCGGCCCGACATCCTGCTGCTGGACGAACCCTTTGGCGCACTCGACGCCATGACCCGTGCCCACCTGCAGCAGGAGCTGCACCGCATATGGCAGCAGGAGGGCATCACCATGATCCTGGTGACCCATGACGTGGAAGAGGCCGTGTACCTGGGCGACCGCGTGGTGGTGATGGAGCCGCGCCC
Source organism: Acidovorax sp. ACV02 (assembly GCF_014851475.1). Classification (NCBI taxonomy): domain Bacteria; kingdom Pseudomonadati; phylum Pseudomonadota; class Betaproteobacteria; order Burkholderiales; family Comamonadaceae; genus Acidovorax; species Acidovorax sp. ACV02. The sequence continues at coordinate 341,735 of NZ_JACUZU010000005.1, forward strand.
CGGCCGCATCCGCCGCACCGTGCCGGTGGGGCTGCCCCATCCGCGCGAGCGCACCTCCCACGCGTTCACCGCCATCAAGGACAGCGTGCTGCGCGAGTTCTCCGGCCACCCGGCGGCCGACCTGGCCGAGCCGCCGCTCAAGCGCGGCGAGCAGCTGGCGCCTGCCGCGCAGTGGCAATTTGCCGTTTGATTGTTTGTTCCCCTTTTACAGATCCCCGAGATTCCCATGACACAACAAAACCCCCTCGCTTTCTCCACACGCCGTTCTCTGCTGGTGGCTGGCGCTGCCGCATTGGCTGCCCCCATGGTGCTGCGCGCCCAGTCGCCCGCCAAGGTCATCCGCATCGGCTCGCCCGACCTGGGTACGGCCGGCAAGCCCTCGCCAGGCGGCAGTGTGTTTGCGGTGCTGCAGGCCAACAAGTGGCTGGAAGATGAATTTGCCAAGGACGGCATCAAGATCGAGTGGAACTTCTTTCGCGGCGCAGGACCGGCCGTGCACGAGGCGCTGTCGGCCAAGCAGCTCGACATCGTCTCGCTCGGCGACCTGGCCGCCGTCATTGGCCGCGCGCGCGGTCTGCCCACCCGCTTCATTGCGGCCACGGGCCGGGGCAGCAACAGCTATCTGGCCACGGCGCCGGGCGTGAGCATCAAGACCGTGGCCGACCTCAAGGGCAAGAAGGTCACGGTGCTCAAGGGCACCGCCTACCAGCGCACCTTCGACAACCTGCTGGCCACGGCGGGCCTGACCGAAAAGGACGTGAAGCTCATCAACATGGACTGGCCTACGTCCAAGGCCGCCGTGGTGGCCGGGCAGATCGACGCCACGTTCGGCGGCTCGGACCTGTTCCTGCTCAAGGCCCAGGGCGCGCAGATTGCGCTGAGCACCAAGGGCCGTGGGCCGGACTACACCATCAACTCCGGCATCCTGGCCACCGAGGATTTCGCTGCACAGAACCCGCAGCTCACGCAGCGCCTGGTGACCCAGCTGGTGCGCGCCGCCCACTGGTCTTCGCAAGAGGGCAACCGCGAGGCGCTCATCAAGCTGTACGCCGACAACAGCGGCAACCCCGAGCTGTCGTTCCGCGAAGAACTGGCGGGCGACAACCTGAACGCCCGATATTCGCCGCTGCTCGACGAGGGCTTCATCGCCGGTTACCAGGGCGTGCTGGACGACGGCGTCAAGCTGGGGCTGATCCGCCAGACGTTTGACGTGAAGGCCTGGTTCCAGCCCGCCTTCGTGCAGCAGGCCGTCAAGGACCTCAAGCTCGACAAGCAGTGGCGCGAGACCGATGCCGCCGGCAAGGCCAAGGGGGCTGCATGAGCATCACCACCAATGTGGCCGCCTCCGCTTCCACCCAAGCGCCCAACATCGTCTTTATCCTGGCCGACGACCTGGGCTGGGCCGACCTGAGCGTGTACGGCCAGGCCGACTTCACCACGCCGCACCTCGACGCGCTGGCGGGCGAGGGCGTGCGCTTTACCCAGGCCTATGCCAACTCGGCTGTGTGCTCGGCCACGCGGTTTGCGCTCATCACCGGGCGCTACCAGTACCGCCTGCGCGGCGGGCTGGAGGAACCCTTGGTGCGCAAGGCCCATGTGCACGGCCTGCCGCCCGAGCACCCCACGCTGCCATCGTTGCTGCGCGATGCGGGCTATGACACGGCGCTGATTGGCAAGTGGCACCTGGGCAGCCTGCCCACCTTCGGCCCGCTCAAGAGTGGCTACGACCGCTTCTTTGGCAACTATGGCGGTGCCATCGACTACTTCACGCACAAGCCCGGCGTGGGCGATGCCGTGGCGCGCGATTTGTACGAAGGCGAGGTGCCGGTGGAGCGCGTGGGCTACTACACCCAGCTGCTGGCCGATGAGGCCACGCGCTGGATCGGCGAGCGCAGCGCGGCCAAGCCGTTCTTTCTGTCGCTGCACTTCACCGCGCCCCACTGGCCCTGGGTGGGGCCGGAGGACGAAGAAATCTCGCTGGGCCTGAAAGACCTCTTTCACTACGACGGCGGCAACCTGGCCACCTATGCGCGCATGGTGCGCTCGCTCGACAAGGCGGTGGGCCAGGTGCTGGATGCACTCAAGGCACAAGGCCTGGCCGACAACACCATCGTCGTCTTCACCAGCGACAACGGCGGCGAGCGCTTTTCCAAGACCTGGCCCTTCACCGGCCAGAAGACCGAGCTGCTCGAAGGCGGCATCCGCGTGCCCACGCTGCTGCGCTGGCCTGCGCGTATTGCACCGCAGGTGAGCGACCAGGTCACCGCCACCATGGACTGGCTGCCCACGCTGCTGGCCGCTGCGGGCGTGGCGCCCCATGCCGACTACCCGCCCGACGGCGAGAGCATCCTGCCCGTGCTGGAGGGCGATGCGCCTGCGCACCCGCGCACGCTGTTCTGGCGTTACAAGTCGCAGCGCCAGCGCGCCGTGCGCGAGGGCCGCTTCAAGTACCTGCGCATCAACGACAACGAGTTTTTGTTCGACGTGGAAGACGACACGCTGGAGCGCGCCAACCTGCGCCACAAGCACCCCGAAGTGTTTGAACGCCTGCGCACGGCGTGGGAGCAGTGGAATGCGCAGTTCCTGCCCATCACCGACGAGGTCATCACCCACGGGCTGTCGCCCGACATCCAGGCCGACCGCTATGTGCCCGACCTGTCCCAGCGGGGCATGTAAGGCCCGCACGGGCAAAAAACCAAATAAAAGTGACTGATGCGCTAGTGGAATATGCGCTTGATGCTATCAAAAACATAGTATTTACAGACCCCTGCGCTACGGGCTGTCTGGCTACGGAACGCATGGGGCCGTCGCCAACACGGTCCCCGCGCGGTGGCAGTCACATCGACATTGTGAGACCGGCTTTTATCCATGAACTTTCAGCAACTGCGCTCTGTGCGCGAAACCGTGCGGCGGGGCTTCAACCTGACCGAAGTGGCACACATCCTGCACACCTCGCAGCCCGGGGTGAGCCGCCAGATCCGCGAGCTGGAGGAAGAGCTGGGCGTGGAGATTTTTGTGCGGGCGGGCAAGCGTCTCACGGGCCTGACACCGCCTGGCGAAGTGCTGTTGCCCACAGTCGAGCGCCTACTGCTGGAGGCCGACAACCTCAGGCGTGCCGGCCAGGACTTCAGCGACAGCGCGCAGGGGCGTCTGTCGGTGGCGGCCACGCACTCGCAGGCGCGTTATGCGCTGCCCCAGGTGGTGCGCGACTTTCGGGCGTTGTTCCCGCAGGTGTCGCTGCACCTGCACCAGGGCTCGCCCCGCCAGGTGGCAGAGATGCTGTTGTCCGGCGAGGCCGACATCGGCGTGGCCACCGAGGCGCTGGCCGGCTACGATGCCCTCGTCACCCTGCCGTGCTACCGCTGGACGCACAGCATCGTGGTGCCCCCGGGCCACCGCCTGCTCGACCTGCCCGGCCCGGTGACGCTGGAGCAATTGGCGCAATATCCCATCATCACCTACGAGCTGGGCTACACCGGCCGTGCGCACATCGACGAGGCCTTTGCGCGCGAAGGCATTGCGCCCGACATCGTGCTCACCGCCATGGACGCTGACGTGATCAAGACCTATGTGGAGCTGGACATGGGCGTGGGCATCGTCGCGTCCATCGCGGTCGATGAAGAGCGCGACCGCCACCTGCGGCTCATCGACGCGGGCCATCTGTTCGAGGTCAATCTCACCCGCCTGGGTCTGCGGCGAGGTGCCTGGCTGCGCGGGTATGCCTACCGGTTCATTGAAAGCTTTGTGCCGACGCTCACGCGCGAAGCGGTCGAAAAAGCGGTGCAGCAAGGCGGCGATGGCGTGGTGGATGACGCCGACGGGCGCAGGCTGGAATGACGCAGGCGACGCCGCCGGTTTCTTGTTCTCCTCAGGCCCGCCCCCGGGCATCCCCCGTTCAGGGCAATGACTTCACGCCCTCAAACGCCGCGTTCAGCGCCGCCTCGGCGGCCAGCAGGCGCTGCCGGGCTTCACCCGACCAGGCGCGGTCCTTGGCCAACGTGTCCTTGGCGGAGGCCACCATGCGCGCGACCTCCTGGGGCTGGGGGCCGCCTGTGCCGGTGCGGGTCTGCACCATCTCGGCGGGGGACAGGGCGCGGCGGAATTCCTTTTCCGTCAGGGGCAGGCGCTGGTCCTTGATGTCGTACTTTTTGCCCGCTTCGCGGTAGATGCGCACGGCTTCGGCGTACGGGAAGTCCTTGGGCCGGATGTTGCGTTCCTTGGCATACACCACCACGTCCGACGCAAAGTGGTGGCCCACCCGGAACGGAATGGCATGGGTGCGCTGCAGGGTTTCGGCCAGCTCCATCGACGTGGTCCATTCGGATTCCAGTTCGTCCAGCGCGCGGGCCGGGTCGATGCGCAGCGAGTCCAGCACATCGGCCAGCTGCTGCAGCATCTCCACGCCCTGGACAAAGGTCTTGGCGCTGCCGGGGCTCCAGGTGTTCTTGTAGTCGATCATGCCGGGCGTTACGTTATGGGCGCGCCACAGCGATGCCTGGGCCGACGCCACCACATCGCTGGCCTTGGCGCGGGTGTTCTGGATGATGCCCGGGTTCGCCTTTTGCGGCATGGCGCTGCTGGTGTAGGTCTTGGAGCTGGCCAGCAGCAGCCATGGCCGGGTCTGGTGGTACTGGGTGTGCACATCCTGCATGAAAGCGCCCACGCGGATGGCGGTGGAGCTGGCGATGGACGTGGCCTCGATCGGGATGTCATACGTGCTGATCTGCCCGGCATCCAGCGAGTTGACGATGAGCCCGTCAAACCCCAGCAGTTGCGCCAGGCGCTCCCGGTTGATGCCCCAGCTGGAGTTGGCCAGCACCGCCGTGCCCATGGGGCTGAGGTTGATGCGGGCATAGGCCTCGCGGATGCGGGCCGAGTCGCGGGCGAACGAATCGGCAAACGCCATGAGGTAGTGCCCATAGCTGATGGGCATGGCCTGCACGCCATTGGTGTAGGCGGGCACATAGGTGGCGGTGTGCGCCTGTGCGATGGTGATGAGCCGTGCGCGCACCTGGTCCAGGGCATCGGCAAAGTCCAGCATCTCCAGGCGCAACTGCGCAGCGTTCAGGGTGGAGTGGATGTCCTGGCGACTGCGCCCGGTGTGGATCAGCGTGGCCTCTGGACCCACGGCGTCCGTGATGATCTTCTCGACCTGCAGCACATCGGTGGGGCGCTTGCCGCCCGGGGCCGTCGCCTGCGTGATCGACAACTCCACGCCCCTCGCAATGCGGCCCGCCTGGGCTTTGGGGATGATGCCTTGCTCCACGTTGACCACGGTCGATGCCATGTTGATGCGGCCAAACCAGTAGAAGGTGTCCTGCGACTTGGACAAGGCGCTGGTGGCGTCCCCCTTGACCAGCCCCTGGATCTTGGCGACCTGTGCCTGGCATTCGGCGGTGGTCTTGCAGGCGGTGTCCAGGGTGTCTGCGGCCTGTGCCTGGCCCATGGCCAGGAGTGCGCCCACGACCGGGGCGAGCAGGAAGTGGGTGGGGCGCAAGGTGATCGTGCGCAGGGGCTGGCGCTGAGGTGATGGCATGGTGGTTTGTCTCCTGAGATCTCTCGCATCCAGCGGCGGGCTGGTGCGGGAATAAGATTCGTTAATTGAATGCATCTGGCGTGGGTTTGCCCCTTGCCAGCGCGCGATCGTTCCACAGCAGGCTCCGCAAGGCCAATGCTTCTTTTTCAAGTGAATTCATTTTTTGAATAAGTCATGCCGGATTTGACGCCTTCCGTCCTGTTCAACCGCATCCTGGGGCGGGTGCGCCTCAAGCACCTGCAGCTGGCCATTGCGATCGCCGACCTGCAAAGCCTGCACCGGGCGGCTTCCTCCATTGGCCTGAGCCAGCCCGCCGCGACCCATGCGCTGGTCGAGCTGGAAAGCTCTCTGGGCGGCCCTCTGTTCGAGCGGCACTCCAAGGGCATGCGCTTGACCCGCCTGGGAGAGGCGGTCCTGCCGCTGTTGCGCGCATCGCTGGTTCCGCTCCAGGCCGCCGCAGGCAATGCCGCGCTGTTGCAGCAGGGCGCAGCGTCTGCGCTGATCCGCATTGGCAGCATTGCGGCGGGCATCAACGGCCTGCTCACGATGGCCATCCCGACCTACGTTGCCGCACATCCGGATGCGGCCATCGATGTCCACGAGGTCACGATCGACAACTTGCTGGAGAGCATCCAGGAGGGGACCCTGGACCTGGCCATCTGCCGCGAACCGACCCCGCTGCCGCAAGGGTTCGCGTTTTGCGCCGCGCTGCAGGATGGGTTTGTGGTGGCCTGTCGTCCGGAGCATCCTCTGACCCGGCAGGCCACCGTCACGGCCGCAGAGCTGCTGGCCCAGCGCTGGCTGGCCCCACCCCTGACCGGGCTGGGACCCCAGCAGGTGGAGAGCCTCTTCGATGAACTGGGTGGTGTGCCTGAGCTGTGCCGCGTGTCGAGCCGTTCGACCGAGATTGCATACGCCATGCTGGCCGACAGCGACATGCTGATGTGCGCGCCCGCCAGCCTGCTGCGGCCGCTGGTTCAGCGTGGAGAGCTGGCGGTGTTGCCGTGGAAGTCACAGGCGGTGGGGCCGCTGGGCATCTTGGTCAAGGCAGATGTGCTGGCGCACCAGAGCCACCCGTGTCACAGCTTCATCGAGCATGTGCTGGCCGTTGGGGCGGGGCCGGGTCGCTGACCGCCATCAGCCAAGCGCTGCGACGGCGCTCCCAGCGTTTTGTCAGCCGCCCTGGTCGCCTGCATCGCCCTGAGAAGGGCCCAGCGCTTGCATCAGCATTTCCACCAGCGCGCGCAGCCGGGGCACCCGGCGCAGGTCCCGGTGGTAACCCAGCCACACATCGCGCCCTGGCGGCGCTGGGGCGACCTCCACCCTTTGCAGGCCGGGGTGTGAGTCACCCAACGGGCAAGGCAGTACGGCCAGGCCCGCGCCCGATGCGCAGGCCACGGCCTGCACGTGCCGGTTGTTGCTGCGAAACGCGATGCGCGCCGAAGGAAAGGCCTCGCGCAACCAGGCCGCGTCCGGCATCTCGCTGAAGCCCAGGTCCATGGTGATGAGGCGGGCGTCAGCACCGTCTGTGGGCATGTCTGCGCCCCGCTGCATGTACAGCGCGTAGGGCACATGCATCAGCCGCCGCTGTATGACGTCGGGCTCGTCAAAAGGAACGATGCGCGCCACCAGGTCCGCCTCGCGGCGCGCCAGGCTGAAGAGGCGCGCATCGGTCAGGAGTTCGATGCTGACGCGGGGGTGGTGGTTGGTGAACGCGGCGCACAGCGGCGCCAGCACATGCAGTCCAAACCAGTCAGAGGTCGATACCCGCAGCGCGCCTTCCAGCTGCTGGTCTGCGCCGTCCAGTTGGCGGGAGAACGACAGCGCCTGTGCTTCCATGCCCTCGGCGTGGCGCTGCACGGCGGCTCCTTCGTCGGTCAAGACGAAACCCTCGGAGGTCCGCTGGAACAGGGTGTGGCCCAGAGAAAGCTCCAGCGCCTTCAGCCTGCGGCCCATGGTGGGCTGGCTTTGTTGGAGGGCGCGGCCTGCCGCACCCAGCGTGCCGTGCCGGGCAATGGCCAAGAACACCTGTACGTCATCCCAGTTCATTGGCTGGATCATACAAAAGTGAATGACAAGGTTTCAATCTTGTGGCTTTTCATTCAAAAGCGAAAGATGAAAACTGGCGGCACTGTTCAACCCCGCGAAGGAAAACGCCATGTCCACCTCTCCCGTCCCCACCATGCAGGCCCTGGTGCTCGCATCCCCCCACGGCGCACTGACCCCCACCATGCTGCCCCGGCCCCAGCCCGCGGCGGGCCAGGTGCTGGTCCGCATCCACGCCAGCGGCGTGAACCCGCTGGACACCAAGATCCGCGCGGGCGCCGCCGAGCACGCCCAGCAACCACTGCCGGCCGTTTTGGGAATGGACCTCGCTGGCGTGGTGGAGGAGGTGGGGCAGGGCGTCTCTCGCTTCAAGGTGGGGGATGCGGTGTATGGCTTTACCGGCGGCATTGGCGGGCTGCAAGGCAGCCTGGCGCAATACGCGGTGGTGGATGCACGCCTGTTGGCCCACAAGCCGGGCCGGTTGACCATGCGCCAGGCAGCGGCCTTGCCGCTGGTCTTCATCACCGCCTGGGAAGGACTGGTGGACCGTGCCAACGTGCGCAGCGGGCACAAGGTGCTGGTGCATGGTGGCGCCGGGGGCGTGGGCCATGTGGCGGTGCAGCTGGCGCGCGCGCGGGGTGCCGAAGTGTTCGCCACGGGCACGGCGGCGCAGGCCGATTACATCCGGTCCCTGGGCGCCACGCCGATTGACCATGAAACAACCTTGGTCGAGGCCTATGTCCACGCGTTTACCGACGGCCGGGGCTTCGATATCGTTTACGACACCGTGGGTGGGCCAGTGCTGGATGCGTCGTTTGTGGCGGTCCGCCGCTACTCGGGCCACGTGGTGACTTCGCTGGGCTGGGGCACCCACAAGCTGGCGTCGCTGTCGTTCCGGGGTGCCACTTTCTCTGGCGTGTTCACGCTGCTTCCCATCCTCACGGGTGAGTTCCGTGAACACCACGGCGAGATCATGGAACAGGCCACCTTGCTCGCGGAAGCGGGGCAACTAGAGCCATTGATCGACCCCACCAGCTTCACGCTGGACACCGCCGAAGCGGCGCACGCCCTGGTCGCCAGCGGCCGCGCCCTTGGCAAGGTGGTGGTGAGCGTGCTGCCATGAGCCAGCCGGGTCAACCTTTGGCAGAAAGCGCCAGCGGGCCAGCCAGCAGGGACGACGCTGCAGGCCTGCGGCATGGTGCGATGGCCCCGACGCACGAACACCTGCGCCACGTGGCGGATGCGCTGATCGCGGCCACCAACGCATTGGCGGTGGAGCGGGTGCTCGCCCTTTTTGCACACGATGCCGTGATCGACGACCCCTCCACGGGCCACCGTTTTGATGGCCATGCCGGAATACGCCGCTATGTCGAACAGTACTTCGTCGGTTACCAGACGGTGACCCGGTTCCTGTCGATGCAACGCCTGGGGCCGCAGCGCGCGAGGGTGCGGGTGGACTTCACGGGGGATTTTGGTCACGAGATCGGCAACCTTGACATCACCGTGAATGCGCAGGGCCTTATCGCCCGGCTGGATGCCGACCTGGAATGAGCGGTGTGAATGGCTTGGCTGCGCGACGGCCCTCAGGGCCGGCGTGCGGCACCAGGCTGCACGAGGCGGAGGTGGGCGGCGCTGTGCTGTTTTGATGCGGAATTTGATCAAAAACAGCCGGAAGCGCTAGTGAATCATGCGGTAATAGCTATCAAAAAGAGAGCGTGTTGATCCGACTCAACGCGGCAAGCACCCCGCAAACCCCCTGGGCCCTGCTGCCGAGACATCCGCCAGCGCCACGGCCTCCAGCCGGTCGTTCTGCCCCGGTATCTTGGTCAGCCGCTGGCCGTTCTGCCAGCGCCACTGGGTGCCGTCAAAACTGTAGATGAAGGTGTGCGTGCGGTTGGACAGCAGGTGCGCGGGGGTGAGGGTGATGGCCTGGGCGGCGGCTTCGGTGGGTGCGTGGGCCTGGGCCTCGTTGTCCTTGATGACGAGCTTGCCTACGTAGGGTGTCACGGTGGATTCGGTGCGCGTGACTTCGGGCTGGACCAGGGCAGGGCTGTAGCCGGTCAGGGTCCAGTCGCCCGCGGCGCCAGGCAGTACATGGGGTTGCCGTGCGGCCAGGAACTGGGTGCACGCGGTGGTGATGGCATCGAAGCTGGTGGTGGCGGGGCCGGTGGCTTCGGGCTTGCTGCAGCCTGCCAGGCCCGCCACCATGGCGGCAGCGGCTGCCAGGTGGAGGGGGGCACAGGAGCGGAGGGTGGGCTGGGTCATCAGGCGTGAGGCGGGGGGGCGTCGAGAAGTTCGGCCGCACGGCCAGGCGGCTGCGGGGCTGGCTGCATTGTGGGCGGCTGGTTGCGGTGGGTCTTGACGGACATCAAGGCGCGTGGGCTTTCACGGCAATGTGGTGGGCAGGGCCAGCGCGCCTTCGTCACCCCGGTACCAGCGCAGCAGAGCGCTGGGTGCGTGGAGCGGCGTGCCGTCCAGGGCTGCCAGCACGGCGGCGTTGAGTTCGTGGGCGCTGGCGGGCAAGGGCTGGTCGCGGTAGGCCAGGGCGGTGCCGGCCATCAGCGCTTCGGCGTCCACCAGCAGGCGTAGGTTTTGCGGGATGGTGGGCGATTGCTCTGCACAGTGCACAGCCGACAAGGAATGCGCCTTGCGGCAGGCGGCAGGGCGCACGCTGTAGATGGCACACCGATCATTGACGAGAAAGCTGCAGGGCTGGCGCGTGCTGCCCGCGCTTGCCGCCGCGACGTGCTGCTGCAGGCGCAGCAGGGTTGTGGCCTGGTCCGCGCCGGGCAGCGTGCGCAGGTGCTGGGCGATGCGCAGCACCTCGGGCTCCGTCGCCTCCACGCGCAGGTGGCAGCAGTGCGCGCAGCCCGCCTGGCACGCTGGCTGGGGGCCGGTGGCGCGGGCTTGTTCTGCCACGGTATCCAGGCCCTTGTGCAGTTGGGCGATGAAATCGACGGCGGCCTGGGCGGCGGCGTTGGCCTCGGTGCCATGGGCTGCAGCGCCCTGCATGGCGTGGGCCTGCACCGCCCGCAAGGCCCGCCCGGCCGCGCTGCGCACGCGGGCGATGGACTGCAGGAAGGCCGCTTGCTCTGCCTCGGTCAGTGCTGGGTCGGGCGGGCTCGTCATGGGGTTGTGGGGAGCGTGCTGGAGGGGGCAGGCGCATTGGGCGCCAACGGCAGCCACACGCTGGCCGCGAGGCCAGATCCGTCGGTTGTGTCGCTGGCTGCCGCCAGTTCCAGCCGTCCTTCCATCAGCTGCACATACCGCGCCACGATGGCCAGGCCCAGCCCTGCACCCTGGCCCAGGCGCTGGCCCTGGTCGCCCTGCGCCCAGCGCTGTTGCAGCTGCTGCGCCAGCGTGGCGTCCACGCCGGGGCCGTTATCGGTCACGCGCAGCACACCAAAGCCGGGCTCGGTGTGCAGCGCCACGGTGATGCGGGGTGGCGTGCCGCGCCCGTAGCGCAGTGCGTTGTCCAGCAGGTTGTTCAGGATGCCTTCGACCAGCGCTGTGTTGCCCCGCACCACCACGGCCTGGTCCAGCCCCTCGGCGCCCAGGTCCACTCCCAGGGCATCGGCGCGTGGCAGGTAGCGCAGCAGCACGTCGCGCACCAGCGAGTGCAAGGCCAAGGGCTGCAACGTCAGCGCGATGCCACCCTCGGCCGCACGGGCCAGGGCCAGCAGCTGGTCCACGGTGCGGCTGGCGCGCTGTTCGGCTTGGGCGATGCCCTCGATTTCGCTGCGCCAGACGGCCGGGTCGTTGTGGGCCAGTGCGTGGGCGGCCTGGGCGCGGATGCCAGCGAGCGGAGTGCGCAGCTCGTGCGCCACGTTGCCCGCAAATTCGCGCTGCGCGTGCAGGCTTTGCTGCACCCGCGCCAGCAAGCCGTCCAGGGCCACGCCCAGGCGTTGCACGTCGCTGGTGCTGGCCTGTTGCGTCAGCGCGGGCGGCAGGGGTTGCAGGTCGGCAGCGTCGCGCTGGTCCATGGCGTCCTGCAGTGCACCCAGCGGATGCAGGTCGCGCTCGATGCCACGCAGCAGCCACGACCCCAGCACCACCAGCAGCCACAGCTGGGCCAGGCCCGAGTACACCAGCAGCCTGCGCAGCAGCTGCGTGCGCTCGGCGGTGGTCTGCGCCATGACGACGGTGAAAGAGGGCGGCCCCGCAATCTGCAAGGTGGCGCGCCGCAGCTCGCGCCCGTCTTGCGAAAGCTGCGAAAAGGCGTGGCTGCTGCCCGCCGCCACCACGCCCGGCGCCAAATGGGGGTCGCCTGCGATGAAGCTGCCATCGGGCGCGTACACCGCAAACCATACGGTTTCGCTCTGGTCAAAACGCAGCAGACCCACCTCGCGCGGCGTGAGGTCCAGCCGCAAAGGGTCGCGCGCAGGATCTGTCGGCTGGCCGCCGCGCACATGGGCGGCCACGGCGTGTGCGTCGTCGAGCAACGCTCGGTCAAATGCCTCGGCCACAAAGTGGTTGCCCACGCCCAGCACCACCGTGCTGCCCAGCCCCCAGATCAGCACCAGTGACAGCAGCACGCGCCGGCCTATGCGCTGGCGCAGGTCGGGCGGCTGCTGGTGCAGCGGTGCGGGGCCGGGTTCAGGACTGGCCAACGTCATCCTCTAGCACGTAACCCAGCCCACGCAGCGTGCGGATCGCCGCGCCGCTGCCGGCAATCTTGCGCCGCAGGCGGGAGAACGAGGCCTCCAGCGCGTTTTCGCCCACCACCTCACTACCGTCCGACAGGCGCGAGGACAAGTCGCCCTTGCTCAGCACACGGCCGGGCGGGGTCATCAGCTCCCACAGCAAATCGAACTCGCGCGCGGGCAGCTCCAGCGGTTGCCCGGCCACGCTGACGCGGCGCGCCTGGCGGTCGAGCACCAGCTGGCCCACGGTGACGATGTCGGCGGTGCCGCTGGCGCGTCGCAGCAGCGCGCGCAGGCGCGCTTCCACCTCTTTGAGTTCATAGGGCTTGCCCAGATAGTCGTCGGCGCCGGCGTCCAGCCCGGCAATGCGCTCCTCGGTGCTGTCGCGGGCACTGAGCACCAGCACGGGGGTGCGGTCGCCGCGCGCACGGGCGCTGCGCAGGGCGGTGAGGCCGCTGCCCAGGCCACTGCGCGCATGGGCAGCGTGGGGCAGGTTCAGGTCCAGCAGCACAGCGTCGAAAGCCTGTACGGCCCACCAGTGCTGGGCTTCTTCGACGGTATGGGCCAGCTCGACACGGTGGCCCGCGTTTTCGAGGCCCTGGGCCATGGTGCGGCTGAGCACCGGGTCGTCTTCCACCAGGAGGAGGCGCATGGAGGTCGGGGTTCTACGTGAAATTACGCATGGCCAAGATCAGCCTGCGATCAGGTTCGATGGAGATAGTCTGCCCGTCAGCATACCCCAGCCCTGCGCGCCGTTTGCACCGCCGGATGGGGTCGTCCAGCCTATCAGGAGACAACCTTTACATGATCAACCGCAATCTACTCAGAGGCTTTGCCCTCATGGCTTTGGCGCTGGGCTTTGGCCTGCCGTCCATGAGCTATTCGCTGGGGACGCTCGGCCGCGCAGGGCCGGGCATGTTCCCGTTCATCGTCAGCTGCATGCTGTTTGTGATCGGGGTCATCACCGTGGTGCGCGCGCGCCTGGTGGCACCGGTGCCCATGGACTTCCAGGTGCGCAACATCGCCATCATTCTGGGCAGCCTGTGCGGCTTTGCGGCGCTGTCGCACTTTGTGAACATGATCGCAGGCATCGTGTTTCTGGTGTTCTGCTCGGGGTTTGCGGGTACGTCGTACTCGTGGAAGCGCAACCTGAAGATCGCTGCGGTGCTGGTCGGCATCGCGTTTGCATTCCAAAAGCTGCTGGGCGTGAGCCTGCCGCTGTACTGAGGTCGCCGCCATGGAAGTCTTGAACAACCTCGCGTTTGGCTTCAGCCACGCGCTGACGCTGCAGAACCTGATGTTCTGCGCCCTGGGCTGCACGGTGGGCACCCTGGTGGGCTTGCTGCCGGGCCTGGGCCCGCTGGCCACCATCAGCCTGCTGCTGCCGCTGACCTATTCCATCGACACCACCGGCGCACTCATCATGCTGGCCGGCATTTACTACGGTGCGCAGTACGGCGACAGCGTGAGCGCCATCACCATGAAGATCCCGCATGCGAGCAGTATCGTGGCGTGTATCGACGGGTATGCGATGACGCTGAAAGGGAAAACGGGGCTGGCCCTGTTCACCGCCGGGTTCTCCAGCTTCATCGGGGGCACGGTGGCCATTGTGGTGTTGGCGTTCCTGGCGCCCAGCCTGGGCGAGGTGGCCTTTCTGTTCGGCCCTGCCGACTACTGCGCGCTGATGCTGGTGGGTTTTGTGTGCGTGAGCTTCGTGACCACGGGCAGCCTGCTCAATGGCCTGGCCATGTGCATGGTGGGCGTGCTGCTGGGCTCCATCGGTACCGACGTGAACAGCGGCCTGGCCCGCTTCACCTGGGACGCTCCGTTCCTGGCTGACGGCGTGGGCATTGTGAGCATTGCGCTGGGCTGCTTCGGCATTGCAGAGATCGCAAAGAACCTCGACTCGCGTGAAGAGCGCTCGCCCTTCAACGGCAAGATCAAGCTCATGCCCACCTGGCCCGAGTTCAAGCGCATCATCCCCAGCGCGCTGCGTGGCAGCGTGGTGGGCTCCATCCTGGGCATCCTGCCCGGCGGCGGCCCCGTGATCGCCCAGTTTGCGGCCTATGCGCTGGACAAGAAGGTCAGCAAGTACCGCCACGAAATCGGCACCGGCTGCATCGAAGGCGTGGCCGGCCAGGCTGCAGCGGACGAAGCGGCTGCACGCACCAGCTTCATCCCGCTGATGAGCATCGGTATCCCCGAGAACGCCGTGATGGCGCTGATGATGGCCGCGTTCATCATCAAGGGCATCCAGCCCGGCCCCAACATGATTGCCGGCCACCCCGAACTCTTCTGGGGTCTGGTCGCCAGCATGTGGATTGGCAACTGCTTCCTGCTGGTGCTGAACGTGCCGCTGGTGCGCTACTGGCTGTCGGTGTTCAAGATTCCGTACAACGTGTTGTTCCCCGCGATCTTGTTCTTCTGCTGCATTGGCACCTACAGCATCAACAACAACCTGGACGACGTGTTCATCACTGTGGCGTTTGGTGCGCTGGGCTACCTGTTCATGCGGCTGGAGATGGACCCCTCGCCGCTGATGCTGGGCTTCATCCTGGGCCCCATGCTCGAAGAGAACTTCCGCCGCTCCATGCTGCTGTCGCGCGGTAGCTTTGAGGTGTTCATCAACCGTCCTATCAGCGGCACGCTGATCAGCCTGATCGCCGCATTCGTCTTGTGGCAAACGGTGGCGTTTTTCCGCCAGCGTGGCAAGGCCAAGGAGCTGGTGGTGACGGAGCCCGTTGCATCCTGAAGATTGACTCTCTGTGTGCCGCTTTGGCGGCCTTTGCAAGGCCGGTCCCCAACGGGTGACCGGCCTTTTTTTGTGGCTCAGCCTCTCAGTCCACCTGCCACCATGCAGGCAGCAGCGCACGCACCTGGGCCTGCGCAAACCGGTCGTCCATCAGGTGCACCACGCCCTCGTCGCTGGGCGTGCGGATCACGCGGCCTGCGGCCTGCACCACCTTTTGCAGGCCGGGGTAGAGGTAGGTGTAGTCGTAGCCCGCGCCAAACAGCACCTGCATGCGCTCGCGGATCTGCTCGTTGACGGGGTTGACCTGCGGCAGGCCCAGCGTGGCCAGAAAGGCGCCAATCAACCGCTTGCCCGGCAGGTCGATGCCCTCGGCAAACGCGCCGCCCAGCACAGCAAAGGCAATACCCTGGCTGCTGTCGGTAAAGCGCGCCAGAAACTCGCGCTGCTCGCCCTCCAGCATGCGGCGCGACTGGCACCAGTGCGGCACGTCGGGGTGTTGCTGCGCAAACAATGCAGCAGCCTGCTGCAGGTAGTCATAGCTGCTGAAAAACGCCAGGTAGTTGCCGGGCCGCTCGCGAAACTGCTGCGCCATCAGCGCCGCGATGGGCGCGAGGGACGCCGCGCGGTGCGGGTAGCGCGTGGAAATGTGGCGCGCCACCTGCACCTGCAGCTGGTGCGCGGCAAAGGGCGATTCCACGTCCACCCACACATGATCGTCGGGCAGGCCCAGCAGGTCGGCGTAGTAGCGCGCGGGCTGCAGCGTGGCCGAAAACATGGTGCTGGTGTGTGCCGCTGCGAGGCGCGGTTGCAGAAAGGGTGCGGGCACCACGTTGCGGATGCAGACCACGGAATCGCCGGGCTTGGGGGCGTGGCGGTGGGTGGCCTGGGTGATGTCCACCATCGAATGCGCGTCGAGCAGGTCGGCCATGCGCTGCAGGTGCAGGGCATCGAAGTAGAACGTTTGCAGTGCGCCGTCCGGCTCGGTGGGGTGATCGGTGAAGTGCTCGGTGAGCGTAGTGGTGCACTGCTGCAGCGCGGCCAGCAGCTTGTCGGGGAAGGTTTCGAGCACCGTGTACGTGGCCGGGTGCGCCTTGTCCAGCGCCACCCAGGCGCGGCGCACCTTGTTCAGCGCCTTCTTCACCGGCGCGTGCTGCGCAGCGGTGGGGCTGCTGCGGGCCTGGGCCAAGGCGGCGGGGTGCAGCTCGGCCGTGAACATCTTGCGGCCGCGCTCCACCAGGTTGTGGGCCTCGTCCACCAGCAGCGCCGTGCGCCACTGGTTGGCCTGGGCCAGGCCGTGCAGCAGCCCGCCCAGGTCAAAGTAGTAGTTGTAGTCGCCCACCACCACATCGGCCCAGCGGGCCAGTTCCTGGCTCAGGTAGTAGGGGCAGATGTCATGCTGCAGGGCTACGTCGCGCACACGGGCTTGTTGCAGGACGGACGCGGGTTTGTCTGCGCTGGCGGGGGCCACGGCGGCAGCGCGGGCGGCAGGCAGCCGGTCGTAAAAGCCCCGGGCCAGCGGGCAGGATTCGCCGTGGCAGGCCTTGTCTGGGTGTTCACAGGCCTTGTCGCGCGCCACCAGCTCCAGCACGCGCAGCGGCAGTGCGGGAGCGCTGTTGGACAGGCGCGCCAGCGCATCCAGCGCCATCTGCCGCCCCGAGGTTTTGGCGGCCAGAAAGAACACCTTGTCGATGTGCTGCGCAGGCGCAGCCTTGAGCAGTGGGAACAGCGTGCCCATGGTCTTGCCAATGCCCGTGGGCGCCTGGGCCAGCAGGCAGCGGCCCGCCACTGCCGTCTTGTACACGGCCTCGGCGAGCGGGCGCTGGCCGGTGCGAAAGTCGCCAAACGGAAACGCCAACGTGGTCAGTGCCGCATCGCGTGCGGCACGGTGGGCCACCTGCTGTTCGGCCCAGGCAATGAAGCGCTGGCACTGGGCCTCGAAGTGCTGGCGCAGGTCGTCGGCGTTGCAGCGTTCGGTGAACACCGTCTCTTGTTGCGTGCCCACGTCCAGGTAGACGAGTGCCACGTCGATGTGCGCCAGCTGCTCCTGTTCACACAGCAGCCAGCCATACACCTTGGCCTGCGCCCAGTGCAGGTGGCGGTGCGATGCGGGTTGGCGGTCCAGCCGCCCTTTGAAGGTCTTGACCTCGTCGATGCGCTGCTGCGCGGGGTCGTAGCCATCGGCCCGGCCGCGCACGCGCAGGCTCTGGTAGCTGCCGCTGAGTGCCACTTCGGCGCGATAGCCTGCACCCCGGCGCGACGCTGCCACCGCATGGCCCGCCATGCCCTCCAGCGCGGTGGGTGCGGGCGTAAAGCGCAGGTCCAGGTCGCCCTGCTTGGCGGTGAACTCGCACAGCTCGCGCACCGCCACGGTGTAGGTCATGGTGCGGAGTGGTGGCTGTCGATGGCGGGATCGAACGCTTCACCGAGATGCGCCTGGGCCGGGTCTTCCTCACTGCGCAGCGGCGTGGCCTTGCACAACGCCATCCACACCGCAAAGGGCAAGGTGCAGCGGTTGTGCCTCGCAGGGCGCAGCAGCTCAAAGCGCCCATCCTCCACACTGCCATGTAGCACCCAGATGCCGAAGTGCTCGGGGATCTCTTCGGGCTCGGCTATGCCTGCCGGGAAGACGTAGTAACACTCCTCGCACAGCCACTGATAGGCCTGCCGCTTGGCGTCGTGCCGCAGGTCTGACAGCAGGTCGGCCCGGCTCGCCTTCACCTCGTGCACCATGGGCTGCAGGTAGGCGGGCACCGAGGTATTGCGCACCGAGAACAGATCGGGCCGGGCCATGCGCCACACATTGGCGGCGGCGCGGGCAGCGGGGGCGTGGTCAGCCTCGGCCCACAGCGGTGACATGGCGGGCGCGGTGTTGGTGGGTGCATCGGCCGTGGCCGCAGGCGGCACCACATCCCCCATCGGTACGGTGTCGATCACCGCGCGCAGTGACAGTTCGGTCCATACGATGCGTCCCGAAGCCAGCAGCTGCGCTGCAAACTTCTGCCCCAGCCGGTCGTGCAGGCTCAGCGCCCGCACGCCACGCTGGCGGGCCTGTGCCAGGGTGCGGATGCCTTCGTCGGTGAGGCGCAGGGTTTCACAACCATCGGCCGCAATGTGCAGGCGGATGAGGCCCGCAGCCAGCAGGTCAATCTCCAGCCCATCCTTGCACGGCCAGCCTGCCGAGCGCCAGATCTGCATCAGGCGCGTGCGGTGAAAGCGGGTGATGGGGGCGGAGCGTGGGGAGTCCGAAGTGGGGGAAGGCAGCACCGTCATGGCGGGGTGGGTGGGCTGGCGGAATACTGATTTTAATCACAGTATCCTGCTGGCGCTGCTCTTCGGATGGGCGGAAGGGGAGCGCAGACGAAATTAGGTCAGATCGGCATCTAGTGCAACATGAATATGCACTGGCAGCTATTGAAATAGGAGCGTTTTGGTAAATACCTGGCAAAGGGGGCCATATGAATCCCACAGAGTTTTGAATGGGTATGCTCTTGTGATTGCTTGTATCTTCTTTTTTCAGGCTCTTTGGCTAGTGGTGCCGGTGTGGCTCTAGACAAATGGCGCAGGCCGTCGTCAAGACCTTCACCCAAACACCCCGTTCATCCCCGTGAGCCCCCACAACAACACCCGCATCGATATCACCATACTGGGCTGCGTTGAAAAGCAGATTTGCGAACAACTGATGGAGCCTCACGCTTTCAACCGAAGGACTCGCGGACGTGCAGTTTTTTATGAATCGCTACTGCCAGCAGCCAGGAGCCCAAGGCTTGCAAGCGCAACCGGGGAGCGTTGGATGCTCAGCCCCCGAGCGTCGGATAGTCCGTGTAGCCCTTGGCACCGGGCGTGTAGAACGTGGCGGGGGCGGGCGCGCTCAACGGTGCGTCTTGGCGCATGCGCTTGACCAGGTCCGGGTTGGCGATGAACGGTCTGCCCATGGCGATCAGGTCCGCACGGCCTTCGCTCAGCGCCTGTTGTGCGCTGGCTTTGTTGAACCCGCCGGCGAGGATGAAGGGGCCATCGAATGCCGCCCTCAGATCTGCTTTCAGCTTCGCTGGTACTGGCGGGGCGCCCATGGCCGAATGGTCCAGAAGGTGAACGTACATGAGGCCGAGGGCGGAGAGCTGCTGGACCAAGGCCAGGTACTGTGCGTCCACGCCCTCGAATGCGCCCGTGCTATTGACCACACCGCAAGGCGACAGGCGGATGCCGACGCGCTCGGCGCCGATCTCGTTCACTGCAGCGCGGGCGACCTCCAGCACGATTCGGTTGCGCCCATCGGCGTTGCTGCCGTACCCATCGGTGCGGCGATTGACATTGGCGTTCAGGAATTGCTCCAGCAGGTAGCCGTTGGCTGCGTGCAATTCGATGCCATCGAATCCAGCCTGGATGGCAAGGCGCGCGGCCGTGGCGTACTCGCCGATCACGTTGTGAATGTCAGCCTCTGTCATGGCGCGCGGCGGCGTGTGCGGCAGGCTACCTTGCGTATCGGTCCACATTTCGCCAGGGCAGGTTTCGGGCGAAGGCCCAAGCACCTCGGCACCCGTTGGCAGGTTGGCCTGGTGGCTCACCCGGCCGGTGTGCATCAGCTGCACGACGATCTTGCCGCCCTTGGCATGAACCGCATCGGTCACCAGCTTCCAGCCTTGCACCTGAGCGTCATTGAACAGCCCCGGTATGCGGGCATAGCCCAAGCCGTTGGGCGACGGGGAGGTGCCTTCCGTGATGATGAGGCCAGCGCTTGCACGCTGGGCGTAGTAGGTGGCCATGAGGCTATTGGCCGTGTTGCTCTCGCTCACACGGCTGCGCGTGAGCGGCGACATCACTGTGCGATTGCTCAGCGGGGTGGCGCGCAGGGAGAAAGCTTCGAAAAGCATGGGCTGTCCTAGGAAAATCTAAAGAGGGAAGGGGCGCGAAGGGGAAGAGCTGCCAGCGGTCCGTTCGCAGGCGTCAAGCGATCTGGTAGCGAGGGGCTGGCTTTCCTGCTTGGGTGCCCGCAAACAGTGCGGACCGAGTGGCCTCGTACTTCTCCCACAGGCTTGCATCGGCGACGGATGGCCAGGTGATCGTTTCGCCCTGGTCCAGACCCGCGAGCGCCGCAGCGACCATGTGCTCGGTCGTCATCAGGGTGTCCTTGTTGAGGGCCGCCAGCGGAACGCCCGACAGATCCCAGAGTTCGGTGGATGTCGATGCTGGCAGGACCAGTTGCACCTTCACCCCCGTGTCGGCCAGTTCTTGCTGCAGGCCTCTGCTGTATTGCAGTACGAAGGCCTTGGTGCCGCTGTAAATGGCGCTGATGGGCAGCGAGTGGACGGCCAGAGCGGAGGCGATGTTGATGATCAGACCCTGCTTCCGTGCCACGAAAGCTGGCAGCGCAGCTTGCGTCAGGCGCATCAGGGCTGTGATGTTGAGGTTGATCTGGGCCAACGCTTCATTCGCGGACGTCTGGGCAGCCGGTGCCAGGCGCGCAACACCGGCGTTGTTCACCAGGACTTGCAAGTCCTCCTGGGTGGCCACCATCGTCTCGATGCGCGCTACATCCTGCTCTTGGGTCAGATCGGCCACGATGGGGTCGGCTTTGACGCCATGCGCCTTTGCGATCTGCGTGCAAAGGGCTTCCAGGCGGTCGGCGCGCCGGGCGACAAGGATCAGGTCGTATCCGCGCGCAGCGAGGCGGTCCGCGTAGACGGCACCAATGCCGGAGGAGGCCCCGGTGACCAGGGCGACTTTTTTAGGAGATGGATTTGTCATTGATGGTTGTCCAATTCAGTGGGGTGTTTGACCTGCGTATGCCTCTGTCTGATCTATCGGGCAAGGAACGCCAGCGAGCTGGACACGAAGTCGGCGTGGTACTGGAAAACCCCGCCATGGCCCGCGTCGGGATAGATGATCAGTTGGCTGTTGGGTAGCCGCCGTGCCAGGTCGTGCGTGTTGAGCGTCGGGACCATCCGGTCGTTGTCGCCGTTGACAACGAGCACCGGCTGCCTGATTTGGGAGAGATCGGCAGGCGCCTTCTTGCCCCAGGCGCTCAGGGCTTGCAACTGGGCCACGTAGGCGCTCACGGTGATGTCCTTGTCACGGTTGTCCGTGCGCTCCGAGAGCCGTTTCAGGAAAGCCTTGCCGGCTTCGATGCCGCCGGGCGTGCGGGTGAAGAACAGGAATTGTTTGGGGTCCTGGCCCGTGAAAAGGCCTCGCAAGAGGTCCAGATTGGCCACCCCCGCAACGGAGCTGATGCCATCGCCCCCTGCCGGGCCCGTGCCAGCGAGGATCATTTTGCGAACCAGGTCCGGCTCCTTCAAGGCGATCTCTTGGGCAATCATTCCGCCCATCGAGAAACCGAACAGGTCCACCTGCTGGTAGCCCTTGGCCTTGACGAAGGTGATCGCGTCATCGGCCATCTGCTCCATGGAGTTGGATGGCGAGCCGCTGGATGCACCCACACCCCGGTTGTCGAACGCGATCACGTGGCGCTGGGCGGCAAGCCCGTCCACCACGCGGGGGTCCCAGTTGTCCAGCACCGCCGCCAGGTGGACCAGCAGAATCAGCGGCGTCCCGCCGTGGTGCTTGCCCAGCTCACGGTAGGCAAAGTCCACCCCACCTGCCGATATGGACTGGGTGGGCGCAGTGGCCCAGGTTGGCCGCACTGGGCTGGCCACTGGCGCGGCGCGCGTTGTGCCATTGGGCTCGGCCTGTTGGGCATGCAATGGGATGGATACAAAAGGGGCGGCCAGCGCAAGGAGCGCAGCTGTGGTTTTTTTCAGAAGGGGGTTCATGGCGGGCGTTCGGTAGGCCAAAGACACAGGGGCTGGCGTATTGGGGCTTGATCAGCCCGGCGGGTGCAGGTAGGTCGGCGTGGGCGCGGTCATGCCGTTTTTGACCAGCATGGTGAGTTCGTCCGCCAGGACTTCAGCCTGACCCGCTTCGAGGCCATCCAGCGCGCGCTGGACGATTTTTTCAGGGCTCGACTTGGGTACATCGAAGCCCCGGGTGAGATCGGTGTCCACGTACGCCATGTGCAGGCCGAGCACCTGGGTTTTCTGGGCCAGCAACTCGTTGCGCAGAGCGTTGGTGAGCGACCAGGCTGCAGACTTGCTGGCGGAGTACGCGGCCAGCTCTCCACCATTCACCCAGGATGCGACCGACAGCACATTCAGCAGGGCACCGCCCCCGTTGTCCTTCAGGATGGGCGCAAAGGCCTTGCTCATGCGCAGCACGGAGAAGAAGTTGGTCTCGAAGATGCGGCGTGCGACTTCTTCGCTGTCGTCAGCGAGAAATCCCCCTGGCTGGGCGATGCCCGCGTTGTTGATGAGCAAGGTCACATCCCCGGCCTGAGCGACGGCATTGGCGATTTCTTCGGGCTTGGTCACGTCAAGCTTCAGCGCTTGCACACCGGGCAGGGTGACGGAGGCTGGGTCTCGGGCGGCGGCATAGACTTTGCGCGCGCCACGGTTCAAGAGTTCACGTGCAAAGGCCAGGCCAATGCCACGGTTGGCGCCCGTCACGAGGGCTACAGCGTTTTCGATCTTCATAAGAAACTCCAGTTCAAAAATCAAGATTTCGTTGCGCAGGGCAAAGCCAAGCCAGGCGGGCCGTGTCTGCCTTTGGCCCTGCTTGGCTTTGCTCTGTTTGGTTTTTTGGGTGACTACCGCACCTTGATCACGACCTTGCCTTTGGCGCGGCCGGATTCGACATAGGCCAGTGCGTCGTTGGTGGACTCAAACGAGAAGACCCGGTCCACCACGGGCCGGATCACCCCGGCCTCCACCAGGCGCGTGATCTCGCGCAGCTGGCTTCCGTTGGCCCTCATGAAGAGGAACGAATAGCCCACCCGGCGCGCCAACGCCCTGCGCCTGACGCCTGCACTCAGCAACCGCACGACCAGCTTCAAGAACCAGGGCGCCTTGATCGCGTTTGCGAAATCCGGGTCCGGCGGGCCGGAAATGGAAATGAGCTTTCCTCCGACCTTGAGCACACGCAGGGATTTTTCGAGGGTCTTGCTGTCCTGGCTGTTCAGTACGACGTCGTAGTCGCGCAAGATCTGCTCGAAGTCCTGTGTCTTGTAGTCCACGGCTACGCTGGCCCCGAGGTCCTTCACCATGGCGACATTGGCCGTGCCGGTGGTGGCGGCCACCGTGGCGCCCAGGTGCCGGGCCAGCTGGATGGCAAAGGTCCCCACACCACCAGAGCCCGCCTGGATAAAGACCTTCTGGCCCTTTTTGAGTTGGGCCTTCTCAACCAGCGCTTGCCAGGCCGTCAGCGCCACCAGGGGAAGGGACGCAGCTTCTTCCATGGTGATGTTCTTCGGCTTGAGCGCTAGCGAGGCCTCATTCACTGGCACAAACTCTGCGAACGTGCCAATGCGAAAGTCATCCGGCCGCGCATAGACCTCATCACCCACTTTGAACTGCCGCACGCGGGCGCCCACCTGGGTGACCACGCCAGCCACGTCGTGGCCCAGGACCAGGGGCAGTTTGTAAGGCAGGATGAGCTTGAACTCTCCACTGCGGATCTTCGCGTCCAGAAGATTCACTCCCGCCGCGTGTACCTGGACAAGGACTTCATCGTCGCGCAGCTCCGGGGTTGGCAGCTCGGCCAATCGAAGATCCCCCTTTTGCTGTAGCGATCAAGGACAAATGCTTTCATGGTTCTTCCTTACTCCTGGCGTATTCAGGTCTGTGAACGGCCCAGCACGGGAACGCCGATGTGCCCGCGCGCACTGAGCTTCCCGCCCCCCTCCAGGAGGTGGACTTTGCTACGGTAGACCTTTCCGTTGTCCGAGTCGAGAATCTCTCCATCGGTGTACTGATCGCCGTCTTTTTGGAGACCGCTCTGAGTCGTCAAGCCGATGACAGGCGCGCCCTTGTTGGCGCCTTCGCACTGGTCGCGTTGGGGGTTGTAGTCTTCTGCAGGGCCTGGAAAGACCTTTTCGATCCGGCCCAGCAGAACACCGTTGACCTCGGTGATGCGGGTCAGGGCCCGGGGCTGTCTGCTCACGTCATCGACGTTTTTCCATAGACCCTTCGGCCCTCCTTCGTCGGCCTGCGCGAGGTGCGGCAGCAGGGCCAGCATCCATGCCATGCCGACAAGGAGCAAACTCTGAAAAGCCATCGATTGGTTGCGGGTTAGTGGTTTAAATATGATATTTATCATATTACGGATCGAGCAATAAAGCGCATCACCTGGGCCAAAGTTACCGTGTACCGGTCTCGCCGGAGGAGATCTGGCCCGTACGGACTGCGTCAGCCGCTTGAGACCGGATCACCGAGCGGTCCGCCACGGACTTGTAGGACTCGGCTTTCGAACCCGAAGGGATCTGGCTCCGTGTCATGGGCACTTGAGCTGCTTCGGCGGCCACTTCGGCCCGAGTGCGATTGCCCTCAAACTGGGTTGCAAATTGTGCGGGATCCAACTCTGCGGCGTGTGCGCCGACCGAGGCGAGCGTGGCAAGAATTGCTGTCGAGAAAAAGCGAGAGAAGGTGGTCATGATGGGTATCTCCAAGGAAGTGAGGCTCAGATGCCTCGAAAAAGGCGGCGTATCAAACAGGGGGACGAATCACTTAGCAAGGGTTGTAAAGCAGGGTGGTCATTGCAGCTGGAGGGCCCTTTCAAGGTGGATTGTCAGAGTGAAAATGACAGTCATCATATTTGGCAACAAAAAAACACCAGGCAGGCTATGCATCAAATCATGCACTTTGCACTTCTTGGCTCCGAGTCGATGTTAAATATGATTGCCATCATAATTTTAAATCAAGAAAAATGGAAGCTATTTTTGTGACTCTTCGCCGCTCGCGCGGGCGTATTTGAAAGCTGCCTTGCAAAGCCTTTCAGCCAGCGAAGGGTCGTCTACCGCGCGAGCCAAAGAGACCGCTCCCACCATCGTGGCGACCAAGAAAAGTGCGCGCTCGTGGGCATCTGGGGTCCCCCAGCTGGGCAACTGCCGCGCGACCACATCGACCATTTCCTTCATTCGCCGGGTGGCCGCACGCCTGACCTCTGGGGCCTGGCGAGAGAGTTCTGAACTCAAGGCTGCCATGGGGCAGCCGGACTCTGGGTTGTTGATGTGCTGTTCGGACAAATAGGCGCCCAGCATGGCCTCCAGGGCCTGATCTGCCGGAGCCGCCGCCGCTGCGGACTCGGCAAGCCCTACGGTTTCTGCGCCAGCTCTGTCTGCGGCTTCTGCCAGCATCGCCTCGCGCGAAGGAAAGTGGGCATAAAAGCCGCCATGCGTGAGGCCCGCATCCTTCATGATCTCCGAAACCCCCGCGCCGCCGAAGCCGTTGCGCCGAATTGCGCGTGCTGCCGCTGCAACGATGCGTTCGTGGCTCAGCTCTTTGCGGGAGGGGGCAGTATTTTTCACGCGCTGATGGTACCGCAAATTATTGCATCCGTCATATTTTAAGGACTCTACAAGTCCAACTATTGGACGCGCACTCCCATTGAATGAGCCCGGGCGCCTCGGTGGGGGCCAAGCCGCTGCCGGCATCCATGAATGCGACAGCGTCGGCATCCGGCACGCCACAAGGCTCCGGTGTGACTCTGATGTGGTGGTTGCCCGTCCAGGACAATGTGCCGCAAGGACCTCTCGGATGGAGCGGTAACGAAATCTGGCCCAGCCATAACTTGCGTTGCTAAAAACGACGATCGCCAAGGGGCGATCCTCGGTTGGACACCAGTCTGTCAATATGGCGTGCAGCGCCCGCTGACCGATAGCCTGAACAACGCCTGTTCTGGGACGAAGAACGCGGAACTTCCGAACTTTGGGGCTACGTGGAGAGCAGCAGCTCCTGCCCGAAGCTGGTCAACGGAAAAGACTTCGCCTGATGTCATCGTCCGGACAACACAGGCGCGCACACACAATTGGCGACGAATGACGGCCTTCCACCAAAGCGGTCAGCCGACGCGGCGTTCAGCGAGCTTTGGGTTTCGGTCGCGGTCGACATTCATCACTGAAATCTGACCGTCCGAAACCCGCCTGAAGCCGCCCATTGCCACCGAATCCACTGACGAAGCTCCCGACCCGCTCACCACTCCGCAAAGCTCCCATCCCGGTGCCGCCACACCGGGTTCCTCCACCGGTGCCCCTGCTGCGCCCGCTCGCGCACGTAGTCTTCGTTCACCTCAATCCCTAGCCCCGGCCCCGTGGGGATGGCGACCATGCCGTCCTGGTACGCAAACACCCCGGGGTTGGACACATAGTCCATCAGGTCGTTGGCCTGGTTGTAGTGGATGCCCAGGCTTTGCTCCTGGATGAAGGCGTTGTAGCAAACCGCATCCAGCTGCAGGTTGGCCGCCAGTGCAATTGGGCCTAGCGGGCAGTGCAGGGCCAGGGCCACGTCGTAGGCCTCGGCCATGCTGGCGATCTTGCGGGTTTCGGTGATGCCGCCGGCATGCGAGGGGTCGGGCTGGATGATGTCCGCATATCCGCCTTGCAGCACGCGCTTGAAGTCCCAGCGCGAGTACAGGCGCTCGCCCAGGGCGATGGGGGTGGAGGAGATGCGGGCGATCTCCTTCAGCGCCTCTTCGTGTTCGCTCAGCACGGGCTCTTCGATGAACATGAGCTTGTAGGGCTCCAGCTCCTTGACCAGCACCTTGGCCATGGGCCGGTGCACGCGGCCGTGGAAGTCCACGCCAATCCCCACATTCGGCCCCACGGCCTCGCGCACGGCGGCCACGTTCTGCAGGCAGCGCTCCACCTTGTCGTAGCTGTCCACGTACTGCACCTCTTCGGTGCCGTTCATCTTCACGGCCGTGAAGCCGCGCGCCACGGCGGCCTGGGCAGCGGCGGCCGTCTCGCTGGGGCGGTCTCCGCCAATCCAGCTGTAGACCTTGATGTGGCTGCGCACATTGCCACCCAGTAGCTCGGACACGGGCACGCCCAACGCCTTGCCCTTGATGTCCCACAGGGCCTGGTCGATCCCGGCCAGTGCGCTCATGTGCACGCCGCCGCCCCGGTAAAAGCCGCCCCGGTACAGCACGGTCCAGTGGTCTTCGATGTGGCGTGGGTCTTTGCCAATGAGGTAGTCGGCTAGTTCATCGACCGCAGCGGCCACGGTGTGCGCGCGGCCTTCCAGCACGGGCTCGCCCCAGCCGGTGATGCCTTCGTCCGTTTCGATTTTGAGGAAGCACCAGCGCGGCGGGACGATGAACGTGGTGAGTCGGGTGATCTTCATGGGGGATGGGCAGTCGGTTCAGAAGTGCTGGATTAGCTGGAACGAGTAGGGGGGCGGTTCAGGCAGTGGCGGGCGCGGTGCCAAAGGACGCCTGCCACGCCCGCGCAAACGCTGCGGCTTTGTGCGCGACTTCGGGAGCCTGGTCGCCCGGCCGGTACAGGGCCGAGCCCAGGCCAAAGCCGCTGGCGCCCGCTGCCGCATAGGGCGCGATGCTCTCGGGCACGATGCCGCCCACGGGCACCAGCGCCATGGGCGGCGTGATGACGGCGCGCCAGGCCTTGAGCACATGGGGCGGCAGCGCCTCGGCAGGGAACAGCTTGAGCATGTTGGCGCCCGCTGCCAGCGCGGCATAGGCCTCGGTCAGCGTGGCCACGCCGGGCGCGCAGGCCATGCCGGCAGCGCGGGCGGCCCGGATCACATCGGGGTCGCTGTGGGGCATGACGATGATCTGCCCGCCGGCTGCCGCCACATCGGCAACGGCATCGATGGAGAGCACGGTGCCTGCGCCCACGAGGCAGTCGGCGGGCAGTGCATCGCGCAGCGCGCGGATGCTGGCCAGCGGCTCGGGGGAGTTGAGCGGCACTTCGATGATGCGGAACCCTGCGTCGTACAGCGCGTGGCCGATGGCCACCACCTCGTGCGGCTGCACGCCGCGCAGGATGGCGATGAGCCCGCAGCGCTGCAGGATGTGGAACAGGGCTTTGTCGATGGGGTTCATGCAGCCAGGCTCCCGGCGGTGAAGGGGTGTGAGGGGGAGGGTGCGGGCGCAACGACCAGCCCTGCCGCCAGCGCGATCTGCCACAGCCCGGTGGCCGTGGCCTGCGTGGCGATGGTGGGTGCGGCAAAGCCATGGGTCTGCAGCGCGACGGCGTAGCGGCGGCACAGGTCGGGCTCGCCGCACAGCACCAGCGTTTGTGGTGTTGTTGGGGTTTGATCCTGTGCGCGGCTCAGGCTCGCCACCTCGTGCCCGATCAGCAGGCCCGAGAGGTAGTCCGCTTGCGCGGTAGGCGCCAGCGCGCCGGTCAGCCCCAGCGTGCGGGTGCTGAAGATGTGCGAGAGCAGTCCCAGCGCGGCATCGCTGCCCCGCGCCACCTTCAGCCCGCGCGCAAAGGCATCGTCGTCGGGTGTAACTGCAGCCTGCATGGTCTTGCCCAGAATCGTGTGGCCGCGCAGAGCGGCAAACACCTCGCCGGTCATGAAGGTGTGGAACTGTTCGATGTGGCCTTGGCGTGCCAGCACCCATTTGCTGTGGGTGCCGGGCAGGCCGATGAGCACGGGCGCATCTGCAGGCAGCGCAAGGCCTGCCAGCACCCCCAGCACCTGGGTTTCTTCGCCGCGCATCACGTTGGGCAGCGCGCCCTGCTGCAACAGGCCCGGCACGATGTGCAGCGGCGGGCCGTCGCGCCGCGCCACCAGCGTCAGGCCCCGCGCCAGTGCATCGAGCGAGGTGGGCGTCGGCAGGTACTTGGCCTCGCGCCAGCCCTGGGCGCTGCCCACCATGCCGCAGGCCAGCAGGGGCAGGCCAGGTGTGGCGGCCAGCCAGTCGCCGCAGGTGTCTTGCAGTGCTCGTTCAAACGCGGCGCCGGGCTCGCCGTCTGCCACGCTCGCGGTGGCGGGGGGCAGGTTCATGATGCCCCAGGGGCGGTGCCGCGTCTCCAGCACCTCGCCATGCGCGCCCATGTGGAAGGCGCGCAATGCGCTGGTGCCCCAGTCCAGGGCAATCAGGCCCGCCTCGGCGGGCACCAGATAACGTGCAGGCACCATGGGTGTCCTGCTTAACGCGCCCAGCGCAGCACCAGCGGGTCCAGCCGCCGTGCGATGTCGATCAGGCCGCGCCGCACCTCGGGGTGCATGGCCGGGAAGGGGTGGCGGCCTGCCTCGCAGGCGATCACGCCGCCTTCCTTCATCAGTGCCTTGGCCGTGAGGATGCCGCCCTGGCGGTTTTCGTGGTTGATGAGGGGCAACCAGCGCTGGTAGAGCGCAAACGCCTGGTCCATGTCACCCTGGCGGTGGGCTTCGATGATGGGGCGGATGCCGTCGGGGAACGCACCGCCCGTCATCGCGCCCGTGGCGCCCGCATCCAGGTCGGCCAGCAGGGTGATGGCTTCTTCGCCGTCCCACGGGCCTTCGATGGCATCGCCTCCCAGGCGGATCAGCTCGCGCAGCTTGCTGGCGGCGCCGGGCACTTCGATCTTGAAGTAGGCCAGGTTTTCAATCTCTTGCGCCATGCGCGCCAGGAAGGGGGCCGAAAGCACGGTGCCGCTGGCGGGCGCGTCCTGCACCATGATCGGAATGCGGATCGCATCCGACACACGGGCATAGAACTCGTAAATCTGCGCCTCGGGCACGCGGAAGGTGGCACCGTGGTAGGGCGGCATGGCCATCACCATGGCCGCGCCCATGTCCTGCGCGGCGCGGCTGCGCTCGGCGCACACGCGGGTGCCGTAGTGTGTGGTGGTGACGATGACTGGCACACGGCCTGCCACGTGCTCCAGCGATGTGCGGGTGAGGACTTCGCGCTCGGCATCGGACAGCGAGAACTGCTCGGAGAAGTTGGCCAGGATGCAGACGCCATCCACACCGGCGTCGATCATGAAGTCGAGGCAGCGCTTCTGGCTGTCGAGGTCGAGGCGGCCGTCTTCATGGAACGTGGTGGGCACCACGGGGAAGATGCCGCGGTAGCGAGGGTTCTGGAGGGAATGGGTGGCTGGCATGGCGGGTGCGGGTAAGAATTTGAGTGAAATATGCCTATAGCGCTAGTTGAATAAGCGCTGGTAGCTATTGAATCTGTAGCAATTGACTGCGACGAGCGCCTCAGTGGGGCACATCAATGCGAGTGGCGGGGCACAGCAGCCCCCCGGCAGCCGACCAAGAAGTCAAAGTCGCAACCATCGTCCGCCTGCAGTACGTGGTCCACATACAGCCGCTGGTAGCCGCCGCGTCCGCCGTTGTCCGCGCCCGCCAACGCGGCCAGGCGTGCTGCCAGTTCCTCGTCGCTGATGTCCAGGTGCAATCGGCCGTTCTCGCAGTCCAGCTCAATGAAGTCGCCATCGCGCACAGCAGCCAGCGGGCCACCGGCTGCCGCCTCGGGCGCCACGTGCAGCACCACGGTGCCGTAGGCGGTGCCGCTCATGCGGGCGTCGGAGATGCGTACCATGTCCTTCACGCCCTGGCGCAGCAGCTTGGGCGGCAGGCCCATGTTGCCCACCTCGGCCATGCCGGGGTAGCCCTTGGGGCCGCAGTTCTTGAGCACCATCACGCAGCTCGCGTCGATGTCCAGGTTCTCATCGACGATGCGCTCCTTGTAGTGCTCCAGGTTCTCGAACACCACGGCGCGGCCCCGGTGCTTGAGCAGTTCGGGTGAGGCGGCGGAGGGCTTGAGCACCGCGCCACGCGGCGCCAGATTGCCGCGCAGGATGCAGATGCCACCGTCGGCAATCAGCGGGTTGTTGATCGGGCGGATCACCTCGTCGTTGTATTGCGGGGCTTCGCGCACGTTGTCCCACAGGCTCTTGCCGTTGACGGTGAGGGCGTTGGGGTGGGGCAGAAGCCCGTTCTCGCCCAGGCGGCGCAGCACGGCGGGCAGGCCGCCCGCGTAGTAGAACTCTTCCATCAGGAAGCGGCCCGAGGGCTGCAGGTCTACCAGCGTGGGCGTGCCACGGCCGATGCGCGTCCAGTCCTCCAGGTCCAGCTGCACGCCGATGCGGCCCGCGATGGCCTTCAGGTGGATGACAGCGTTGGTCGAGCCGCCGATGGCGGCGTTGGTGCGGATGGCGTTCTCGAAGGCCTGGCGGGTCAGGATCTTGGAGAGCGTGAGCCCTTCGTGTGCCATCTCCACAATGCGCTTGCCCGACATGTGGGCCAGCACATAGCGGCGCGAGTCCACGGCCGGGATGGCTGCGTTGTGCGGCAGCGATGTGCCCAGCGATTCAGCCATGCAGGCCATGGTGCTGGCCGTGCCCATGGTGTTGCAGGTGCCGGCAGAGCGGGACATGCCGGCCTCGGCCGCAAAGAACTGGTGTTCGTTGATCTCGCCCGCCTTCAGTGACTCGTGCAGGCGCCACACGGCCGTGCCCGAGCCGATGTCCTTGCCGTCGAGCTTGCCGTTGAGCATGGGCCCGCCGGTGACCACGATGGCGGGCACATCGCAGCTGGCCGCGCCCATCAGCAGCGCAGGCGTGGTTTTGTCGCAGCCCACCAGCAGCACCACGGCGTCGATGGGGTTGCCGCGAATGGCCTCTTCCACATCCATGCTGGCCAGGTTGCGCGTGAGCATGGCCGTGGGGCGCAGGTTGGATTCGCCGTTGGAGAACACCGGGAACTCCACCGGAAAGCCGCCCGCCTCGTAGATGCCGCGCTTCA
The DNA here is from genome assembly GCF_014851475.1 of Acidovorax sp. ACV02. Lineage (NCBI taxonomy): Bacteria > Pseudomonadati > Pseudomonadota > Betaproteobacteria > Burkholderiales > Comamonadaceae > Acidovorax > Acidovorax sp. ACV02. The sequence continues at coordinate 373,238 of NZ_JACUZU010000005.1, forward strand.
CATGCTCGGCGATCTTGCGAAAGTGTGCGTTGCACGGGGTCAGCTCGGACCAGGTGTTGCAGATGCCGATCACGGGGCGGCCGTCGAACGCGTGGTCGGGGATGCCCTGGTTCTTCATCCAGCTGCGGTACATGAAGCCGTTTTTGTCGGCCGTGCCGAACCATTCGGCGGAGCGGAGTTTGCGCTTGGGGGTGGTCATGGTGGGGTGCGAGAGAAAGAGGAAAAATGAAGAGTCAACGGGCCTTGCCCGAGCGGCGCGAAAGCAGCCGCTGCAGCAGACAGAAAGCGAACAGCAGCACACCAACGACGATGCGTGTCCACCAGGAGCTGAGCGTGCCGTCGAAGGAAATCAGGGTCTGGATGATTCCGAGCATGAGCACGCCAAACAGCGTGCCTGCCACATAGCCCACGCCACCCGTGAGCAGTGTTCCGCCAATGACCACGGCGGCAATCGCGTCCAGCTCCATGCCCACGGCATGCAGGCCATAGCCCGACAGCATGTAGAACGTGAACACCACGCCCGCCAGTGCTGAGCAAAAGCCCGAGAGCGTGTAGACACCAATGAGCGTGCGGCGCACCGGCAGGCCCATGAGCACAGCCGAGTGCTCGCTGCCGCCCACCGCATACACGCTGCGGCCAAACGGCGTGCAGTGCGCCACGAACAGGGCCACCATCAGCACGGCGATGGCGATGAGCGCCCCCAGCGAAAGGGATGCGCCTTCCCACAGCGGCAGTCGCCATTGCGCCAGCTCCGAATAGCCTTCGTGTGTGATGCTGATCGAGTCGATGCTGATGAGGTAGCACAGCCCCCGCGCCAGGAACATGCCTGCCAGCGTGACGATGAAGGGCTGCAGCCGAAAGCGCTCGATGAGGAAACCCATGAACGCGCCAAATGCCGTGCCCATCAGCAGCACCAGCGGGATGGCGACCATGGGGTTCCAGCCCCGGTGTTCCACCAGCGCGGCCAGCACCATGGTGGTCAGCGCCACCACCGATCCCACCGAGAGGTCGATCCCGCCCGACAGGATCACGAACGTCATGCCCACCGCCACGATGATGAGGAAGGCGTTGTCGATCAGCAGGTTGAGGAACACCTGGGCCGAGAAGAACCCGGTGTACAGCACCGAACCCAGCGTGGCCATGGCCACGAACAGCGAGATGGTGGCTGCCAGCGGCAGGTACTTGGGGTTGAACCGCGCGCGCGCGGCGGTGGCCTGTGGGGCAGGGTGGTTCACGGTGCCGAAGCCTGCGGTCTTGGGTACGGCGCTCATTGCAAAGCTCCCGCGCCGGGGCGGCGTGCCAGGGCGCCCACTTGCGCCCGGAACTCGGGCGACTGGAGCAGCATCACGATGAACACCACCACGGCCTTCACCACCAGGTTGATCTCGGGCGGCACGCCCAGGGAGTAGATGGCGTAGGTCAGCGTCTGGATGATGAGTGCGCCAATCACGCTGCCCACCAGGCTGAAGCGGCCGCCGGTGAGGGCGGTGCCACCCAGCGTGGCGGCCAGGATGGCGTCCAGCTCCAGCAGCTGCCCAGCGTTGTTGCCATCCGCGCTCTTCACGTTGGAGCTGATCAGCAGCCCCGCAATGCCCGCGCACACGCCGCAGAACACATAGGCCGCCACGATAAGCCGCCCCGCCTGCACACCCGCCACCCGCGCCGCCGTGGGGTTGATGCCCACTGCCTGGATGAACAAGCCCAGCGCCGTGCGCGTGATGGCGAGGTACAGCACCACGAAGACTGCGGCCACTACGAACACAGAGAACGGCAGCCCTGCCAGGTACCCACCGCCCATGAAGAAGTAGGGCGTGTAGTAGATGGTGATGATCTGCCCGTCGGTGATGAGCTGGGCAATGCCCCGGCCCGCCACCATCAGGATCAGCGTGGCAATGATGGGCTGCATGCCCACCTTGGCGACGAGCACGCCGTTCCACAAGCCGCACAGCAGTGCCACGCCGATGGCGCCCAGGATGGCGACGGGCAGCGGGAACCGGCTTTCGGTGCCCGACACCGAGCCGCCGATCAGCCACGCTGCCACGGCCGCTGCAATGGCCACCGTCGCACCCACCGAGATGTCGATACCCCGAGTGGCAATCACCAGCGTCATGCCCAGCGACACCAGCACCAGCGGTGCGGCGCGGTTCAGTATGTCGATGAGGCTGCCGTACAGGTGCCCGTCGCGCCATTCGATGTGGAGGAAGCTGCTGTTGAACACCGTGTTCACGATGAGCAGCAGTGCCAGCGTGATCAGGGGCCAGGCCAGACGGTGGCGCAGTAGCGCTGTCAGAAGGGAAGGGGAACGTTCAAGCATGTTCGGCCGCAATCAGGTCGTAGACGGCGTCCTCGCTACTTCCAGCTGGAAGTTCACCCACTTTGTGGCGGTCGCGGAGCACCACGATGCGGTGCGCCACGCGCACCACCTCGCTCATTTCGGAAGAGATGAACAGCACGGCCATGCCGCCCTGGGCCAGATGCAGGATCTGGTCCATGATTTCCTGCTTGGCGGCCACGTCGATGCCGCGCGTGGGTTCGTCCAGGATCAGCAGGCGCGGCTCGATGGCCATCCAGCGCGCAAGGATGGCCTTTTGCTGGTTGCCGCCCGAGAGCAGGCCGATGGCCTTGTCCACGGTCTCGGTCTTGATGCCCAGCAGCTTCACATAGCGTTCGGCCAGCGCCGTCTGCTCGGCACGCGAAAGAAAATTGCCCACGCCCATGCGGGCCTGCAGCGCCAGCGCAATGTTTTCGCGTACTGACAGTTCCGCCACGATGCCGTCGGTCTTGCGCTCTTCGGGGCACAGGGCGAGGCCATGGCGGATCGCATCCATGGGGTTGGCAAACTTCACCACCTGCCCGTCGATGCGCAGCGCGCCCCGGTCAGGCTGCTCCAGGCCAAACAGCAGGCGCGCCAGCTCGGTGCGGCCCGAGCCCAGCAGCCCCGCCAGGCCCACCACCTCGCCCGCGCGGATCTGCAGGTCCAGCGGCTGCAATTGCGTGTCTTGTCCCAGGCCCTCGGCTTGCAGCAGGTTGGCTTGGCGGCTGTCCACGGCGGGTGCTGGTGCGGGTCGCTCCGATGCAGCGGCCAGGTCGCGGCCCAGCATGGCAGCAATCAACGCCTGCGGGCCCAGGTCCTTGGCCAGCCACTCACCCACCCAGCTGCCATTGCGCAGCACGGTGATGCGGTCGGACACGGCATACACCTGGTTCAAAAAGTGCGTCACAAAGACGATGGACAGGCCCTCGCTGCGCAGGCGCCGCAGCACCTCGAAGAGCTTTTGCACCTCGTCGTCGTCCAGGCTGGAGGTGGGCTCATCCAGGATCAACACGCGCGATTCGATGCTGAGTGCGCGCGCAATCGCCACCAGCTGTTGCACGGCCACGGGGTAGTCCGACAGCAGGCGCGTCACGTCGATCTGTAGGCCGATGCGCGCCACCAGATCGCGGGCACGCTGGTGCAGCGTGGCCCAGTCGATGCGAAAGCCCTGCGCGATGCCGCAGCGCGGGTAGCGGCCCGCAAAGATGTTCTCGGCCACCGAGAGGTTGGGGCAAAGGTTGACCTCCTGGTACACGGTGCTGATGCCCAGGCGCTGCGCCGCCAGCGGCGAGTCGGGCCACACGGCTTCTCCACCCAGCCGCATCTGCCCGCCGCTGGCCTCCAGCACACCCGTCAGCACCTTGATCAGCGTGGACTTGCCCGCACCGTTTTGCCCCATCAGCGCATGGATCTCGCCAGGGTAGAGGTTGAGCTGCACATCGCGCAGCACGGTGATGCCCGCAAACTGCTTGTGGATGCCCGAAAGCTGCAGCACCGGCGCTGCAGCGTGGGCGTGAACGGTGGATGCGTCCATGGAAACCGTCATGCCTTGTTTTTGTTGTAGACATCGACCAGCACGGCTGCCAGCAGCACGACGCCCTTGATGACCTGCTGGTAGTCGATGCCGATGCCCAGGATGGACATGCCGTTGTTCATCACGCCCATCACGAAGGCGCCGATGACCGCGCCCATCACCTTGCCCACGCCGCCCGATGCCGATGCGCCGCCGATGAAGCAGGCAGCAATCACGTCCAGCTCAAAACCCAGGCCCGCCTTGGGCGTGGCGGTGTTGAGCCGCGCCGCAAACACCAGCCCGGCCAGGGCTGCCAACACGCCCATGTTGATGAAGGCATACAGCGTGAGCCGCTCGGTCTTGATGCCCGATAGCTTGGCCGCCTTCTCGTTGCCGCCCATGGCATAGATGCGGCGGCCGACGGTGGTGCGGCTGGTGACAAAGTCGAACAGCACGATCAGCAGCGCCATCACGATGAGCACGTTGGGCAGGCCCTTGTACGAAGCGAGCAGGTAGCTGAAGTACACCAGCAACCCGCCAAACACCACCGTGCGTGCGACGAACAGGCCAGCGGGCTCCGTCTGCACGCCATGGCGCAGGCGGTTGGCGCGCTGGCGCAGTCCGCCCACGGCCAGGGCCGCAGCCACGGCCGCACCCAGCAGCAGCGAGGTCAGGCGCAGCCCCTCCACGCTGAACAGGTCAGGGATAAAACCCGAGCTGAGCATCTGGAACGCCGAGGGGAACGGCCCCACCGACTGACCCGCCAGCAGCGCCAGCGCCAGGCCCTTGAACACCAGCATGCCCGCCAACGTGACGATGAACGAGGGGATGCGCGAGAAGGCCACAAACCCGCCTTGAATGGCGCCGATGAGCCCGCCGCACAGCAGGCACACCAGCGTGGCGGGCACAAAGTGCCAGTTGTATTCGACCATCAGCACCGCCGCCAGTGCGCCGATGAAGCCACACACCGAGCCCACCGACAGGTCGATGTGCCCGGCCACGATGACCAGCAGCATGCCCAGCGCCATGATGACGATGTAGCTGTTCTGCAGCACCAGGTTGGTCAGGTTCAAGGGCTGCATCAGCGTGCCCTCGGTCATGTACTGGAAGAAGCCCATGATGGCCACCAGCGTGATCAACATGCCGTATTCGCGCAGATTGTGCTGCAGGTGTTGCAGCAGCGACTTGTCGTGCCGCGCCGCTGCTGTCGTGCTGCCGTCGGCCAGCGTGCTGGCGGGGGGATGGGTGGTCTGGCTCATTTCGGTCATCAGTTCAATGCGTTGTGCGGTTCATCAGGCGCTGAAGAGGGGCGCTGCAGCTACGCGCGGCCGCCGTGCAAGGGCCGCCCCGCCGCACTGGCGGCGTCCCCCTTGGGGGGGATGGCGCGAAGCGCCTCAGGGGGGGCACTCACGATGGCTCGCATGATCTTTTCTTGCGAGGCGTCTGAAGTTGGCATATCGGCCACAAAGCGGCCTTCGTTCATCACATAGATGCGGTCCGTGATGCCCAGCAGCTCGGGCATTTCGGAGGAGATCACGATCACGCATTTGCCCTCGGCCGCCAGCTGGGCGATGAGGGTGTAGATTTCGTACTTGGCGCCCACGTCGATGCCGCGCGTGGGCTCGTCGAGGATGAGCACTTCGGGGCTGGTGAACAGCCATTTGCTCAGCACCACTTTTTGCTGGTTGCCGCCCGAGAGGTTCAGCGTCTTCTGGTCCACGCCCGAGCAGCGGATGCGCAGCTTCTCGCGGTAATCCTGTGCCACGCGGTGTTCCTGGCCGCTGTCGATCACGCTGGCGAACGACACGCCCGGCAGGTTGGCCAGCGAGGTGTTGAACTGGATGTCTTCGTTCAGCACCAGGCCATTGCCCTTGCGGTCTTCGGTCACATAGGCCAGGCCGTGGCGCACGGCCTTTTCCACAGTGCTCACGTCGATGGGCTGGCCGTGCAGCCGCACTTCGCCGCTGATGCGCTGGCCCCAGGAGCGGCCGAAGATGCTCATGGCCAGCTCGGTGCGGCCTGCGCCCATCAGGCCCGCAATGCCCACTATCTCGCCGCGCCGCACATTCAGGTCGATGCCCTTGAGGTGCTCGCGGTCGCTGCGCTGCGGGTGGTGGGCGCGCCAGTTGCGCACCTCAAAAACAATGTCACCCACTTGCGGCTGGCGCTGGGGGTAGCGGTCGCTCATCTCGCGGCCCACCATGGCCTGAATCACGCGGTCTTCGCTCACCGGGCCCTCGCGGCAGTCCAACATCTGCACGGTGCTGCCGTCGCGCAGCACGGTGATGGCATCCGCCACGCGCGAGATCTCGTTGAGCTTGTGCGAGATCAGGATGGAGGTGATGCCCTGGGCTTTGAGCTCCAGCAGCAGGTCAAGCAGGGCCTGGCTGTCGTTCTCGTTGAGGCTGGCGGTGGGCTCGTCCAGGATCAGCAGGCGCACCTTGCGCGACAGCGCCTTGGCAATTTCCACCAGCTGCTGCTTGCCCACACCCAGCTGGCCCACCGGTGTGTCAGGCGACTCGCGCAGGCCCACCTTGTGCAGCAGCGCCTGTGCGCGGCTGTGTGCGGCCATCCAGTCGATGACGCCGTGCCGCGCGGTTTCGTTGCCAAGAAAGATGTTCTCGGCAATCGACAGCAGCGGCACCAGCGCCAGCTCCTGGTGAATGATGATGATGCCCAGGTGCTCGCTGTCGCGGATGCCCGCAAATTCGCGCTCCTGCCCGTCGAACAGGATCTGGCCGCTGTAGCTGCCGTGTGGGTACACACCCGACAGCACCTTCATCAGCGTGGATTTGCCCGCCCCGTTTTCGCCGACGATGGCATGGATCTCCCCGGCCTGCACCTGCAGGTTGACCTGGTTCAGCGCCACCACGCCGGGGAAGGTTTTGCGGATGTTCCGCATTTCAAGAAGCATGGTCTCTCAGTCTGTTGGCGGGGCCTCTGGCCCCATCCCGGTTGCACGCCGCCTGCGCTGCCCCAGCAGCATTCGCAGGCGGCGGCTCTACATGCAGAAGCCGCTCGCGCTCACTTGATTTGGGACTCTTTGTAGTACCCACTGCCCACCAGCACCGTGTTCCAGTTGGATACGTCCACCGACACGGGCTTGAGCAGGTACGAGGGCACCACCTTCACGCCGTTGTTGTAGGTCTTGGTGTCATTGATCTCGGGCTGCTTGCCTGTCAGCACGGCGTCCACCATGTTGGCTGCCACCTTGGCCAGCTCGCGGGTGTCCTTGAACACGGTGGAAGACTGCTCGCCCTTGAGGATGGACTTGATGGAAGGCACCTCGGCGTCCTGGCCGCTGACCACGGGGCAGGGCTGCTGGGCGGTGCAGTAGCCCACGCCCTTGAGGGAGGACAGGATGCCGATGGAGATGCCGTCATAGGGCGACAGCACCGCGTGCACCTTGTCCTTGCCGTAGTAGGCGGACAGCAGGTTGTCCATGCGCGCCTGGGCCACCGAGCCATCCCAGCGCAGCGTGCCCACCTTGTTCATGCCGGTCTGCTTGCTGCGCACCACCAGCTTGCCACTGTCGATGTAGGGCTGCAGCACGCTCATGGCGCCGTCGTAGAAGAAGAAGGCGTTGTTGTCGTCCGGCGAGCCGCCGAACAGTTCGATGTTGAACGGGCCCTTGCCTTGCTTGAGGCCCAGCTTGTCCACGATGGAGGTGGCCTGCAGCACACCCACCTGGAAGTTGTCGAACGTGGCGTAGTAGTCCACGTTCTTCGAGCCCTTGATGAGACGGTCGTACGCAATGACCTTCACGCCCTTGTCGGCCGCGTTTTGCAGCGCCTTGGACAGCGTGGTGCCGTCAATCGACGCGATCACCAGCACCTTGGCACCCTTGGTGATCATGTTCTCTATCTGCGCGAGCTGGTTGGGGATGTCGTCTTCGGCGTACTGCAGGTCGGTCTTGTAGCCCCGGTCCTTGAGCACCTTGACCATGTTGTCGCCATCGGCAATCCAGCGCGCCGAGGACTTGGTGGGCATCGAGATGCCGATGGTGCCCTTGTCCTGGGCCGATGCCACGGATGTGGCGCCAATGGCAGCCAGTGCCACGGTGGCCAACACGGCCTTGAAAATTGCACGCTTCATTTGAGTCTGTCTCCTGATGTTGTTTTGATTTGATTGCCGCTTGGATGCGTCACGGCCTTACGAAACTGTCGCGGCCCAGTGCCAGAGCCACCGCCCAAGGGCCGCCCCGCCGGGCCGGTGGCGTCCCCCTTCCCGCATCGCGCAGCGATGCGAGAGAAAGGGGGAAGGCGCGCAGCGCCTCAGGGGGTTAATACTTCCTGTTCGGCATTTCCTTCGCCGCCACTTCCATCGGGAAGATGCCTTCTTCCGTCACGATGCGCTTGGGTACCGCCTTGCCTGCCTTGATGTCCTTGACAGCGCTCATCAGCTGCGGGCCCAGCAGGGGGCTGCATTCCACGCTCACGTTGAGCTTGCCGGCGATCATGGCTTCGAAGGCGCCCTTCACTGCATCGATGGAGATGATCACGATGTCCTTGGCGGGCTTCATGCCGGCCTCTTCGATGGCCTGGATGGCGCCAATCGCCATGTCGTCGTTGTGCGCGTACAGCACGTTGATCTTCTTGCCCTCGGCCTTCAGGAAGGCTTCCATCACTTCCTTGCCCTTGGCACGGGTGAAGTCGCCGGTCTGGCTGCGGATGATCTTGAACTTGGGGTCGGCCTTGATGACTTCTTCAAAGCCCTTCTTGCGGTCGATGGCAGGGGCCGAGCCCACGGTGCCTTGCAGCTCGACGATGTTGACCTCGCCCTTCTGGTCCTTCATCTTCTCCACCAGCCAGCGGCCGGCCTTGCGGCCTTCTTCCACAAAGTCCGAGCCCATGAAGGTCACGTACAGCGACGTGTCCTTGGTGTTCACTGCGCGGTCGGTCAGCACCACGGGAATCTTGGCGGCCTTGGCCTCGCGCAGCACGGGCTCCCAGCCCGACTCCACCACGGGCGAGAACGCAATCACGTCCACCTTCTGCGCGATGAACGAGCGGATGGCCTTGATCTGGTTCTCCTGCTTTTGCTGCGCGTCCGAGAACTTCAGCTCGATGCCCGCCTCCTTGGCGGCCGACTTGATGGACTCGGTGTTGGCGGTGCGCCATTCGCTCTCGGCCCCCACCTGGCTGAAGCCCAGCACGAGGGGCTTTTGCGCCCAGGCAGTGCCGGGCAGCAAGGCGGCCACGGGCACGCTAGCCAAGGCGGCAGCAACGGTGCGGCGGTTCATTTTCATCATCTTGTCTCCTGTCTGTAATGGTTGGTTGACGATGGTTGCGGGATGGAAAGAAGGAACGCTCGAAAAGGGCAGGGCTCAAGCCAGCATGTAGCCCGTCTTGACGGTGGTGTAGAACTCGGCGGCGTAGCGCCCCTGCTCGCGGGCGCCGTAGCTCGATTCCTTGCGGCCGCCAAACGGCACATGGAAGTCCACGCCCGCCGTGGGCAGGTTCACCATGGTCATGCCCACGGCAGCGTGGCGCTTGAAGTGCATGGCGCGCTTGAGCGACGTGGTACAGATGCCCGCACACAGGCCAAAGGGTGTGTCGTTGGCCAAGGCCAGCGCGTGGTCGTAGTCGTCGGCCCGCAGCACACAGGCCACGGGGCCAAAGATTTCCTCGCGCGCCACGCGGTGCTCCGGGCGGGCCAAGAAGAGGGCGGGGCTCATGTAATGGCCTGGGGTGGGGCGCTCCAGGCGCTCGCCACCCCAGACATGCTCCGCTCCCTCGCTCTTCGCAATGTCGATGTAATCCAGGTTTTGTGCCAGCTGGTTGTCATCCACCACCGGGCCCATCTCGGTGCCGCGCTCCAGCGCGTGGCCCACCTTCAGGCTGGCCAGCCGGTTGCGCAGGCGCGCCACAAAGGCGTCGTGCACCTCGGCCTCGACGATGAGACGGCTCGATGCGGTGCAGCGCTGGCCGGTGGAGAAATACGAGCCCTGCAGCGCGCAGTCCACCGCCTGGTCCAGGTCGGCGTCGGCCAGCACGATGAGCGGGTTCTTGCCGCCCATCTCCAGCTGCACCTTGGCACGGCGCTGGCTGGCCGCACGCAGGATTCGGTCGCCCGTGGCTACCGATCCGGTAAAGCTCAGTGCGTTGACCAGCGGGTGGTCCACCAGCGTCTGGCCCACCTCGCGGCCGCTGCCCATGACTAGGTTGAAGGCACCGGCGGGCAGGCCGCTGCGGCTGATGATTTCGGCCAACGCCCAACCACAGGCGGGCACCAGCTCGGCGGGCTTGAACACCACGGTGTTGCCGTAGGCCAGGGCTGGGGCGATCTTCCAGGCCGGGATGGCGAACGGGAAGTTCCACGGCGCGATGATGCCCACCACGCCCACGGGCTCGCGGGTTACGTCCACCTGCACGCCCTGGCGCACAGAGGCCAGCAGCTCGCCCTGGATGCGCAGCGCCTCTCCCGCAAAAAACTTGAAGATCTGCCCGCTGCGCGCCACCTCGGCGATGCCTTCGGGCAGCGTCTTGCCTTCTTCACGGGCCAGCAGTGCGCCCAGCTCGTCCTTGCGTGCCAGCAGCTCGCTGCCGATCATGTCCAGCACGTCGGCGCGGCGTTGGGGGGTGCTCTGGCTCCAGGTGGGCAGCGCGTCGGCCGCCGCGCGCACGGCCAGCTCGGTCTGGTTGCGGTCGGCGCGGGCGTATTCGGCCACCACCTCGCGGGTGTCCGACGGGTTGGTGCTGATGCCGGTGGTGGTGCCGATTTCCCACCGGCCGTTGATCAGGTGCCGGGGGCTGAGCTGGAGGTCGCCGAGCTTCATGGAGAGAGGCCTTTGTTGCAGTTGCGGCGAAGTCTATGGAAGGTTTCGATATCAATCCAATCGTTTTTTAGACAAAATACATATCGTTCTTTGCATTCTGGAAAACCCCTCCCTTTTCCCGTCCTCCTCCTCCGCCATCCATGAGCACCTACAACCACTGGTTCATCCGCGCCCGCCTCAAAACGCGCCAACTGCTGCTGCTGGTGGCCCTGGCCGAAGAGGGCAACATCCACCGCGCCGCCCAGGTGCTCAGCATGACCCAGCCGGCCGCCTCCAAGCTGCTCAAGGACCTGGAGGATGTGCTGGAGGTGTCGCTGTTTGACCGCCTGCCGCGTGGCATGCGCCCCACCTGGTACGGCGAAACGATGATCCGCCACGCGCGCATGGCCCTGGCCAACCTGAACCAGGCGCACGACGAGATCGGTGCGCTCAAGCGCGGGCACTACGGCCAGGTGGGTATCGGCGCCATCACTTCACCCGGCCTGAGTCTGCTGCCCGCCGCCGTGGCGCAGGTCAAGCAGGAGCACCCCAGCCTGCGCATTTCGCTGGACATCGAAACCAGCCCCGTGCTGCTGGAGCGGCTGGAGCAGGGCAAGCTCGACATCGTGGTGGGCCGCCTCTACGAGGAGCACGACAAGGAGAACCTGCGCTATGAGTCGCTGACGGAGGAGCTGGTCTGCGCCATGACGCGCCCGGGCCACCCGCTGTCGAGCATGACCGGGTTGACGCTGCGCGACGTGGTGTCGGCCAGCTGGATCGTGCCGCCGGCGGGCAGCGTGCTGCGTCACCGGTTTGACCTGATGTTCCAGCAGGACGGGCTGGCGCCGCCGCTGCACACGGTGGAGACATCGGCGCTGTTGTTCATCACGCGCATGCTGCAGCAGAGCGACATGATCGCTGTGGTGGCGGAGGATGTGGCGCGCTATTACGCGGCGCATGGGATCGTGACGGTGTTGCCGCTGGCGATGCCGTGCCATATGGATGCGTTCGGAATCATCACGCGGTCGGACCGGCTGTTGTCGCCGGCGGCGAAGGTGATGATGAAGGCGTTGAAGCAGACGAGTCTGGTGCAGTATGGGCGGAGGTTGGAGGTGGGGGATTGATGGTTTTGAATTGATATTGGCTGGATGCGCTAGTGGGATATGTGCTTGTAGCTATTGATTTTGTAGTGTTGGTTCTTGTGCGCTGATTGGGTGGCGTGCCTTTGTTGAGGACGGAGGCCGGGAGTCGCCCCGGCGGGCGAGGTACTTTTCTTTGCTTCGCCAAAGAAAAGTACCCAAAAGAAAGGCGACCCCCAGTCTGCGACCCCTTCGCTGTGCGAAGGGGCAAACCTGCGGCGGGGCGGTTGCGGGGTGCGCCGTGGAACTCACTGCGCTGCAGTGCAGCTTCGTTCAGACATCCACGGCGAGTCAGTTCACGAAGCATGGGCGCTCCGACGCCCATGCTCACCTCGCAACCGCCCCGCCGCAGGCGCAGCCAGCAGGGGTGTGACAGCCGAACATCCAAACAACTGAACAGCCGGACATCCATTCGAGCCATTGCTTCGCTCGGCCCCATCTCGCGGGCGCAAGCGCTACGCGCTGCGCAAATTGGGCCGAGCGAAGCAAAGGCCCGTGTGGCTGTTCTGTCCCCCTTGCCCCTCTGGATGCGCCGAGGAGCGCAGGGTTTGGCGGATCAGGGCTCGCGTGTGTCTGAGCGACGCGCAGCGGCGCGAGTTGAGCGAGACCCCGCCAAACCCGAGCACCGCAGGTTGCCCCGGCGCGCAGCGGCGGGGACGCAGACAGTGGGGTCGCCTTTCTTTTGGGTACTTTTCTTTGGCGAAGCAAAGAAAAGTGCCTCGCCTGCCGGGCGACTCCCGGCCTCTGCCCTGAGCACGGGCACCCGGCCACATCAGCCCAAAGACCTAGAACCAGGCAGGCGTCTACAAATCACTATAAAAAAATAGCTACCAGCGCTTGAAGCACTAGCGCTTAGACGCACTGAGACCAGAAAACCTCAAACCCACCCCGCATCCACCTTGAACTCCTGCGCCGTACACATCGCCGCATCATCCGACGCCAAAAACAACACCATCCGCGCAATGTCATGCGGCCGCAGCTTGTCCGGCAAACACTGGTTGCGCGCCAGCTCCTTCTCGCCCTCGGCGTCCAGCCACAGTTTGATCTGCCGCTCCGTCATCACCCACCCCGGCGACACCGTGTTGATGCGGATCCGGTCCTGCCCCAGCGTCTTGGCCAACCCGCGCGTGAGGCCGTTCACCGACGACTTGGCGATGGCATAGCAGGGGTAGCCCGTGCCCTTGCCCTGCCAGCCCGTGGAGCCCAGGTTGATCACCGAGCCCGCACCCAGCCTGCGCATGCCGGGCACCACGGCCTGGATGGCGAAGAAGGCGGGGCGCTCGTTGATGGCCATGCGCTCGTCGTAGTACTCGGGCGTCACGGATTCGAGCGTGTGCCGGTCATCGCTGGCCACGTTGTTCACCAGCACCGCAAAGTCGCTGCCCAGCTCGGCCGCCGCTTCGGCCACGCAGGCCTGCAGGGCGTTCACATCGCGCACATCACATACGCGCCACCAGGGGCGGGGCAGGCCTGCGTCGGCGATGTGGTGGGCCAGGGCTTCGCTCGCGTTGCGCGCCACGTCCACAAACGCCACGCGGGCACCTTGCTCGGCAAACGCCGCCACGATGGCCGCGCCAATGCCGCTGCCGCCGCCCGTCACAAACACGGCGCGGCCTTGCAGGCTGGGGAATTTCGCCAGGCCCTGGGGGGCGCCGGTGGCGTCGGTCGACGAAGAGGAGGGGGTAAAAAGCTGTGTCATATCAATATTGCAATCAATCAATGGCAAAAAAATTCATTTCAAGCATCAATTGGCGTTGATAAGATGCCGCTCGTCAAGTGCCTGGCGGCAGGCCGATGCAAAAAAACGACCGGAGACAACCAACGTGCGCCCTTCGCTGGATACCCCCATCCCACCGTCCAGCGGCGCGTCCGCCTCTGCTCCCACAAAAACCGGCGCCGTGCGCTGCGTGGTCGCACTGGGCAACGCACTGGGTGAGGGCGTGACGTGGTCGGTGCGCGAGCAGGCTGTGTACTGGGTGGACATCCTGCAGCGCGAGCTGCACCGCTGGGACCCGGCCACCAGCGCCCACCAGCGCTGGACGTTTGACGAAGAGATTTCTGCCATTGCCGAGCGCGCCGACGCCCCCGGCTTCATCGTCACCCTGCGCCGGGGCTTTGCACTGTTCGACCCCGCTGCTGACATCGCCCCGCGCTACCTGCACCAGCCCGAGCCAGAGCGCGCAGGCAACCGATTCAACGACGGCAAGTGCGACGCCTGGGGCCGCTTCTGGGGTGGCAGCATGGACTTTGCGTGCGAGGCTCCCACGGGCGCGCTCTACAGCTACACCGCCAGCGGCGACTGCACGAGGCACGACGATGGTTTTGCCGTGACCAATGGCCCCACCTGGGCCCCTACCGCGCAAGGCACGGCCATGTTTTTCAATGACACGGTGCAGGGCACCACCTACCGCTACCGCTGCGACCCGGCCACCGGCACCGTGAGCGACAAAACGCTGTGGAAGCGTTGGCCCGCGGCTGACGGCGTGCCTGACGGCATGACCACCGATGCGCAGGGCCGCCTGTGGGTGGCGCACTGGGGCGGTAGCTGCGTCACCTGCCACGACGCCGACACGGCCGAGGAGCTGGCCCGCATCCCGCTGCCCGTAAGCCAGGTCACCAACTGCGCCTTTGGCGGTGCGGACCTGCGCACGCTGTACATCACCTCGGCCCGCACCGGCCTCACGCCCGAGCAGCTCGCGGCCGAGCCGCTGGCCGGGGCACTGTTTGCCGTGGACATCAGCACGCCCGGCCTGCCCGCGCATCTGTTTGGCGGCTGATGCCGGCCCCGCGCGCAGCAGCGAGGCCCATGGCTCCGCCTCTTCTTTTCTCCATCCCGCAGAAAGCACACCGCCCATGACCGAGGCCTCTTCATCCCACCCCATCGTCTGGCTGCACCACGCGGGGCAGCATCTGGGCCTGGTGCCCACACTGGGCGGCAGCGTGGCGGCCTGGCAGATCGACGACCCGCAAGAGGCTGATGCACGCATCGACCTGTGGCGGCCGTGGGACGGCGCCACGCCCGACCTGTACCAGCTTGCATCCTTTGCCATGGTGCCCTGGTCCAACCGCATCAGCGGCGGCGGGTTTGAGCAGGCGGGCCAGTTCCACCCCATGCGTCCCAACCGCGTGGGCGAGCCGTACCCCATCCACGGCGACGGGTGGCTGCAGCCCTGGCAGCTGACCCAGCCCGCGCCCGACACGCTGCAGATGCAGCTGCGCTCCGAGCGCTTTGACGGCAACCCCTACGAGTACGAATGCGTGCAGACCTTCCGCCTGGTGGAGGGCGGCCTGGACCAGTCGGTGCAGGTGCGGCACCTGGGCGCGCAGCCGCTGCCCTACGGCCTGGGCCTGCACCCCTGGTTTCCGCGCACGCCCGGCACGCGCATCACGGCGCCGGTGCAGGGCGTGTGGCTGTGTGGCGACGACCCTTTGCCCACGGAGCACACGCAACAGTTTCCGCCCGGCTGGGACTTGAACACCGGCGCGCCCGCCAATGGCGGCCTGATCGACAACGCCTACACCGGCTGGGGTGGCACCGCGCAGATCGACTGGCCCGAGCGCGGGCTGCGCCTTACCGCCCACATGCCGGACTTTGACAAGGACGGCGGCGCGGCCCACCACTACTGCCTGGTGTACCGCCCGCCACAGGGCCCGGCGTTCTGCTTTGAGCCCATCACCCAGCCCATCGATGCTTTCCACCAACCGGGCCAGCCCGGCCTGCGCACCTTGGCGCAGGGCGAGGTGCTGGCGATGAACGTGTCGTGGCGGTACGAGGCGTTGTAAGCCCCTCTGGGGCGCCCCAGAAGAAGGTTTGTAGCGAAATCAGCCGGTAGCGCTAGTGAATCATGCGCTGGCAGCTATTAAATCGATAGTGAATCAGATCACTCGGAACCCGTGGGTGCCGTCGCGCCCCAGTTGCTCCACCAGCCCGAACTCCCAGTCCAGGTAGGCCTGCATCGCTTCGCGCGGGCTGTCGGTGCCTTCGTACGGGCGGCGGTAGCGGTCGATGCGTGGCGAGGCCAGGCGCGTCTCGCCATGCTCCAGCGGCAGGCCCTGGGCGATCCAGGCCAGCGTGCCACCCTCCAGCACCACCACCTCGGCGCCACCCGTCAGGCGGGCCAGGTCCTGCGCGGCATAGCGTGCCAGCAGGCTGCTGCCACAGGTCAACACATAACGCTGCGCCTTGGGAATACTGGCCACCGCCTGTGCCAGTTGCGAGCGGATCACGAACCACGCGCCGGGGATGTGGCGCTGCACGTAGTTAGCGCTGGTGGTCAGGTCCAGCACGGCGGTGTGGCCGGGGCGCTCTTTGCTTTCTTCGTTCAGCCAGGCCGCCAGTTGTGCGGGCGTGACCCAGGCAATGGGGCCTTCGGGCTCGGGCACGGGGTTGGCCACGGCGCCGGTCTCATTGAAGTCGGCGGCGGGCGCGTCGTCCAGCACCCACACGTCCCAGCCCATCTGCGCCAGCCACGATGCACTCATGTTCGCGCGCACCCCGTCGTCATCCACCAGCACGATGCGCGCGCCACGCGCGGCGGCGGTGTGGTCGGTCTCCTGCACCAGCTGGCCGCCGGGCGTGTTGCGAAAGCCGGGCAGGTGGCCCGCGGCAAATTCTTCGGGCGTGCGCACATCCAGCAGGTAGGTGGTGCGCTGCGCCTCGGCCGCAAAGCGCGCCAGGTCGGCGCGGGTGGCGCGCTGGACGCCCGCGCGGTCGGCCACGCTGCGCGCCTGCTGGGGCGCGCGCTCGCGGTCGGCATGCACGGCGGGGTCAAAGCGGCGGGTGGCGCCGCGCTCCAGCGTCTGGCCGGCCAGTAGCCAGCCGATGGTGCCGTTGCGCAAGGCCGCCACCGGGTTGGGGATGCCCGCGTTCACCAGCGACTGTGTGCCGATGATGCTGCGCGTGCGGCCTGCGCAGTTCACGATGATCTGCGTGGCCGGGTTGGGCGCCAGTGCCTGCGCGCGCAGCACCAGCTCCGCGCCGGGCACGCTCACGCCGGTGGGGATGTTCATGGTGTGGTACTCGTCATACCGGCGCGCATCCAGCACCACGACATCGGCCTGGGCGTTGATGAGCGCCTGCACCTCTTCGGCCGCCAGCGAGGGCGTGTGGCGCTCGGCCTCCACCAGCTCGCCAAACGATTTGCTGGGCACGTTCACGTCGATGAACAGCTCTCCGCCCGCATCGCGCCAGCCCCGCAGGCCACCGGCCAGCAGCGTCACCTGCGTGTAGCCCAACTGCTGCAGCTTGCGCGCGGCGGGCTCGGCCAGGCCTTCGCCGTTGTCGTACACCACGATGAAGGTGTCGCGGCGCGGAATGCGCGTCCACGCATCCAGCTCGATTTTTCCGGCGGGCAGGTTGGCGGCGAACAGCGGGTGGCTTTGGGCAAACGGGTCTTCCTCGCGCACGTCGAGCAAGGCGATTTCCTGGCGGGCGAGCAGGGCCTCGCGAACCTGGTGGAACGAAGTCTGGGGCAGGGCGGGAGCGGTCATGATCTTGGTGTTGGGTCGGATCGGCTTCAGGCAGCCGGTGCAGGATTTTTGGACAGGTCCCAGAGGTTGGGCAGGGTGCTGTTGCTGTAGCCCGAGATGAATGGCTTGCGCGTGCCGTCCTCCAGGTACACGCTGCGCTGCACCGCGCCAATGTTGGCGCCGTACACGTGGATGCTGATGGAGGTGTGGCCCTCCCACGCGTTGCTCACGCGGTGCACATCGCCTATGGCAGGGTCGTTGGGCGAGACGACCTCCACCTGGCCCGGCTGCAGCCGCACGGGCTCGCCCTGCGGTGCCCAGCGGCCGTCGGGCGTGCGGGCATAGGCCTGCGAATCCTCGGCGCCGCGCAGCATGCCGATCAGGCCCCATACGGTGTGGTCATGAATGGGCGTGGCCTGGCCCGGGCCCCACACAAAACTCACGACCGAAAAGCGCCCCAATGCGTCGGCATGCAGCAGGTACTGCTGATAGCGCTCGGGGTGGGGCTGGGCATAGGCGTCGGGCAGCCAGTTGTCATGGGCCACCAGCGTGCGCAGCAGCGTGGCGCCCTGGGTCAGGGTGTCGGGCTCGGGCAGGCGCTGCTCCACCAGCGCGGCCAGCTGCTGCACAAAGTGGCGCAGGCGGGCGGTGTGGGGGGCGCCCTGCGGCGCGGAGGGGGACGTGGGTGGGGTCGATGGGTTGGGCAATGCACTCATGCCCGGTATTGCACCAGCGCCCGGGCTGCCCGTGTGTTGCGTGTTTTGCATATGCATCCCTGTTTTTCTTCGTTCTGTTGCGAGGCGTCTTTCAGTTCAATGCCAATCCATCGTAACGGCGGTGCGGACCGACTCGCAGGCATCCACAGGAATTCACGGGCAATCGCAGCGCCGATCAGGATTTGACAACCAAAAGGGCACAACATGAGCAAGCTTCAAAACCAAGGTGGGGTGGGAGGGCGCTGGACGCGCCGGCAGCTGTTGCAGACAGCGGGCGCGGCCAGCGTGGTGGGGGCGTCGAGTGTGGTGGGCAGCCACGTGCTGGCCGCGGGCAAGCTGCGCGAAGTGAAGCTGGCGTGGAACGCCAACGCCATCTGCCTGTCGGCCGCGCCGGTCGCCATCGAGCGCGGCATTTTTGAAAAACATGGTCTCAAGGTCGAGCTGATCAACTTTGCGGGCTCCACCGACCAGTTGCTGGAAACCATCGCCACCTCCAAGGCCGACGCGGGCCTGGGCATGGTGCACCGCTGGATCAAGCCGCTGGAGTCGGGCTTTGACGTGAAGCTGGTGGGCAGCTCGCACGGCGGCTGCTCGCGCCTGGTGGGCTATGAGGCGGCGGGCGTGACCAGCCTGCAAAAACTCAAGGGCAAGACCATTGCGGTGTCGGACCTCAACAGCCCCGGCAAGAACTTCTTTTCGGTGCTGCTGACCAAGGCCGGGCTGAACCCCGAAAAGGACGTGACCTGGCGCCAGTTTCCTGGCGACATGCTGGGCCTGGCGGTGGAAAAAGGCGAGGCCCAGGCCATTGCCGATGGCGACCCCAACCTGCTGCTGATCCAGCGCCGCACCAAGGGCCTGGTGGACCTGGCGTCCAACCTGTCGGGCGAATACGCGGCCAAGACCTGCTGCGTGCTGGGCGTGAGTGGCGCCATGGTGCGCAACGACAAGGGCACGGCAGCCGCGCTGACCCGCGCCATCATCGAGGCCTCGGACTTTGTGGCCGACAACCCCAACGAAACGGCGCGCATCTTCAGCCCGTATTCCAAGGTGCCGCAGGAGGACTTGCGCGCCGTGCTGGGCACGCTCACGCACCGCAGCCACCCGGTGGGCACAGCGCTGCGGCAGGAGATCGAGTTCTATGCCCGCGACTTCAAGCTGGTGGGCGTGCTCAAGCCCGGCACCGACCCTGCGCGCTTCGCGGCCCACGTCCACGCTGACGTGTTGGCCTGAGCCTCCTCCCATTCCGTGCAAGGACCCTCTCCATGAGCACTGTTGCCGACAACATCCTGGGCGCCCCGCCGGGCATCAGCCCCAAGCCCTCGCAGCCCCCGCTGCGTGCGCCCAGCCCATCATCCGGTGCGCCCCATGCTGCGGGTGCGCAGCCTGCCACTGTGCCTGACTTCAAGGCGGCCAAAGCGGCGCTGGGGGTCTGGTGGGTGGGGCTGGCCGCCGCCGTGGCCTGGGCGGGGCTGGCCTTGCTCACGGGGCTGTGGCCCAACAAGCCGGCGGGTTTCAGCGAATGGGCGTTTACCGAAGAGTTCGCCTGGGGTGCGGGGGGCTTGTCGGCACTGCTGCTGGCGCTGACCGTGCTGGCCCGTCCGCTGGCTGCCGTGGTGCGCCGCGTGCGTGCGGCTGGACCGTGGCTGGTGGCCATTGCCGTCGGCCTGGCGGTGTGGGAGGTGTTCACCGCCAAGCTGGGCACGCTGCCGCCGCCCTTCTTTGCACCGCCCCAAAGCCTGGTGGAGGTGTACGCCACCGACTGGCCGCGCCTCCTGGAGAGCGCGGGCGCCTCCATCCGCCTGTTGGCGCTGGGCATTGCGATTGGAGCAGCGGCAGGTTTTGTCACGGGCGTGCTGATCGGCTGGTCGCGCCAGGCCAGTTACTGGATCCACCCGGTGCTGCGCATCCTGGGCCCGGTGCCCACCACCGCGCTGCTGCCGGTCAGCTTTTATTTCTTTCCGTCCAGCTGGTCCACCGCGATCTTTTTGATTGCGCTGGGCACGGCCTTCCCGGTGGCCATCCTCACCTGGTCGGGTGTGGCCGGGGTGCACAAGAACTTTTATGACGTGGCCCGCACCATGGGGGCGTCGCCCTGGTTTCTGGTGCTGCGCGTGGCCATCCCTGCGGCGCTGCCGCAGGTGTTTGTGGGCCTGTTCATGGGGCTGGGCGCGGCGTTCTCCACCCTGGTGGTGGCCGAGATGCTGGGCGTGAAGGCGGGCCTGGGCTGGTATCTCACCTGGGCGCAGGGCTGGGCGGCGTATCCCAACATGTATGCGGCGCTCATCGTGATGGCGCTGTTGTTCTCGGGCGTGATCACACTGCTGTTTGTGCTGCGCGACAGGGTGCTGTCGTGGCAGAAGGGGGTGGTGAAATGGTGAGTTCCGCGACGGTTCCCGAAATCTCTACGGCGGCCCGTGTGAACGGCGCACGCATTGACGTGCGCAATGTCAGCCACTGGTTTGACCTGCCTGCAGGCCCGCTGCACGTGATCGACGAGCTGGACTTGTCCATAGCACCCGGCGAGTTCGTGGCCCTGCTGGGCCCCAGCGGCTGCGGCAAGAGCACGCTGCTGCGCCTGGTGGCGGGGCTGGAGCCAGCCACCACCGGCGAGCTGCTGCAGAATGGCGCCCCCATCACCCAGCCCGACCCGTCGCGCATCGTGGTGTTTCAGGACCCCACGCTGTTCCCCTGGCGCACCGTGTGGGACAACGTGGCCCTGGGGCTGCAGGCGCGCGGCATCCTCAAATCCCAGCGCCATCGCGTGGACGAAGCGCTGGCCCTGGTCGGGCTGCAGGACTTTGCCAAGGCCTTCCCGCACCAGCTCTCGGGCGGCATGGCGCAGCGCGTGGCGCTGGCGCGTGCGCTGGTCAACGACCCCACCTTGCTGGTGCTGGACGAGCCGCTGGGCAAGCTCGACTCGCTCACGCGCCTGTCCATGCAGACCGAGCTGGTGCAGCTGTGGCAGCGTGCGGGTTTCTCTGCCCTGCTCGTCACGCACGATGTGGAAGAAGCGCTGTTCATGGCGCAGCGCGTGGTGGTGTTCTCTGACCGGCCTGCGCGCGTCAAGCAGGTGCTGGTCAACGACCTGCCATACCCGCGCCACCGGGGCGACCCCCGCCTGGCGGCCCTGCGCCACGAGGCGCTGGCGTTGCTGGGGCTGGACGCCAGCTGGTAGCCACCGCCTTGGCCTGGTTGTCGTTGCCGCCCGAGTGGCTGGCCGCACTGCTCGAAGGCCTGCAGGCCACCCAGCAGGGCCTGCGCGCGCTGCTGCATGCGGTGGGCCTGGCGCCCGATGTGCACGGCCAGCCCGCCTGGCCGTTTGCGCACCGTGTGGCCGCCGAGATGCTGGTGGTGGACGCCGGCCACGCGCGGCGCGTGCTGTTGTCGCTGCTGTGTGTGGGTGCGGCGCTGCTGGCGATGGCGACTTCAGCGGCGTGGCGGCGCGGCCGCAGGCCGCTGTGGTGGCTGGCCGCTGCACTGGTGGTGTTTGCGCCCTGGCCCCATCGCCACCTGCTGCTGACGCCCGCCGTGGCCACCAGCCTGCACCAGTCACCCACGGGCTTCACTGCGCAGGGCATCGTGCGTGGCCAGGCGGTGTACCAGCAGCACTGCGTGCGCTGCCATGGCGCCAGTGCCAACGGCGAAGGGCCCGACGCAGCCCGGCTGGCCATGTGGCCGCCCAACCTGAACGGCGCGCTGCTGTGGAAGCGGCTGGACGGCGAACTCTTCTGGCGCGTGCGCCACGGCATGCAGGGTCGCAACGGCGCGCAGACCATGCCCGGCTTTGACACCACGCAGCTCACCGACGCGCAGGTGTGGGAGGTGCTGGACTACCTGCAAGCCCATGCCGCAGGCCAGATGCTGCGCGAATCGGGCACCTGGGACCGCCCGGTGCGCCTGCCCGACGTGGCCGTGCTGTGCCGCCAGGGGCGCCAGCACACGGCGCGCAGCCTGGTGGGGCAGCGGCTGCGCGTGGTGCTGCCAGGCAGCGGCAGCCCCTTGCCTGCCGATGATCCACGCCTCGTCTCGCTGGTGGTGGCGCACCCCGGGCCCGGCGCGCCGCACACTCCCGATGCTGCTGCCGCCGATGCGGAATGCCTGACCACCGATACCGCAGCGCCGTTGGCATTGGCCCTGGTGCTGGGGGTGCCCGCCAGCGACCTGCCCGGCCACCAGCTCATCGCAGACCGCGCGGGCTGGCTGCGCGCACGGGGCCAGCCGGGCAAGGCCGCGTGGTCGGAGGACGATCTGGTCTGCCGCACTGCGCCAGCGGCCCAGCAGCTGCCTTCTGCCGATGTAGCTGCCAACGCTGCGGGCGATGGCCTGCAGGCGCTGATCCGCCGCATGGACGCAGAGCCCGTGCGGCTGGTGCGGGGCGGCTTCCCGCACTGACAGTGCCTGCCACCAGCGTGTTGGCAGCGCGCTGCGAGCGAACGCCTGGGTCGCGTTCCGGTTGCTCTCAAAAGAATAGCTGCTAGCGCTTTATCGACTAGCGCTTGAGGCCATTTCTCCTTAAATAAGCAGCGCAGGGGCTTCCCGCCCGCCAGGCGCCACCCTGCGCTACGCCTGTCCGTGCGACGCCACACACAGCTTGTTGCCGTCTGGGTCCCGAAAATACGCGCCGTAGTAGTTGGCGTGGTACTCGGGCCGCAGCCCGGGGCGGCCCTCGCACTGGCCGCCCAGGCTCAGCGCCAACGCATGGGCCGCGTCCACCTGGCTGCGCGTGGCGGCCATGAAGGCCACCATCAGCCCGTTGCCAGGGTGGGGCACCTCGCCGTTGAACGGGCGGGCAATCACAAACAGCGGCCGGGGGCCGGGGGTGGACTCCCAGCCCGCCCAGGGCCGCTCGGCTTCGCAAAAGCGCTCCTGAATGCCCAGCGAGGCCAGCACCGGCCGGTAGAACGCCAGGGCGCGCTCGAAATCTGTGATGCCAACAAAAACGTGCGAGAGCATGGTGGGTGGGGTCCTTTCTGGATGCGAAGCGGGCTGGCCATTGTGAGGAGTGAGGAGCCAGCGGTCAGAGGCCAGGGCCAGACGTGCAGGTTGGCAACGCACTGGCCGACCATGCCGACGCTGGCGGCCAGGCGGGGGAGTCTGGATGGCAACCCGCCACAGCATAGCGGCGCGCACGGCGGCGGTGCACCCCATCGCCTTGTGCGGCGGGGCCTATGCGCCGCACAACTTTGCAAACGCGTTTTTCTTCGTTGGCGCGCGCCAGGGGCGGGCACATCATGGCTGCAGTCCCGCACGCGTGACGTTGCCAACCATTCACCCAACCTTGTTTCACCCCATCGCCACAGGAGCCCGCTATGCCCGTCCAGTTCATCGGCATGATCCAGCCGCACGAAGTCTCTGAAACCATCGCCCGCAAGGGCCCGGCGGTGGACCCCGCCTATGTGCGCGTGTTTGCCCAGGCGCACGAGCACGCGGGGTTTGACCGCATCCTGGTGCCTGCCAGCTCGTCCAGCCCCGACACGCTGCTGACCGTCACGTACGCGGCATCGGTCACCGACAAGATCAAGTTCCTGCTGGCGCACCGCCCCGGCTTTGTGGCGCCCACGCTGGCCGCGCGCCAGCTGGCCACGCTGGACCACTACACCAACGGCCGCCTGGCCGTGCACTACATCAGCGGCGGCTCGGACGAAGACCAGCAGCGCGATGGCGACTTCCTGAGCCACGACGAGCGCTATGCGCGCACCGACGAATACCTCACCGTCCTGCGCCGCGTGTGGGCTGAAGACAAACCCTTTGACCACGAAGGCACCTACTACCGCGCCAAGGGGGTGGTGTCGGAAGTCAAGCCCCTGCAAGGCCAGCGCGTGCCCATCTACTTTGGCGGCGCCTCTGCACCCGCGCTGCAGGTGGCCGGCAAACATGCCGACGTGTATGCGCTGTGGGGCGAGTCGCTGGCCCAGGCGGGCGACCTGGTGCGCCGTGTGCGCGCCGAGGCCACCTTGCAGGGCCGGCATGTGGACTTCAGCATCTCGTTCCGCCCCATCCTGGGCAAGACCGAGGACGAAGCCTGGGCCAAGGCCGAGCGCATTCTGGAAGACACGCGCCGTTTGCGTGTGAGTCAAGGCTACTCGCGCGGCGTGGGCCCGCAGCAGAGCGAGGGCGCGCAGCGCCTGCTGGCCGACGCAGCCAAGGGCGACCGTGTGGACGAACGTCTGTGGACGGCCATTGCGCGCGAGCTGGGCGGCCGGTCCAACTCCACATCGCTGGTGGGTACGCCCGAGCAGGTAGCCGACGCACTGCTCAAGTACTACGACCTGGGCATCACCACCTTCCTGATCCGTGGCTTTGACCCGCTGGTGGACGCTATCGAGTACGGCCGCGAGCTGCTGCCCCTGGTGCGCGCCAAGGTGGCAGAGCGCGACGGGCAGCAAGCACCGGTGGCGCCCGCCGCGCTGCGCAAGGCCGCCTGAGCGATTGGCTGCCTGGCGCCCTGGCCTGGATCTCGCCCTGGCCTGGATCACTCCCGGGCTGGGGCGTTGCCGCTAACGCAGCGGCCTCGCCCGTGCGGTTACCCCGCCACGCGCGCCAGAACGTCGCGGGCTTGCTCGGCGGTCACCACGGGGCCGCCAGCAGGCGCCGTCCAGGCCACAAACTGGTCGGGCCGCACCAGCACCAGCGGTGCGCCATAGCGCGCAGGCTCGGTGCCTTCACACCCGTCACCACAGTCCACCAGCCGCAGCGGCAGTCCCAGGCCCGCCGCCGCCTCGCGAAAGGCCTGCACCGATGGCGCGTGGGCGCCGTCGCCGCCCACCACCAGCAGCGAAAAGCCCGGGCCCAGTTCCTCAAACACATTGCGCCCGCTGGGCAGCGTGGCGGGTGCCAGGTGGTGGCCAGGCCGCGCCTCAAACCGGTGCGATCCCTTGGCGCTGCTGGCGCGGCCCTCGCTGCCCCACACGATGCCCGAGCCCTCGTAGTGCGGCTCAAACGCATGCACCTCGCCCACGGCGCCCTGTGCACGCGCCAGCCACGCGGCTTCAAACGCGGCCTGGTCCCGCGCCGGGTCGTGGGTGTCCAGAAACTCCTTGTCTGTCTCGATGGACCGCGCAATGAAGTCGTTGATGGTGGACGCAAACACCGGGCGCCGCTCGGCGTCGTACGAGTCCAGCAGGCGCTCGCCGCCCCAGCCTTGCAGCGTGGCAGCCAGCTTCCAGCCCAGGTTGCGCGCGTCTTCCAGGCCCGAGTTCACGCCATAGCCGCCGTAGGGCGGGTGGCTGTGGGCGGCATCACCCGCGATGAACACCCGGCCCTTGCGGTAGCTGTCGGCCAGCATGAAGCGCAGGTCCCAAAAGCCGATGTGCTCAAACTCCACCTCAAACTCCGCGCCCACCGCCTCGTGCAGGTAGGCGGCAAAGTCAAAGTTGTCTTTGGTGGTGCCTGGCGGCACCGGGGCGTGAAAGAACCAGGTGCTGCCCAGGTCCACCCGGCCCAGAAACTTCCAGTAGCCCTTCAGCTCGGGCTGCAGCACGTTGTAGTAAGACTTGCCGGGGTAGCGCTCCAGCAGCTGGTGCAGGCCTTGCGACTTGAACACCAGCAGCACCATCATGCGGTCGTGGTCGGTGCGGGTGTGGGTGATGCCCGCCTGCTCGCGCACCACCGACCGCGCTCCGTCCGACCCCACCACATAGGCGCCGCGCAGCACGCGCTGGGCCTTGCCTTCGCCGCGTTGCTGGATGGTGACGGACACGCCCGCATCGTCCTGCGCCACGGTGCTTGTCTCCCAGCCGTAGAGGGTCTGCACCGATGGCAGCTGGGCCACGCGCTGGCGCAGCACGGCCTCGGTGGCGTACTGCGGCAGGCGTTCGTTGGCGGTGAAGTAATAGGGCTTGACCAGGTCGCGCTGTAGCCAGTCGTAGCTGTAGGGCCCCAGCAGTGTGCCGTGTGCGGTCAGGCCGCCAATCCCGTATTCCACCGGAATGGTGCGCGCCGCGCGCAGCTGCTTTTCTGCACCCCAGAAGTGAAAGTGCTCCATGGTGCGCTGCGTGAGGTTCTGCCCCTTGGGGATGGGCTGGGGCTGCACATAGCGCTCCACCACGATCACGCTCACGCCCCGCTGGCCCAGCTCAATGGCCAGGCCCATTCCGACGGGGCCGCCGCCCACGATGATCACTTCGGCGTCTTGCTGCGGCGCCACGGTTGCTTGCTGGTTCATGTTGTTGGTGTTGTTCGGTACGGGTGGGTTCGACACTGGCCGCGATGCGGTGTTGTGCAGTGCGGCGCGCTGCTGGCCACCGCTGGGTGCGGGTGGTCGTGGTTACTCGGCGGTGATGCCCTGGGCCTTGATCAGGTCGGCCCAGCGCTTGGCGTCAGCGGTCACCAGTTTCTGGAAGGCGTCGGGCGAGCTGTGGGCGGGCGTCATGCCCTGGGTCTCGAACGACTTGGCCACGGCGGGCGATGCCAGCACATCGCGCAGCTCGGTGTTCAGGCGGTCCACCATGGCGCGGGGCGTGCCTGCGGGGGCAAACACGCCGTACCACATGTCCACGTTCAGGTCGCCCAGCTTCAGCGTGCCCAGCGACGGCACCTCAGGCAGCAGCGGGTGGGGCGTGTCCGAGCTGATGGCCAGCGCCTTCAGCTTGCCCGCCTTCACATGCTGCAGGGCCACGTGGATGGGCAAGAACATCGCGTCGATCTGCCCGCCCAGCAGGTCCGTCACGGCCGGGGCGGTGCCCCGGTAGCTGATGTGGGTGAGCGAAATCTTGGCCCGGTTCTTCAGCAGCTCCATCGCCAGGTGGTGCGGGGTGCCCGCACCGGGCGAGCCGTAGTTGAGCGAGCCGGGCTTGGCCCGGGCGCGGTCCATCAAGTCTTTGAGCGATTCGATCCTGGACCCAGCCGACGCCACCAGCAGCAGCTGCCCCCAGCTCGTCTGGCTTACGGGCACCAGGTCCGTCAGCGGGTTGAAGCCCTGCTTGGGGTACAGCGCCATGTTCATCACCAGCGTGTTCACGCTGACCAGCAGCGTGGTGCCGTCAGGCGCCGCGCGCACCACCTCTTGCGTGCCGATGATGCCGGACGCCCCCGCCTTGTTCTCCACAAAAAACGGGCGCTTGAGCCGGTCAGACAGCGGCTGCGCAATCTGCCGCGCAATCAGGTCAATGCCCGTACCGGGCGTGAACGGCACCACCAGCCGCACTGGCGCATCGGCACCCGTCTGCGCCCAGGCCTTGGGCGTGGCGGCTGCAGCCGTGGCGGCCAGCGCGCCCAGCACCAGGCTGCGGCGTTGGGGGGAGGGCGGGTGCGCGTTGGCACGCAGGGTGGGCAGCTGGGGCATGGGGCTTGTCTCTCTAGTCGTTAGAAGGGCGTTACGGGACAATTCCAACGACACTCTTGACATTGATCAAACGGAAAATTCTGATGAATTCTTCATCAAAGCTGATGAATGTCAGCAGCCGCCAGCTCCATGCTTTTCTGGAGGTAACGCGCCTGCAGAGCTTTGCCAAGGCGGCAGAGCAGGTGCACCTGTCGCCCTCGGGCATGAGCATGCTGGTCAAGGAGCTGGAGGACCAGGTTGGCGCCCGCCTGTTTGACCGCACCACCCGGTCGATCACGCTGACCGACGCCGGGCGCCGCCTGCAGCCCGTGGCCGAGCGCGTGGTGGGCGAGCTGCGCGCCCTGGGCGCCGTGCTGGACGGCAACGAGGCCGCCGTGCGCTCGCGCCTGCTGGTGGCGGCCACGCCCATGATCTCGGCCAGCCTGCTGCCTGAGGTGATTCGCGGCTTTGCGCACAGCCACCCCGGCGTGCAGGTGCAGCTCAGCGATGTCGAGGTGGGCACCGTGCGCCAGCGCGTGCTCGACGGCGAGGCCGACATCGGTTTTGGCTTTTTCGTCAAACCCGCCGTGGGGCTGTCGCGCCAGCCCTTGTGCAAGTTCCGCCTCATGCGCATCAGCCCGCCCGATGCGGCGCACACCAGCGGCCAGCTGTCCGACAGCCAGCCCTGGAGCCGACTCAAAGACGTGCCTCTGGTCAGCCTGCCGTCGGGCAACCCCATACAGGTGGTCATCGAAAAGCAGCTCTCCCGCCTGGGCCTGGCCCACCAGGAGCGCCCCCGCATGAACCTGATCGGCACCCTCATTGGCATGGTGCGCGCCGGCCGTGGCAGCGCTATCGTGCCCTCGTTCGCGCTGGAAGAATGCCTGCGCCAGGGCCTGGGTGTCGCCATGCTGCGCGAGCCCGTGGTGCATCTGGACCTGTACCTGGCCTACCGCCGGGGCACGCAGCAAAAACCGGCGGCGATGGCGTTTGCCGAGGCGTTGCGGGAGGCGGCGGTGCGGTTGCCGGCGTAGTCGGGCGATCCCGGGGTGTTCATTCAGCCTGGTTTATCTGTTCTGTTATCTATTCAATTTTCCATTCAACCGGGGTATCCTTAAGGCATGCCCTCCGCCGCCCAGACCTACGCCAACGCCATCCGCCCCCTGCTGCGCCCCGGCCCCGCCAAGGCACAGGCACTGGCTCAGGCGCTCCAGGTCAGCCAGCCCACCGTCTCGCGGGCCCTTAGCGCTCTGGGTGATGAGGTGGTGCCTTTTGGGGCTGCAAGATCTATTCAATACACCCTCCGCGACCCCCTGCGCGCCGATCTGGAGGCCACTGTGTACCGCGTCACCCCCCAGGGCGCGCTCGAAACCCTGGGCACCCTCATCCCGGTGTGCCCGCAGGGCTTTGTGATGGTCGATGCGGGCGGGGCCCGGCAACACAGCGACGGCCTGCCGTGGTGGATCTATGACATGCGCCCGCAGGGCTACCTGGGGCGCGCGTACTGCCAGCGGCACGGCCAGCGCCTGGGCTTGCCCGAGCGGCTGGGCGACTGGAGCGACACCCACGCGCTGCGCGCCATCCTGGACCAGGGCGACGACATGCCCGGCAACCTGCTCATCGGCCCCACCGCCCGCGACCAGTTCGTCAACGCGCCCGACCCCGTGCCCATTGCAGCCGCGCAAAAGCTGCACACCTACGCCCGGCTGGCCGACCTGGCCGCGCGCGGCGAAGTCGCGGGCTCGTCCGCTGCCGGAGAGCAGCCCAAGTTCACCGCCTACGCAGAGCAAGCCGATGGCACCGCCGCGCATGTGATGGTCAAGTTCACCGCAGAACTCGACACCCCCGTCAGCGCCCGCTGGCGCGACCTGCTGCTGGCCGAACACATCGCCCTGCAGGTGCTGCGGGACCACGGCGTGCCTGCCGCGCAGTCGATGACCTGGATGCACGGCACCCAACGATTTCTGGAAGTGCAGCGGTTTGACCGGCTGGGCGCGCGTGGGCGCAGGGCGCTGCATTCCATCTCCGCGCTGGACGCCGAGTTTGTCGGCAGCGGCGGCAACTGGCCAGTGATTGCCAGGGCGTTGTTAAAGGCCGGGGTCATTACCCCCCAGGCCTTTGACACAGCCTGCCTGCTGTGGGCGTTTGGCACCCTGATCGGCAACACCGACATGCACAGCGGCAATCTGTCGTGCTTGTCAGAGGGGCGCAGGCCTTACGAGCTGGCCCCGGCCTATGACATGACGCCCATGGCGTTTGCACCCACGGCGGGGGGCGGTTTGCCGAGTCGGACGCTGGAACTGACGGTGGGGGAGCAGGTCAGTGCGGCGGCTTGGAAAGAGGCGCTTGCGATGGCGAAGGTGTTTGCGTGCCGGTTGGAGGACGAGGAAGCATTCAGCGCGGGCTTTGAAGAATGCAACGTTGAGTTGCGGCGCCATGTGACGGAGGCTGCTGAGCGGATTGGGCGGCTTGCGCTTTAGGGTGGGTACTCTGAAAACTCTCAGGCTATAGTTTGCGAGCTCAGTTCTGCGGGTTTTGCTGGAGCTTGATTCGTGAATCTCTCATTAGATACTCGTTTGAAGCCTCGGTCTGCGCACTGCCTGATTAAATCTATCCCGCAGGTTTTATGGGATAGCCATTTCCATACCTTTCTGTGATTGAAACCGTGAATCCACCTCGTCTATTTATTTCATACAGTTGGTCGAATCCGCAGCATGAACAGTGGGTCCTTGATCTCGCCAGTGAGCTGGTATCCAGTGGTATTGATGTTGTTCTTGATAAATGGGATTTACGTGAGGGTCACGACGCAATTGCGTTCATGGAAAAGATGGTTACTGACCCAAGTATCTCGAAGGTCGCTCTCGTATGTGACGAGGTCTACGTAACTAAGGCAGATGGCAGAGCGGGTGGTGTAGGGACGGAAACTCAGATCATTTCTGCCGAGGTTTACGCAAAGCAGAACCAGGACAAGTTCGTGGCGGTAATCGCAGAGAAGGGTACGGACGGCAAGCTATTTCTTCCAACCTACTACAAGTCGCGTATCTACATTGACCTAAGCGAAAGTGAGCGATACGCAGAGAGCTTCGAGAAGCTTGTTCGCTGGGTGTTCGATAAGCCCTTGTTCAAGAAGCCAGAACTCGGAAAGCCACCTTCATTCATTACCGATAGCACTGCACCGGTTCTTGGGACAACGCCGCTTGCAAAAAGAGTGGTGGACGGCTTGCGAGGTGACAAAGCTTATGCGAGGGGGGCTGTGGACGAGTACCTCAATATATTCTCTCAACAGCTTGAGCGGTTTCGACTCGTGGCAGTTGAGGGGGAGTTCGACGACCGTGTCGCGAAGTCCATTGAAGACTTCCTGCCGGCCCGGAATGAGTTCCTGCAGGTGCTCACCACACTGACACAATACGCGGACATCGATAGCTACTCATCTCGCCTGCATCGGTTCTATGAGTCGCTTATTCCCTATTTCTATCGTCCTTCACACATTAATCAGTGGAACGATCTTGACTTCGATAACTTCAAGTTCATCGTGCATGAACTCTTTCTATACAGTATTGCCCTTCTCTTGAAGGGAGAGTACTTTGGCGCAACAGACTACCTATTGGGGCAACCCTACTACGTCCCAGGTAACTCTAATCACGGAGAGAACGCCGCCGTTTCCTTCATTGCTATACAGGAGTACGTTAAGTCACTTGAGATCAGAAACCAGAGGCTCAAAAAGAATCGTGCCTCGCTCCGGGCTGACTTACTTGAACAGCGCTCGCATACGTCGGGGCTCGCATTCCGTCATTTGATGCAGGCCGATCTCGTGTGCTTTCTTCGTGGAGACATGATGGGCGTCGATACCTGGCATCGTTGGTGGCCAGACACGCTGATATACGCACAAAGACAACATGGACCATTTGAGATTTTCGCTCGTGCATCCTCGAAGTCCTACTTGCCATCTGTGCTCAAAGTCGTAGGCGCTTCCAGTGTTGCTGCGCTGAAGGCGAAGCTCGAAAGCTATGCGCATGACAGCAGTTTTCCTCGTTGGAGCTATCACTCGTTCAGTCCAGCCTCTTTGACTGGAATTGAACAAATCGGAACACGGCCCTGAGGCGACGGCGCAACTCTATGCTGAGCGCCAGCGTTCGTCAGCTATTAGCCACTGTCATCAACTGATCCCAGCCGCTAGCTTCGCCCCTCACCCCACCGCCCGCATCCCCACCAACCCCGGCATCGCCCCCCGCATCGCCTCCAAAAACAAGCGCAGCCGCGCCGGATAAAACCGCGCATACGGGTACACCAAGTACACCGGCAGCGGCGCCGCGTGCCAGTTGGGCACCAGGTGCAGCAGCTTCCCCTGCCGCACATCGTTGTCCACGATCCACGCCGATGAAATGCACGCCCCCAGCCCGGCCAGGGCGGCGCTGCGCAGGGCGTACAGGCTGTCGGTGGCCAAACGGGGCGTGATGCCGAAGGTGTGGGCTTCGCCGCCGGGCTCTTGGGTCAGCGTGACCTCGCGGCGGTAGAAGGTGCTCAGGGCCAGCCAGGGCAGGGGTTGCAGGTCTTGGGCGTGCTGGGGCGTAGGGCGCCCGGCCATGAGGGCGGGGGCGGCCAGCACGATGCGGGGCACTTCGGCCAGGCGCACCGCCACCACGCTGGGGTCGTCCACCGCGCCGACCTGGATGGCGCAGTCGATGCCTTCGGCGATGAAGTTGGGGCGGCGGTCGTGCAGCATCCATTCCACGTCCACCTCGGGGTAGCGGCGCAGGTAGGCCATCAGCGGGGCGATGAACTGGTCTTGCCCAAAGGCGTGCGGCGCCAGCACACGCAGGGTGCCGCGCGGGGTGTCGGCCGTGCCGCGCAGGTCGTCCTCCATGGCGCGCCAGTCTTCCAGCAGGGCCTTGGCGTGGGC
Organism: Acidovorax sp. ACV02; assembly: GCF_014851475.1. Classification (NCBI taxonomy): domain Bacteria; kingdom Pseudomonadati; phylum Pseudomonadota; class Betaproteobacteria; order Burkholderiales; family Comamonadaceae; genus Acidovorax; species Acidovorax sp. ACV02. The sequence goes on from NZ_JACUZU010000005.1 coordinate 405,308, forward strand.
AAAGCAGCGGTCGCCGTCTTCGGTCAACTTCATCACATGGGTGGATCGCTGCAGCAGCTTGATGCCCAGGCTGCGCTCCAGCGCCTGCAGGCGGCGGCTCACGGTGGGCTGGCTGGTGCCCATTTGCTGGGCGGCGGCAGACAGGCTGCCGGCCTCGACGATCCGGACAAAGGTCTGCATCAGTTCGATGCGGTCGGCGCCGGGTTGCAAGGCTGGCAGGGTGTTGGTCATACGCCAAGCGTATAACGAATCTGCAATTCAGCCTACTACCCAGCGCGGCGGCGCGCTAGAACAATCGCACCATTCCTTTCTAACTGATGGTGTTGTGATGTCTTCCATTCAAAACGTGCATGCAAGTGGTGCAGCGGGGCTGGCCCCGGTGGCGCCCCCTGCGGAGGGGGCGGTGAGTGCGCCGCTCTTATTGCTGCTGGCGACCACGGCGGGGCTGAGCGTGGCCTCGCTGTACTACAGCCAGCCCATGCTGGGCGTGCTGGGGCCCGACATGCAGGCCGACAGCCGCGTGGTGGGGCTGGTGCCCACGCTCACGCAGCTGGGGTATGCGCTGGGCATCTTGCTGCTGGCGCCGCTGGGCGATCGGTTTGACCGGCGCCGCATCATCGTCATCAAGTCCATCGCGCTGATGCTGGCGCTGCTGCTGAGCGGCCTGGCGCCCGGCATGGGCGCGCTGCTGGCAGCCAGCCTGGCCGTGGGCCTGGCGGCCACGGTGGCGCAAGACGTGGTGCCCGCCGCCGCCACACTGGCCCCGGCGGCGCAGCGCGGGCGCATGGTGGGCACGGTGATGACGGGGCTGCTGCTGGGCATCTTGCTGTCGCGCGTGGTCAGCGGCTTTGTGGCGCAACAGTGGGGCTGGCGCACGGTGTATGTGGCGGCGGCGGTGGCCATTGCGCTGCTGACGGTGGCCGTGTGGCGCGGGCTGCCGCGCTTTGCGCCCACCACGCAGATGGGCTATGGCGCGCTGATCGGCTCGATGGTGGCGCTGTGGCGCCAGCACGCAGCGCTGCGCCGTGCGGCCTGGGCGCAGGGGCTGCTGGCCGTGGGCTTCAGCGCGTTCTGGTCCACGCTGGCGGTGATGCTGCACAGCCAGTTCAACCTGGGCACGGCGGCGGCAGGTGCGTTTGGCCTGGCCGGGGCGGCGGGTGCACTGGCTGCCCCACTGGCCGGGCGCCTGGCCGACAAGCGCGGGCCCGAGGTGGTGACGCGCTACGGCGCCGGGCTGGCGGCTGCGTCGTTTGCGGTGATGGCGCTGGCGCCACTGCTGCCTGCGCAGGCCCAACTGGGGTTGATCGTGGTCAGCGCCATCGGCTTTGACTTTGGCGTGCAGGCCACGCTGGTGGCGCACCAGACCATCGTCTACGGCATCGACCCTGCGGCGCGCAGCCGGCTCAATGCGCTGCTGTTCACCGGCATGTTCATCGGCATGTCGGCCGGGGCTGCGCTGGGCAGCCTGGCGCTGGCGCAGTGGGGCTGGCTGGGGGTCGTGGGCTTGGCCACCGTGGGGTCGCTGGCGGCGCTGGCGGTGCGCATGGGGCGGCGCCGGGGCTGATTTGGGGCGAAATATGGCTGTAGCGCTAGTGGATCATGCGCTGGCAGCTATACAAATGAGAGCGAAATCCGCGCAAGGCAAGGGTTACGCTTTTTGCAGCAAGCGGTCCATCCAAACCAGGCAAGCCAGACCCAAGGGGCCAGACAGCGCCACATAGCCCAGCGAGGCGACCAGTTTGGCCCACCGCGAGTAGCGTGGCAGGTTAGTGATGACATACAGCCCGGGGATGAAGATGAACAGAGCCAGTATGGCGGCCACTGCCGGGGGAGGGGCCCCAAGCCAGATCATCACCAAAGGCGGCACCCACAAAGGGGCCAGCAGCGACGTCCAGCGAAATGAAGCGCTTTCCAGAACATAGGGAGGCAGACCCCAGCCCGCTTCCCTGGGGCTGAGGTCATCTCGCGACGCGGAAGGACTGCCGCCTGCCCACCGGCCGCATCTGAGGCACCTGGATGTACCTGGCGGGACGCTGGCGCGGCAGTTGATGCAGGTGGGAAATGACACGCGTCCGCTCAGGCCTTCTTCACCTCAATGTGGTACAGCCCCCAGGGGCACAGGCCAAAGCGCTCCTTCACGGGCTTGTCCTTGAAGGCGGGCAGCACGTCGGCGTCGTACACGGCCCACTGGGGGCCCAAGCCGCCCAGGGCCATGGGCTGGCCGTCGATGTGGGTGGCGACGATCATGCGGTAGGCCTGGGCGTCGGCCATGCTGATGTTGACGTTGTAGCCGTCCACCGCGCGCAGGCCCAGTTGCACGGGGCTGCCCGCTGCCACACCGGCGGCGGCCAGCACGGTGGTGAGCAGGGGGCCCTTGAGCGTGTGGGGCTTGCTGTCGTATTCGAGCGTGGGCTTGATGGTGACGGCCGGCATGCGCGCCAGGGCGGCGGCGTCCAGCGCAAAGGCCTTGTCAAACTGGATGCCGTGTTTGCCCATCATCTGGTCGATGGTGGTGTCCAGCGCGCCGCGGTTGGACTGGGTGATGGCGCCGCTGATGGTGAGCAGCGTGGGGCCGCTGGGGGCCTTGGCCGGCGTGGCGGCGTGGCTGCTGCCCGTGGCGGTCCACAGGCCTGCCAGGCCCATGCCGGCGGCGACGAAGTTGCGCTTGTTCATGCTCATGGGAGGGGGCTCCTTGATGGAAATCAGGGGCGCATGGTAAGCGCAAGATGCAGGGGCGCCATGCAAAAAATTGCCGTGGTCCAGCCATCGCTTGCAGTGCGCCAGAGTCCGCCGGGTCCGGCTATCGCGCGCGAAGCCCATGGCGCAGCGCCAACATGGGGCAAACGCAGCGCTCGCTGCGTGGTCTCCGGAAAACATGCTTCGCGGTGTGCTCCTGTGATTCAGGTCAAGCTCTCGTGCACGCGAACCTGCTATGGACCCAATGGCCCGACGCTTCAATCGAAAAGGCGCGGGCGTACGATGGGGGCCACGGCGATGTGGCCTGAAGCGCTGGTCTGCACCTTGTGTTGCGCAAAGCGTCATTCACCGAAATCCCGAGACTGAACAAATTGTGATTGGCCCAGAATAGAACGAAGCCAACCAAGCAATCAACGGGCGTACCATTTTTGTCGCAACTCTATTCCTTTGCAATGCAATCATCTAGCCGGATAAATATCATTTGTGTAGTGGGTACCCGGCCGGAAGCCATCAAAATGGCGCCACTGATTATTGCGCTGCGCAAAACCCATTGGGCATCGGTACGGATTGTTTCGACAGGGCAACACCCTGTCTTGGTCGAAAAAATGCTGTCGCATTTTTCGCTGACTCCGGATTTTATTTGCGACGTCATGGAGCCAAATCAGAGCCTGGCAAAACTGACCATCCGGTTGCTTGGTGAACTAGATCGTTGCTTTCAGGCTGAAAAGCCTGATATCGTGATTGGACAAGGTGATACAACGTCAGTCACAGTGGCCGCACTCGCTGCATTCTATCTTCGCATTCCCTTTGCTCACGTGGAGGCGGGCTTGCGAACGAGAGATTATAAAAATCCATTTCCCGAGGAAATGAATCGCGTACTGGTTGGAAATTTGGCGCAATGGCATTTTGCGCCAACTAACGCTGCTAAAAAAAATCTCATCGAAGAAGGAAAATCTGCCGATACCATTTACGTGACGGGCAATACGATAGTGGATGCCTTGCTTTATACTGCAGATCGTTGCCCGCCCTTCGTGCTTCCGGAATTCGCGAATTGTAGAATGATATTATTTACCGCGCACAGACGAGAAAACATTGGGCGGCCATTTGCTGAAATATGCCGGGCGGCGCGATATCTGGCTGACGTGAGGGATGATGTATTTATTCTCTTTCCGGTTCATCCTAACCCTGCTATAAAGGATGCGGCATACTCGTATCTTTCGAATCATTCACGGATTCGTTTAACCCCCCCGCTTGACTATATTGATTTCATTGCAGCCATGAAATCTTCGTTTTTTATACTTACTGATTCGGGGGGAGTCCAGGAAGAGGCTCCATCTTTGCGCAAGCCGGTGCTGGTGTTGCGCAACGAAACCGAAAGGCCCGAGGGCATAGAAGCCGGCGTTACCAAATTGGTGGGGCGTGATTTTGAATCCATCGTCAATTCATCGCTGCAACTGCTTGATGATGATGCTGCGTACAAATCGTTTTCACGGGGCGATTCCCCTTACGGCGATGGCAGGGCATCAGAAAAAATCGTGGATATATTGCACAAGGCACTGACAAAGCACAGTTATGCGCATTCTTCTGATTGCCTATGAGTTTCCTCCCATCATCGCAGCCCAATCACTACGATGGTTCTATCTTTCGAATGAGCTGGCAAAGCTCGGTGTGGAAGTGCATGTGCTTTGCTCCGACATGCCTTCACTGCCGCCTTTTCATGAGGATTTCGCGCCCGGGGTTATCGTCCACCGGGTCTGGCCTGGTCCATATGTCGGTTTTTCGCAAAAAGCCTATTTACATTTATCCAGATGGACACGAGGTGGTGGCGCGGTTGGGCCGCTGGGTGGCGATTCGGTTTTGTTAAAAATGCACCGGTGGGGGCGTCGGGTACTCGATCAGATTATATTTCCAGACTTGCGTACCGAATGGGCACCCAGCGCGTCCTTGCGTTTGATTCAGTTGCTCCGAACAACCCGGTACAGCGCGGTAGTGGCGTCGCACGAGCCCGGCGTAGACCTTCTGTTGGGTCTCTTGGCCAAACGGATCACTCGAATTCCGCTTATCGTCGATCTCGCTGATCCTGTAGTTGCGCCCTATACGCCGCGCTGGCGCCAGCGCATCGATCTCGCCTTTGAAGCAAAAGTTATTGCCCGTGCCGACGCTATCGTGGTAACGACGATGGCTGTTGTCGATCTCCTGAAAAGGCGCCACGGATTACGAGACGCCGACAATAAATTCACCTGCATCGCACAGGGGTTTCCCAGTCGAAACAGCGGACGTGTAGAAAATAGCCATCATTCCAAGTCCCTGCATCTTGTTTATACCGGGAATTTTTATGCGGACTTCCGTTCTCCTGTCGAGTTTGCAAGGGCGCTGCGGTCGATTCGTGATCTGGATATTTCAGTCAAATTTTATGGAAATCACGCTGCATACCAAGCACTTTTCGATGGCATTCCGGGGGTCAGATTTCACGGGATAGTCGATCATGGCACGTGCATTTCCGCGCAGCAGAATTCCGATGTGCTGCTTAGCGTGGGCAACAGCCAGCCGTTTCAAGTTCCAGGAAAAATTTATGAGTATCTCGGTATAGGTTCACCTATCTTGCATATTGCCAATACCCCAATGGACGAGGCCGGTGCACTGATCATGCGCGTCCGGGCAGGATGGGTTGTCCAGAACCAGGCAGATTCCATCGAACGCATCCTCCGCGAAATTCATGCGCGATGGACAAGCGGGGCATTGCAATCGATGTTTCTGCGTGATGAAAACACTATTGCAGAGTTTGCTTGGGATAAAAGAGCCATTCACTATAAGGACGTAATCGATGAGTGCATAGGGGCGCATGAAAATGCCGGTCGTATAGAGCGCAGCATGAAAAACAAGGAAAAGGGAAGGTATTGATGCGTATAGCCGTTGACATCAGCATGCTTGAGGTACCTGGTTCAGGCATCGCGAGGTACATCAAATGCCTGCTGCCAATCATGATAGAGCAGAGCGAGGGTCGGCATCATTGGTTACTTTATGGTAGAGCATGCCCGTCAGGGGATTATGCTCATCTGCCAAATGTGACTTGTCGGTCTGATTATTTACCTCGGGATGCAGGCCGCATCGCCAGTTTGTTTTGCTCCCAAGTCATTTGGGGGAGTATTGATAGACCTGATGTTTACTGGAGTCCTGCGCACAGGCTGCCATGGTTCTTGCCGCGAAAAACAGCCACCACCGTAACCGTTCATGATTTGTGCTGGTTGAAGCAACCAGAAACGATGCGTCGCGTCACGTATCACCTTGACCGCGTGCTGATGCCCCGAAGCCTTGCCTCCACCCAACAGATCATTGCGATTTCTGAATCGACGGCGGAAGACATCAGGCTTCATTTTGATGAGACAGTCTGGAAAAAAGTGTCCATCGCAACCGAAGGCGGGGCGCATATGCCATCCCCCTTGCCGGTCACCCATTTAAAGACCCTTGGCATTGAAATGCCCTATGTACTCTTTGTGGGTAGTTTCGAGCCACGAAAGAATTTGGCAAGATTGTTACAAGCTTTCCAACAGGTGATCGAGCGTAGCGGCACGGAAATACTTTTGGTATTGGTGGGGGGCGCGAGCTGGGGGCAAAACTCTGTCAAAAGTGACATTGCAGCCTTGGGGATTGCGGGCAAGGTGCTTGTCCTGGATAACGTTGATGATCAGGTGCTGTCGACGTTGTACCGTCATGCGCAATGCTTGGCCGCGCCTTCTCTCTTGGAAGGTTTCTGTTTGCCGGCAGCCGAGGCAATGTCGCTTGGAACTCCGGTGCTAGCCTCCATGTCCTCAGCCTTTCCAGAAGTGGTAGGGCAAGGAGGTGTCCTTGTAGATCCTCTTAGTGTGGATTCCATTGCCGAAGGTCTTACCAGGCTCGTCACCAATGAGGAATTGAGACGGGAACTTGGTGCGTATGCACTCCAGCATTCCCGTGGTTTCTCATGGGAGCGGGCAGGACTGGCCACGTTGAAGATTCTGGAAAATGCGCATGCAAGTAAAAAGATGGATCTGGATCGTAGTGGAGCCCGCTAGATTTTTAGAATTTCTCTAGCGTGAATAATCAGATTGAACTGAAAGTGCGGGCGCCCAGTTTTTATAACCCTAAAAATGAATGCAACTGATTCCGATGCAATGAAGAACCAACGCTCTTGGCGCATTGGCATCTTTGGCACGTTTGATGTCCAGAATTATGGTGATCTACTTTTCCCGATCATTGCAGAACTGGAGTTGTCCCGCAGGCTGGGACGTATTGAAATCATCCCATTTTCCTATCACGCGAAATCCTCGGAGGATTGGCCATATGATGTTGAGTCACTGGCGGAATTGCCTCGCATGGCCAGTGACCTTGATGCAATCCTGATCGGCGGTGGGTTCATTGTCCGTTTTGACAAATTCATCGCTCCGGGATATGGGCCACCGGCAACGTGGATTCACCATCCCACGGGATATTGGCTGGGGCCAGCATTGGTGGGTGTGCAGCATGGCGTGCCTGTCATATGGAATGCTCCGGGCATGCATTGCAACGAGATTCCAGATTGGAGCCACCCGCTGCTTTCCCTTGCGCTTAATTCCAGCGCTCATATTGCAGTGAGAGACGAACCGTCGAAGGCAGCACTCAGGCCATTTGTTGAGCCGCAGCGTGTGCATGTGATGCCTGATACCGCCTTTTCTATCGGGCGCTGTTTGGAATCCCATGTCGCGACCGATGAGGCGGCTGCGATTCGCGACGCTCTGGGCCTGAAGGCCCCGTACCTCGTGATTCAGGCAACCCAGAATCTTGAGCGGCTTACTGATTATTTGAAGAAATTCCGTACAGAGCTGCCCAATCTCAGCTTGCTTCTGCTTCGTCTCGGACCGGTGCTTTGCGATCATGAATCGTTCATTGACAGGGAGCTGCCGGGGACGTTTTATCTCAGCGAATGGCCATCTCCGATGGTGCTGGCATCGCTGATAGGCGGATCCGAAGCAGTTGCGGGACACAGCTATCACCTTGCGATTACTGCACTGTCCTGTGGTGTTCCGGTATTCAGCTCCAGCGACCTCTCCCAAGGGAAGTTCACCGCGCTATCCAGATATGACACCGTGCATCCGTTGCCGCCTGCAGGCTGCGACGATCCCCAATGGTTGTCCCAACGAATGGGCCGTAAAGAACCGTCGCATGCGGTGGTCGAAGCAAATGACGTGTTGGAAAACTACTGGAATCATGTTGCAGCTGTGGTTCGGGCGGGAAAGACGGATTCCACGACCTCGATGAATGCATTTTTGATGACGCTGCCTGGCATTCTTGAGCATAGGCAGCGGCAGGCGGGAGCAGGCGATCCGGAATCCGCCGACCATCTGCGGGATCTGGAGAATCGTTTGATGGGCTGCGAGTATTCGCTTGGTGAAGCAAAAGCGGAGTTGTCGGAGGTAACGCGACGATCGCTCGATCTTGAAAACCACCTGCTGGAGATGCACAAATCTATGTCCTGGACAACGACAGCCCCCTTGCGCAGGGCGTGGCGCTGGTTGCAAGGCCTCTCCGCTTGAAGCAGATTCATACTATTTTCTTATGAAGCCAGAATCAGACGAATCGAAAAACCTACTGCCCACCCCTGCTCGCGTGAATGCCATCGGGGAGCGCGAAGGCCCGCCTGAATGCCCTTCCTGCGGCGAAATGGCAGTGATGCGGCAGGCCATTACTCAACTCGAGCAAGAGTTGATTACCAGCAGGGAAACGGTTTCGTCCCGAGATATCGCCATTGATTGGCTGAAAAAAGAAGCAGAAGCTGCAAAGATGACGCTGGAGTGGCGTCGGAAAAGTCTCAAATATCTGCTGATCGATTTAATGTATCTGCTGGCCGACCGCTCGCCGATTGCCCGTACGCTTGGAAATCTGCTTTTACCAAGGCGCCTCAAAAGAAGACTCCATGCAGAATCACTGCGCAATCAATTCCAGGAAGTTCCGCCTCTCCGGCCGCTAGCTGCGCCCCTCGTTGACGAAAAATGCAACGATAAAATTGATATTGTCTGTTTTGCCAACATCGAATGGTCTGCCCGGTATCAAAGACCGCAGCAGATGATGTCTCAGTTTGCCGCTCATGGTCATCGTGTGTTTTATATCGTACGCTCGGGAATGCCTGAAAGGAGGGCTCCTTACGAGTTGAGGCAGGTTGCCGAGAGAATATTCGAGGTATGTCTGGCTTTCAGTGAGTATGAAGATTTCTATTCTGTAAAGATGTCAGCTACCAATCTTAAGGTTGGGAATGAATCATTTTCCCGGCTGGCGCTGGATGCAAAGATAAGAGCCGCTCTGATCGTGGTCCATCTTTCTTACTGGACCGGGTTGGCTCTCGACTTACAGAAGTCCCGGTCATGGCGCGTTCAATACGACTGCATGGACGAATGGGCTGACTTCCCTGATATCGGCGAGCAACTTATCAAAGAAGAAGAGGTACTGGTTCGCAGCGCAGATCTGGTTACGGTAACTGCATCTGTTTTAAAGAAAAAATGGATGGACCAAGGAATAGATTGTCTGCTCGTGCGAAATGCTGTGGACTATGATTTCTTTTTTGATCGATGTACTGAAAACAATCTGCTTTCCCATCTAAAGAAGCCCATCATTGGGTTCTACGGCGCCTTGGCTCCCTGGATTGATTTTTCTTTGTTATATTTCCTGGCAGAAAAACGCCCAAGCTGGAATTTTGTATTGGTCGGGGATCGCTTTGTAAAGGATCTGGCGGGCCTTGACCGGATGTCCAACGTGCACCTTACGGGCCGAAAGCCCTATGAGGACATGCCACGCTATCTTCACGGCTTTGATGTATGCCTGATCCCATTCAAGTTGAACAAAGTGACGCATGCGGTGGATCCAGTGAAATTCTACGAATTCATGAGCGCCGGGAAGCCGGTGGTGAGTGTGCCACTTGAAGAGATGGCAATATACCAAGATTATGTATATTTTGCCACTGAATTCGAGGATTTTCTCGCAAAAATAGAAATCGCGTTGGCTGAAAAAGATTCCGTACTGGTTGAACGAAGAAGGGAGTTGGCCAGGGAAAATGATTGGCGGCATCGCTATATCGCAACTCAGGAGGCCATAAAGGGGTTGTACGGGAAATGCTCGATTGTAATAGTGAGCTTCAATAATGCTGAACTTACCAGGCAATGTATTGAGAGCATTGTTTCCTGGACTACATATCCTAACTATGAATTGATCATTGTTGATAATGCTTCTTCCGATGGTACCGGAGCCATGCTCCAGGAAATTCAGAGCCGGTATGCGATGGTGAAGGTGCTTATCAACAAGAGCAATAGAGGCTTTGCGGCGGCAAACAACCAGGGAATTGCGTTGGCCGAAGGTGAATATATCGTGTTGCTCAATAATGATACGGTGGTCACAGGCGACTGGCTGGAGGCAATGCTCCGTCATTTGGAGGATGAGAAAATTGGCATGGTGGGACCGGTGACCAATTCAATCGGTAACGAAGCAAAGATCAATACAAGCTATATTAATCTGGAGCAGATGCATGAATTCGCTTCAGGATATACCGTCGCGCATGCCGGTCGCCATTTCGACATCTCGATGCTGGCAATGTTTTGTGTGGCGATGCGGCGCCATGTTTTCAATGAAATCGGGGACCTGGACGAGATATTCGGTCTCGGAATGTTCGAGGATGATGATTACAGTCGGAGAATGCACGCAGCCGGTTATCGAACAGTATGTGCTGAAGATTCCTTTATCCATCATTATGGCCAAGCATCGTTTGGGAAATTGATCGAGACAGGTGAATATCAGGCCATCTGGGACCGAAACCAAGCTTACTTCGAAAGCAAATGGGGTGCCTGGAAGCCGCACACGCACAGCCGCCAGCCAGGAAGGCCAGAATGAGATCCGATAGTGAGATCACCGCCGACCATTGGTCCAAGAATGTGGCGAGTTCCGATGCCTTTTCGCCCCAGGTCTACTGGCTTGCTGTGCCGGCTGTTCAGCAGCGCTTTCAGCGGCTGGCCTGTGGAGGGACCGATCATCGCTGGTGGGTGCAATACTGCCTTGGTGAATTCCTAAATCGTTCGATATCCCCGATCAGGATGTTGAGCATCGGTTGTGGCAGCGGTACTCTGGAGCGGGACCTTTTCCGACTCAATGCCTTTTCCGAGTGTGATGCAATTGATATTGCGCCCGGCGCTATTGATATTGCCCGGAAAGAGGCGAATTTAATTGGTGCTTCTAATATTAAGTATCACGTACAGGACGTCCAAAAAACGCCGTTGGAGAAAAATGCTTACGATGCCGTCTGGTTTAATGGGTCGTTGCATCACATCAAGGAACTCGAGTCAGTCTGTGAGTCGGTTCGCAACGCCTTAAAGCCGGGGGGCTGGGTGTTCTATAATGAATATGTAGGAGCCAATCATTTTGCTTTTCCAGAGCGCCAGCGGGAGGTTGTCGAAAGTGCTTTCCGCCTTTTGCCTCCGGAGTATCGCCGCTCATTTCAGCTGGAACACTTCGGCAAGGTACAGTTCAACGTGCAACTTCCCGAGCCAGCAGAAGTAATCAAGGTCGATCCGTCAGAGGCAATTCGGTCACAAGACATACGCAGGGTGCTATCTGATTATTTTGTCGAACATGCTTTCAATCCCTGTGGTGGCAATATATTGCAGTTCGCCTTGCATGGGATTGCGGGTAATTTCGTAGAAACAGACCCGCGTTCGATGGCTTTGCTCCAGATGCTGTTCGATATTGAAGACACTCTCTTGAACAACCGATTTTTTGAAACCGACTTTGCAGTGGGAGTAGCACGGGTTCCGTAATGGAGGGGAGATTGATCCAAAATTTCATCCGCCATGAAAGCTGGTTGCCTGGTTTTTTGCTTCGATTCCCAGATCGACGATACCAAGAAAAGGGTCATTTCCGCGCGCTACCGTATCAAAACTCAGTATCCCCACTTGCTTGTCAATCAGGAGTGAGGTCTCCTCGGTGCGACCATTCATCAGCTTGATGGTGATGTAGTATCGACCTGCTGCCAGTATCGCTGGGACGTGAAAGGTGACTGTTCCACTTTCCCCGTCAATGTCAGAATTGGTGAGGGGAAGCACAAAATTTTTTCCACCAACGACGAGCAGCCGTGCTTCCTGGATGGTAATGCTGATATTGGGTAATGAGACTGACTTGCTGATTCTATAGCTGACGACGATCTCGATTGTCTCACCATAGACAAATGACGAATAGTGGCTTCCGGTGTTGGTGAATTTGGCGGAGATTACCTCTCCTTCCGTTGTCCCAAATGCAATGCGTGCACCGTTGACCTCCTGTTTCCTCGTCACTGGAATCTTTCCGCCGCTGGCCCAGCGGCGTTGCTCGTCCCGCATGTCCAGCAGGTACATTTCGGAAATCGTCTCAGGAGATCCAAATGCCTTTAGCATTCCTTCATGGAGATAGATCGCGGTGTTGCAGAATCTCTTTACCATGCTCATGTCATGGGACACAAACAGAAGAGTTGTTCCTTTTCCTGCCAGGTTCTCTAGCCGATCCAAGCATTTGAACTGAAAGGAGGCGTCACCGACGGCAAGAGCCTCATCGATGACCAGTATGTCGGGCTCCACGCAGACGGACACCGAGAATGCCAGGCGCACAAGCATCCCGCTGGAATATATCTTGGTCGGCTGGTCGATGAAGTCTCCGATATTGGCGAAGTCGGCTATTTCGTCAAACTTTGCATCTATTTCCGCTCTTTTCAATCCAAGCAGTGCTCCATTGAGATAGACATTCTCACGGCCTGTGAATTCTGGATTGAATCCTGACCCAAGCTCGAGCAGTGCCGCTATTTTCCCTCGGGCTTGAATCTGCCCCGACGTGGCGCGCAGCGTGTTGCAGATCAGTTGGAGCAAGGTTGATTTTCCGCTTCCATTTCGTCCGATAATACCGAGGGATTCTCCCTTGCGGACACGGAATGAGACGTCTTTCAGTGCCCAGAATTCGCGGAACCGCTGCTGCCCGACAAAAGGGAGCATCTGCAGCAGTCGGTCACGTGGCTTGTCATAAATTTGATAGCACTTGCTGATTTTGTCGACTTCAATGGCGAATTCAGAGGACATCGGAAAATCCCTCGCGGCTTTTCTGAAAAAACCAAAGGCTTGCTATCGCGAAGACGCCGGAAAATAGGATCGATGTGCCCCATTTTATGATATTTGGCATGCCTCCCCAGAATAGTGCCGTACGTGCATCTTCAATCACCTGTGCCAGGGGGTTCAAGCCCATTGCTTGGTGCCATTCAGGGGGGAGTGCACTGATTGGGTAAAATACAGGGGTCAAGAACATGATCGGCAGTAAAAGTGCGCCAATAATGTGATTGATATCACGAAAGTATACGCCGAGTGCGCTCAGGATCCAGGAAATGCCGAGTATGTAGAGGCAGATTGGAATTAAAACAAAAAGATAGATGAAAGAAGATGCGGGCGGAATTCCAATTGTCAATCCATAGAAAGCAAGCCATACGATTGAACTCACAAGCATATGAAATAGGCCTGCCCCCAGATTGATCCAGGGCATAATTTCAAGTGGGAATTGAATTTTTTTTACATAATTTGTATTGGATACAATCATTGTCGGTGCGCGGAGCGCGCATTCCGAAAAAAAATTGAAAATCGTCATGCCGATAAAAATAAGCAGTGCAAATTCAGTAGGGGATTCATTGCTACCGGGCCAGCGAACAGTAAATACCTTGGTGAATACTGTGGTGTAGACAAGAAGGGTAAATGCAGGGGTGATGATTGACCAGATCAATCCCATGAGTGAACTTCGATAACGGGAAGTGATTTCACGTTGAATTAATGAAAAAATAAGCTCTCTATGTTCCCAGGGAATAAATAGATGGGCGGATCGCAGAAATGACTGCCTGGTCATGTATTTACGGTAATTGAGGATTCAATGCAAGAGCCGCTTGACGGCAACATCGCCAAATGCTCAAGTTGAGAAATTGGCTGCGCCGAAGATGCCAGCGCGGGGCACGCGGCCTATTCAGCTTGGGTAGTCATGCAGTTCCATATCCACCCCTGGTGGCCACATTGAGCTGATGGATCCGGGTTGGTAGAACGTCACGGTCACGCTCCGTCGGGATTGAGTGGCTTGCTCCGATACCCTTGTCACTTCGTGCCAGGAAGTGTCCGACCTGACAAAGGTGGCCGAATTCCCAATGGTCGGGTTTACCAGAGCGGCAACGTCCTTTGCATCGGAAGAATTCAGGATGGCCAGACAGCCACCGTCCATGGGATGCCACTTGTCGTTGAAATAAAAAACGTGGGTGACAATTTTCTCGGGGAGATCGCGATGGGGGCCCAGAAGTGCGCCAGGGCCGTAGTGATAAACATGCGCCTCCATCGGCAGGCTAGTCAGGTCAATGCCAGTAATGGACGACATGGCAATCCGGTATTCTGCAGAAAGCAGGTCTTGTGCCAATTGGTACCAATAAGGGCTCAGGGATTCGGCGTGCGATATGGTTTGCTCTCCCATCGGAATCAGGGATCGGGCGTCGTATCGATAGTCTTTTTCTCCCCCATAAGCCTCGACGGTGCGGAAGTGATCGTGGGGATAGGTCTTGGAAAGTGCGGCGCAGTCAGCCTTTGAATAGAGGTCTGAAATTTCAGCCCATCTGAATGGCTGCATTTTCATACTGCATTTGCGAATTTTCGAAAAATCGATCATGGGTCAATAAAAATTTGTGAAGGGGCAATTGGTGAGTACGTAAGGCTGAGCTGACTCAGGACTTTTTTCGTGTGACTTGGAACAGTATGCACTCCACTTCGTAGTTAGCTAGAGGCCTCAGATTCGGAAGGCGAGATGGCTGCGGGAGGGCTCCTCTGATTGACTAGTCGAGACCGAGTGTTGTCCATCCGCCCGGCTGTCTGGGATGCCGTTGTCACCGGACTGCGGCCATACGGCAAGGGTAAATGGTGAACATGCCCACACGCACGCTTGATCAATAGACTCTGGGCGAGCTTTTCTGATCTGTAGTGGTTTCGAGAGCTGGGGCTTCGCGCGGAGGGGTTGCGTAGATGCCTTTGCTGCGACTGGAGAGCTCCCGTCCTAATGTGGTGTCCGTGCGCAGATGCCCACACGATGACTTTCGCACCGAGGGGATTTGGGCTCCAGAAGGCCGAATGTGTTTGATCAGCCGGGGCTGAGGCCGTTTGTGACTGAGCTGGCTGCGGTGGCCTCCTGCCGTGCAGGCTCGTCACTTTCGGCGCGCCATGGCGTCAGAACCGGTCGGTGCATGTCGCCCTCCGCGAGTCAGCGCATTCGACAGCCGTTCATGGTGTCTGGCTCAAATCGGGGAGTGTGCTGCCTGCGCCGCCTTGCTTCATACAGAAACTGTATGTGGTCACGCGGATTTCTTCGTTGGCGCGGGGCGGGGGCGCCCCTATGGTGGGCGGGTTCGTTTCTCTTTCGTCCAACTCACCGATCTGGAAAGCCGCCGCCCATGTCTGCCGTCCTCAAGCCCCTGCCCGCCACCAACCTCGCCCGCAATCCCACGCCGCAGCGCAAGGACTGGTTTGACGCGCCCAGCCCGCGCCCCACGGTGCAGGCCGAGCGCCGCTACCGGCAGGAGAACCTGGCCGTGGCCTTTCGGCTGTTTGCACAGCAGGGGTTTGACTACGGGCTGGCAGGCCACATCACTGCGCGCGACCCGGAGTGGACGGACCACTTCTGGGTGAACCCGCTGGGCGTGCATTTTTCGCAGATCAAGGTGTCCGACCTGCTGCTGGTGAACGCAGCAGGCGAGATCGTCATCGGCCAGGGCCCGCTGAACCGCGCGGCGTTTGCCATCCACGCGGCGTTGCACGAGACGCGGCCGGACATCATTGCTGCGGCCCACACCCATTCCACATACGGCAAGGCGTGGTCTGCGCTGGGCCGCAAGCTCGACCCGCTGACGCAGGACTCGTGCATCTTCTACGAAGACCACGCGCTGTTCGACGACTTCACGGGGGTGGTGCTGGAGACGGACGAGGGCTTTCGCATTGGCAAGGCGTTAGGGGCGCAGAAGGCGGTGATCCTGCAGAACCACGGCATACTGACGGCGGGGCCGTCGGTGGAGGCGGCGGCGTGGTGGTACATCGCGCTGGAGAACGCCTGCCAGGCCCAGCTGCTGGCCGAGGCGGCGGGCACGCCCCAACCCATTCGCCACGAGATCGCGCAGCACACGCATGCACAGATCGGCGGGCCCGGCGGCGCGCAGTTTGCCTTCAGGAGCCTGTTCGACATCCTTGTGCGGCAGCAGCCCGAGGTGCTGCAATGAACGCGCCGCTGACCTGGGGGCAGGTGGCGCGCACGCTGGCGGTGGAGTTTGCCGGGCGCGCCGTTGCGCACGACCGGGACGGGAGTTTTCCGCACCAGAACTTTGCCGACCTGCAGCAGGCCGGCCTGCTGGCGCTGGCCGCGCCGCGCACGCTGGGCGGGCAGGGCGCGTCAGCCGCGCAACTGGGCGAGGTGATTGGCGCGGTGGGCCAGGGCTGCCCTGCCACGGCGCTGGTGCTGACCATGCAGTACATCCAGCAGCGCGGCATGGGGCGGCCCGGCTCCCCCTGGCCGCAGGCGCTGGCCCGGCAGCTGGTGCACGAGTCGCACAACGAGGTGTCGCTCATCAATGCGTTGCGCGTGGAGCCCGAGCTGGGCTCGCCCGCGCGCGGCGGCCTGCCTGCCACAGTGGCACGGCACACAGCCGAGGGCTGGCGCATCAGCGGGCACAAGGTGTATTCGACCGGCGCGCCCATCCTGCGCTGGTACGTGGTGTGGGCCCGCACCGACGAAGAGGTGCCACGCGTGGGCTCGTTCCTGGTGCGGGCCGGTTCGCCCGGCATCCGCATCGACGCCACCTGGGACCACCTGGGCCTGCGCGCCAGTGGCAGCCACGATGTGATCCTGCAGGACGTGCTGACCCCCCACGACCACGCGCTCGATGTGCGCCTGCCGCAGGACTGGGCCCGTGGCGAGCCCGCCATGCTGGCCGAGATGACGGTGATGCTGGGTGCGCTGTACACCGGCGTGGCCCGCGCGGCGCGCGATTGGGTGGTGCGCTTTCTGCGCGAGCGCACGCCCGCCAACCTGGGTGCACCCCTGTCCAGCCTGCCGCGCGCCCAGGAGGCCGTGGGCCGCATCGAGGCCCTGCTGCTCACCAACGACCGGCTGATCGCCAGCGTGGCGCATGACCTGGACACCGGCACCCTGGTGCCAGCAGTGGACAGCGGCCTGGTCAAAACCGTGGCCACGCAGAACGCCATCGAGGTGGTGCAGGCGGCGCTGCAGCTGTCCAGCAACCACGGCCTGGCACGCAAAAACCCGCTGGAGCGCCATCTGCGCGATGTGCTGTGTGGCCGTGTGCACACCCCGCAGGAGGACAGCGCCCACATTGCCGCAGGCCGCCGCGCGCTGGGCCTGGGCTGAGACGATGAGAACGGATACACCATGAATGCCGTGCTGGCCCCCCGCCCCCTGGTGGTGTTGAACCAGACCGGTGCCGAGACCGATGCCCTGGTAGCCGCAGCGGGCTTGCCCGTGGCCCTGGCCGACGATGCCGCTGTGCCTGCATGGGAGCGCGCCGCTGATGCCGATGTGCTGTTCACCGGCCCGCGCAATGGCTGGCGCAATGCGCCCGCGCAGCCCCCGGCGGGCTGGCCGGGGCGCCTGCAGTGGGTGCATGTGGCGTCGGCGGGCATCGACTTCTTTCCGCCTTGGTTGCTGCAGGTGCCGCTGGTGACATGTTCACGCGGTGTGGCGGCTGTGCCCATTGCCGAATATGTGATCACGGCGCTGCTGGCACACCAGCGCGACTGGGACACACTGCGCGTGCAAGGGGCCGACCCATGGCGCGAGACCTTTGCGCGGGTGGACCAGCACCTGCCCGGCACCCTGCAGGGCCGCACGCTGGGCATTGCGGGCTATGGCGCCATTGGCCGCGCGGTGGCCTTGCGTGCACAGGCGCTGGGCATGCAGGTGGTGGCGCTGCGGCGTGGGGGGGCGCCGGTGGATGGACGGGGTGAAGGGGGTGAAGGCGTGCAGGCGGTGGGCTCCATCGAGCAGCTGCTGGCGGCGTCTGACCACCTGGTGCTGGCCCTGCCCATCACCGCGCAGACCTACCACCTCATCAACGCGGCCACGCTGGCCCATGCGCGGCCGGGACTGCACCTGGTGAACATTGCGCGCGGCGCCCTGGTGGACCAGCAGGCACTGCTGCATGCGCTGGATGCGGGCCGCCTGTCGGGCGCCACGCTGGATGTGACCGACCCCGAGCCTTTGCCCGACGGCCACCCTCTGTACCACCACCCGCGTGTGCGCATCACGCCGCATGTGTCGTGGGCCGCACAAGGGGCTGCGGAGGTGACGGCGCGCAAGTTTGTGGGCAACCTGCAGCGCTTTGTGGCCGGGCTGCCGCTGCACGACGTGGTGGACAGGGAGCGCGGTTACTGAGCGCCGCAGGCCAGCGGGCCACCCCACCCACACCCCGCGCGCGCATACGAAAACCGCATATGGATGCTTGCAAGCCTTCGTTGGCGCCGCGTGGGGTGGGTGATGCAATGAATGCCGAATCAACCTTGCCTTCATTGACCACACCATGCTGCGCCGCCAATTCCACCATCTGCTGACCGCCTCGGTCGCTGCCAGTTCGTTCCTGTCGCCCGTCCTCACCCATGCCCAAACCTCGTCGCGCGTGCTGCTGCGTGCGGGCGATCAGAAGGGTGGGCTGCAGGCGCTGCTGGACGCAGCGGGCGAGCTCAAGAACCTGCCCTACGACATCAAGTGGAGCGAGTTCCCGGCGGCTGCGCCACTGGCCGAGGCGCTCAACGCCAACGCGGTGGACTTTGGCCCCATTGGCGATGCGCCGCTGCTTTTTACGCTGGCGGCGGGCAGCCAGGTCAAGGCGTTTGCGGCCAGCCGCTCAGATGCCTACGGCACGGCCGTGCTGGTGGCGCCCCACTCGCCGCTCAAGACGGCGGCCGACCTCAAGGGCAAGAGCATTGCCACCAACCGGGGCTCCATCGGCCATCTGGTCACCCTCAAGGCGCTGGAGTCGGCAGGCCTCAAGGCCGACGATGTGCAGCTGCGCTTCATCCCGCCGCCAGACGCCAAGCTGGCGCTGACGCAGGGCTCGGTCGATGCCTGGGCCACCTGGGAGCCCTACACCGCGCTGGCCGAGACCAGCGGCCATGCGCGCGTGCTGGTCAGCGGCCGGGGCCTGTGGTCGGGCCTGAGCTTTCTGGCGGCCACCGATGCGGCCCTGGCAGAAAAGCGTGCGGCGCTGGCGGACTTCAAGGGGCGCGTGGCGCGCGCGCAGGTGTGGTCGTACCAGAACGCCAAGCCGTTTGGCCAGTCGCTGGCGCGCATCGTGGGCATTCCGGCCGATGCGGCGCAGCTGCAGTTTGAGCGCCGCGCCACCCGCTGGCAGGACATCGACGCCCAGGTGCTGGCCGACCAGCAGAAGACGGCCGACTTTTACCTGGCGGCAGGCCTCATCAAGCAGAGGCTGGATGTGCGGGGCACGTTCGACACCAGCTTCAATGTGGGCAAGGGCTGAGGACGGCTGCTCCCGACCGTTCGGCATTCGCCATTTGCAGTCCGTCCGTCCCGGTGGGCGTTGGGCGGGTTGATGCGCTGGATGTCGTTCGCCAACCATCAACGGAACGCGCTGGTGTGTCCAACGCGCCCCTCCCTGACCTTGAGCCACCGGGGTGCATGCCGCCCCGCGCCAGCAACCTTGCGCTGGCCGCACCACAATCGGGTCATATGACCTCTTCTTCGACGATGCTGCGGGTGATCAGCCTGGCAGCCTTTTGCAGCATGGCTTCCATGCGTGTCTGCGACCCGATGCTGGTGTCCCTGGCTCGCGAGTTTTCTGTCACCACGGGCGATGCGTCGGCCGTCATCGCGGCGTTTGCCGTGTCTTATGGCGTGCTGCAGTTGTTCTATGGCCCCCTGGGCGACCGGCTGGGCAAGGTGCGCGTGGTGATTGGCGCCACGTTTGCCTGTGCGCTCTTCAGCGGCGTGACGGCGCTGGCGCCCACGCTGCCGGTGCTGGTGGCGGCGCGGGCTGCCATGGGCGCGTCGGCGGCAGGCATCATCCCGCTGTCGATGGCATGGATTGGCGACAACGTGCCGTACGAGCAGCGTCAGGAGACTTTGGCACAGCTGATGGTGGCCACGGTGTCGGGGATGATGGCCGGGCAGTGGTTTGGCGGCTTTGCGGTCGAGGCGCTGGGCTGGCGGGCTGCGTTTGTGGTGCTGTCGCTGCTGTTTTTGACCGCCGCGAGCCTGCTGTGGCGGCAAGCCCGCGCCATGGCGGCCAGCACCCCGGCACCTGCGGCTGGCGGTGCGGTGCCGCCCGCTTTTTCGCTGTCGGCTTACCTGGCCAACACGGCCGCGTTGCTGCGCATGCCCCGGGTGCGCTGGGTGCTGACCGTGGTGGCGGTGGAGGGCGCCCTGGCCTTTGGCACGCTGGCTTTTGTGCCCGCACGCATGGTGGACGGGTTTGGGCTGTCGGCCTCAGCGGCCGGCGGGGTGATGGTGCTGTATGGCGTGGGCGGGCTCATCTACAGCCTGCTGGCGCGCCGTTGGCTGGCGCTGCTGGGTGAGCGGGGCCTGGCGCTGATGGGCGCCTCGCTGATTGCTGCCGGGCTGTTGCTGCTGGCCTGGGGGCCGGTGGCGGCCTGGGGGGTGCTGGGCTGCTTCTTTGCCGGGGTGGGGTTTTACATGCTGCACAACACGCTGCAGGTGCAGGCCACGCAGATGGCGCCCGAGGCCCGGGGCACGGCGGTCACGCTGTTTGCGTGCCTGCTGTTCCTGGGGCAATCGCTGGGTGTGCTGCTGGTGGCGGCCAGTGTGGACCGGGGCTGGATCGCGCCCGTGTTCTCGGTGGCGGCACTGGGGGTGCTGGTGCTGGGCGCGCTGGTGTCGCGCAAGGTGAATGGCCGGGTGGCGGTGCCCGCGGGAGCGTAGTCTGGAGTCGGCCGCACCGTGCAAATAACTTTGATGTCTTATTACTTTATTTTTTGATAGTTTGATTCTTTATGGCGCAATAGTACATTCCCTGATCTTTGTGTCTTTTGGGGCCGAACCCGCGCCGCCCGGCGTGTGGCGGCCCTTTGTGTTTCATGATCGAACTACGGGGTATCACCCAAACCTACCAGGGCTCACAAGGCCCGGTCGAGGCGCTCAAGGGCATCGACCTCACCATCCAGCCGGGCGAAGTGTTCGGCATCATCGGCAAGAGCGGCGCGGGCAAAAGCTCGCTGGTGCGGGTGATCAACTTGCTCAATCGGCCCACCACGGGCCAGGTCATCGTGGGCGGGCAGGACCTGACCCAGCTGAACGACGCGCAGCTGCGCGAGGCGCGCCGCGAGATCGGCATGGTGTTCCAGCACTTCAACCTGCTGTCGTCACGCACCGTGTTTGACAACGCCGCGCTGCCGCTGGAGCTGGCGGGCATGGACAAGGCCGCCATCCGCGCGCGCGTCAACCCGCTGCTGGAGCTGGTGGGCCTGTCGGCCCTGGCCGACCGCTACCCGGCGCAGATCAGCGGCGGGCAAAAACAGCGTGTGGGCATTGCGCGTGCGCTGGCCAGCCGCCCCAAGGTGCTGCTGAGCGACGAAGCCACCTCGGCGCTGGACCCGGAGACCACACGCTCCATCCTCGACCTGCTGCGCCAGGTCAACCGCGAGCTGGGCCTGACGGTGGTGCTGATCACCCACCAGATGCAGGTCATCAAGCAGGTGGCCGACCGCGTGGCCGTGATCGAGGCCGGCCGCATCGTGGAGCAGGGCCGGGTGCTGGACGTGTTCACCCGCCCGCAGCAGGCCATCACCAAGAGCCTGATCGACGAGATCCTGCCGCAAGAGCTGCCCGCCAGCGTGCTGGACCATGTGCGCAAGCTGGCAGGCCAGCTGAGCTCAGGACGAACCGGCCAGCTGCTGCGCCTGTCGTACGCCGGGGACAGCGCTTACCAGCCCATCCTGTCGCAGCTGATCCGCCAGTTTGGTGTGGACATGAGCATCCTGCACGGGCAAGTGGATGAGATCCAGGACGAAACCTTTGGCTCGCTGGCCGTGTACGCCAGTGGCGAGGCCGAGAGCGTGCGCGGCGCCGTGGCACACCTGCGCGCGGGCGGGGTCGAGGTGGAAGAAGTGGCCGTGGCCGGTTAAGAGGGAGCACACATCATGTTCAACAACTTCACGCCAGCCATGCTGGATCTGTTTGCTTCGTCGCTGTGGGAGACGCTCATCATGGTCGGCATCTCCGGCCTGGTGGGCGGCTTGCTGGGGGTGCCGCTGGGCGTGTTCCTGCGCCTGACCGATGACGGCGGGGTGCTGGAGAACGGCCCCGTCAACAAGCTGGTGGGCTGGCTGGTCAACGCCGTGCGGTCCACGCCCTTCATCATCCTGCTGGTGGCCATCATCCCGTTCACGCGGCTCATCACCGGCTCGTCCATCGGCACGGCCGCAGCCGTGGTGCCACTGACCATTGCCGCTGCCCCGTTTGTGGCCCGCCTGGTCGAGGCCGCGCTGCGCGAGGTGGACCACGGCCTGGTCGAAGCCGCGCAGGCCATGGGTGCCACCACCAGCCAGATCGTGTGGAAGGTGCTGCTGCCCGAGGCTCTGCCCGGCATCGTGGCGGGCCTGACCATCACGTTTGTGAGCCTGACCGGCTACTCGGCCATGGCCGGTGCCATTGGCGGCGGCGGCCTGGGCGACCTGGGCATCCGCTACGGCTACCAGCGCTTTCTGCCCGAGATCATGCTGGCCGTGGTGCTGGTGCTGATCTTCTTTGTGCAGGCCGTGCAAAGCCTGGGCGACTGGGCGGTGCGCAAGCTGAGCCACCGTTGAGCGGTGAATGGTTTGCTATTGAATCAATAGCTGCTGGCGCATGATCCACTAGCGCTTGCAGCCTTTTTGGCTTCCAACCCACGCGGGGAGGCACTGCGGGGGGCTCTGCGCTGGTCCTGGCTCTCTCGCACCCTCTAGGAGAGGTGCAGAAGCCAATCTCAGCCCGGCACCCGGTAGTGGTAGCCGTAGGCCGTCTTGAACCCCATCGATTCATACAGCCGCAGCGCAGGCGTGTTCTGCGCCCGCACCTGCAGGTAGGCGCTGGTTGCACCGGCCTCCATGCCCCAGTGCAGCAGCGCCTGCACCAGCGCGCGCCCGCGTCCGCCGCCCCGGTGTTCAGGCGCCACAGCCAGGTCGTACAGGCCCACCGCGCCGCGCTCCAGCACCGCCAGGCCAAAGCCCACGGCGTGGCCCTGGGCGTCGTGTTGCAGCGCATAGCCCACCGGGTGGGCGATGGCGTCGAGGATGCTGCGGTGCAGGTTGCGGTGGTGCGGCGCCACGCCGTTGGCCGCCGCAAAACCTTCCAGCCACGCGGGCGATGGCGAAGTGCTGACCACGGTGCTGCCATCGGGCCGAGGCACCGCGCCCGGCG
Organism: Acidovorax sp. ACV02; assembly: GCF_014851475.1. Lineage (NCBI taxonomy): Bacteria > Pseudomonadati > Pseudomonadota > Betaproteobacteria > Burkholderiales > Comamonadaceae > Acidovorax > Acidovorax sp. ACV02. The sequence goes on from NZ_JACUZU010000005.1 coordinate 428,465, forward strand.
CCAGCAGCCGGTGCAGGACCAGCGAGGGGTCAAAGTGCTGGTAGCCCGCGTCCGCCAGCTCCTGGTCGGCCTCGGCCGGGGCCAGGGGGGAGATGCGGAACACGGCGGGCAAACCATGCCGCGCATACAGCGCCGCCGCCGCCTCGCGCACGCCGTCGAACGGCGCGCCGGGCACCAGCGCGTTGACCGAGTTGGCGCGCTTGGTGTAGCCGCCCGACAGCCGGAACACCCAGCCCCGGTGAAACACCGTCTGGTGCGCAGGCCAGGCGTTGAAGGCGCGCTCTTCCAGTGCGCGGACGAGGGCTGCGGGGGCGGTGTTGGCGATGGAGGCGGCGGTGTCGGTCATCACAGGTTTATACCAACCCACCTTGACCATTCACCGCGCCCGCCACCCTGTGCGACAACTCTTTGCAACCGCTCTTTGCCACCGGGTCAGTCGGTGGTGATCTTGTTGTCTGCCACCAGCTTGGCAAAACGTGCGGTGTCGGCCGCAATCTGTTCGGCCATCTGCGCGGGGGTGTTGCCGATGGGTTCGGCGCCAATGTCGTGCATTCGCTTTTGAAAGTCCGGCGACTGGATGACCTTGACCATTTCGGTGTTCAGCCGCGCTACCACGTCGGCGGGCGTGCGGGCGGGGGCCAGCACACCAAACCAGGTGCCGATGTCAAAGCCCGCAAAGCCGCTTTCTTGCAGTGTGGGCACATCGGGCAGGGTGGACGAGCGCTTTGCCGTGGTCACCGCCAGGGCGCGCAGCTTGCCCGCCTTGATGTGCGGCAGCACGGGGGTGACGGTGTCGAACGACATCGACACCTGCCCGCCCAGCAGGTCGGTGGTGAGCGGGCCGCTGCCCTTGTAGGGCACATGCAGCAGGGGCTGGCCGATGGACGTGGCGAACTGCGTGCCGATCAGGTGCTGCGCCGTGCCCGCGCCGTTGGAGCCGTAGGAGAACTTGTTGGGCGTGGCCTTGATCAGCGCCACCAGTTCCTTCACGTCCTTGGCGGGCGTGGCCGCACTCACAGCCAGCACGTTGGGCACCAGCGCCACGGTGGTGATGGGTGCAAAACTCTTTTGAAAGTCGTAGTTGAGCTTTTTGTACACGCTCGTTGCAATGGTGTGGTGCACCGCGCCCATCAGCAGCGTGTAGCCGTCGGCAGGGGCCTTGGCCACGTAGTCGGCCCCGATGGTGGCGCCCGCGCCGCCCCGGTTTTCCACGATCACCGGCTGGCCCAGGGCTGTGCCCAGTTTTTCGCCCAGCGCGCGTGCCAGCACATCGGTAGTGCCGCCGGCCGCAAAGGGCACGACGATGGTGACGGGCTTGGCCGGCCAGGCCTGCGCGTGCGCCGGTGCGCTGGGCAGGGCACAGGCAGCACCAGCCAGGGCGGCCAGCGCCAGCAGGTGGTGCCGGCGTGTGGAGGGTGTTGTGGGCGGCGTTGACGGTGGGTGGTGCGGGGTTGCAATGCGTGGCATGGTTGTCTCCGTTGGGTTGTGGTTCTTGTGGGGGCAGGGCCGGTGGGGACGCGGGTGCGTGGCGTCAGCCCGTGGCTGCGATCAGGATCGCGCGGAAGTCGTTGACGTTGGTGCCCGTGGGCCCGGTGACCACGGCGTCGCCCAGCGCGCCAAAAAAGGAGTGGGCGTCGTGTGCGTCCAGTGCGGCGGTGGCGTGTTGGCCCAGCGCGGCGGCGCGCTCCAGCGTGTCGGGCGTGGCGATGGCGCCTGCCACGGGCTCCAGGCCATCGATACCGTCGGTATCCCCGGCCAATGCGTACACGCCGGGCAAGCCCTTGAGCGACAGGGCCAGGGACAGCAGGCATTCCACATTGCGCCCGCCGCGCCCCGGGGTTGGCATGGGTTGCCCTGGGGCGGGTGCGCGCAGGTTGACAGTGCTTTCACCGCCACTCAGCAGCACGCGGTGCCGTGGTGACGGGGCCTTGGCGGCGTAGCGGGCGACACCGGCCAGCACGGTGCCCATGTCGCGGGCTTCGCCCTCCAGCGCGTCGCCGAGCAGCGTGGGCTCGATGCCCGCCTGGCGCGCCACCTGGGCGGCTGCCTGCAGGGCCAGGTCGGGTGTAGCAATGACGTGGGTGGTGATGGGGCCCAGCCGGGTGTCGCCGGGCTTGGTGCTTTCGCTGGCGGCAGTGTCCAGTGCGGCCAGCACGGCGGGCGGCAGAGCAATGCGGTAGCGCTGCAAGATGGCTAGCGCCTGTGCACGGGTGGTCGGGTCGGCCACGGTGGGGCCCGAGGCCACGTCCAGCGGGTCGTCGCCCGGCACATCGGACATCACCAGGTTGACCACGCGGGCGGGGCTGCAGGCCAGGGCCAGCCGCCCGCCCTTGATGGCCGAGAGGCGGCGCCGCACACAGTTCATCTCGCCAATGCTGGCGCCGCTGCGCAGCAGGGCCTGGTTGAGCGCCTGCTTGTCGGCCAGCGTGATGCCTGGCAGCGGCAAGGGCAGCAGTGCCGAGCCGCCGCCCGACCACAGGCCAATCACCAGGTCGTCTGCTGTGAGGCCCGCCACTGCGGCCAGCATCTGCTGCGCAGCAGCCAGGCCCGCCGCATCGGGCACGGGGTGGGAAGCCTCCAGCACGCGGATGTGCTGGCAGGCGGCAGCATGCCCGTAGCGTGTGACCACCACGCCAGACAGCGGCGTGGGCCAGTGGGCCTCCAGCACCTGCGCCATCTGCGCCGATGCCTTGCCCGCGCCGATCACCACCGTGCGGCCCCGGGGCGGGGCAGGCAGGTGCGGCGGCAGACATATCGTGGGCTGCGCGGATGCGATGGCGGCGTCGAACATGCTGCGCAGCCAGTGGCGGGCCTGGGTGTCGATGTGTGTGCTCATCGGGTCGAGGGGCAGGGCGCAGTGTGTTGGAGCCACGCAGCTCAGGCGGCCTTTTGCAACTGCGTGCTGCTGATCAGCGCGCACACGGCGTCGGTCACCTGCGCCGTGGTGGCCGTGCCGCCCAGGTCGCGGGTGTGCAGGGCGGGGTTGGCGGTGACCTGTTCGATGGCCTGCATCACGGCGCGGGCGGCGTCGGCCTCGCCCAGGTGCTCCAGCAGCATCACCACCGACCAAAAGGTGCCGATGGGGTTGGCCAGGCCCTTGCCCATGATGTCGAACGCCGAGCCGTGGATGGGCTCGAACATGCTGGGGTAGCGGCGCTCGGGGTCGATGTTGCCGGTGGGCGCAATGCCCAGGCTGCCCGCCAGCGCGGCGGCCAGGTCGCTGAGGATGTCGGCATGCAGGTTGGTGGCCACGATGGTGTCGAGCGTGGCGGGGCGGTTGACCATGCGGGCCGTGGCAGCGTCCACCAGCTCCTTGTCCCATTTCACGTCGGGGAACTCGGTGGCCACCTGCGCGGCAATCTCGTCCCACATCACCATGGCATGGCGCTGGGCGTTGCTCTTGGTGATGACGGTGAGCAGCTTGCGGGGGCGGGATTGGGCCAGGCGGAAGGCGTAGCGCAGGATGCGTTCCACCCCCACACGGGTCATGATGGACACATCGGTCGCCGCCTCGATGGGATGGCCCTGGTGCACGCGGCCGCCGACGCCCGAGTATTCGCCCTCGGAGTTTTCGCGCACGATGACCCAATCCAGGTCCTTGGGCGTGCAGCGCTTCAGGGGCGCATCAATGCCCGGCAGGATGCGCGTGGGCCGCACGTTGGCGTACTGATCAAACCCCTGGCAGATCTTCAGGCGCAGGCCCCACAGCGTGATGTGGTCGGGGATGTCCGGGTCGCCCGCCGAGCCGAACAGGATGGCGTCCTTGCCGCGCAGCGCATTCAACCCGTCGGCCGGCATCATCACACCGTGGGCGCGATACCAGTCGCCGCCCCAGCCAAAGTTTTCGAACTGGAACTGCAGGCCCGCATGGCGGGAGGCCAGGGCTTCGAGCACGCGCTGGCCGGCGGGAATCACTTCCTTGCCGATGCCGTCTCCGGGGATGGTGGCGATTTGGTAGGTTTTCATGAAGGTCTTTGGTCTTGGTGTGTGAAAGCGTCGGGAAAGGCCTGTGGGGATGTCGGGCCGCGAAAAGCGGGTGGAACAAAAACAGTGAGAGCGACTGTAGGCATCCGCTCGTTGTAAAAACGGCGCTCAAGTGAATCCATCGTTAACCTGCAGTTGATAATGCGGCGATGAGCTCCACCATCCAGCCCGCAGAACTGGGCTTCTTCTCGGCACTGGCGGCCAGCCCCAGCCTGAGCGCCGCCGGGCGCGAAATGGGTGTCTCCACCGCCGCCGTGAGCAAACACCTGGCGCAGATGGAAAAGCGCCTGGGTGTGGTGCTCATCAACCGCACCACCCGGCGCATGAGCCTTACGCCCGAGGGCGAGCTGCTGCTGGAGCATGCGCGCCGCATCCTGCGCGAGATCGATGCGCTGGATGAACTCATCGTGCAGTCCAAGGCCAGCCCCAAGGGCCTGCTGCGCGTGAATGCCACGCTGGGTTTTGGCCGCATGCACATCGCCCCCGTGATCTCGGACTTTGTGCGCCAGTATCCCGAAGTGGATGTGCAGCTGCAGCTGTCGGTGCACCCGCCACCGATCACCGACGATGCCTACGACGTGTGCGTGCGTTTTGGCGAGCCGCCCGACGGCCGCGTGATTGCCCGCCGCATGGCCCCCAACCGGCGCGTGCTGTGCGCCGCACCCGCCTACCTGGAGCAGCATGGCAGGCCCCGCGTGCCGCGCGACCTGATGGAGCACCAGTGCATCGGCATCCGCCAGGGCGACGAGGCCTACGGCCTGTGGCGCCTGACCACCGGGCGTGGCAGCAAGGCGCACACCGAGTCGATCAAGATCACCGGCAACCTCACCACCAACGACGGCGAGATCGCCGTGTTGTGGGCGCTGCAGGGCCACGGCATCGTGATGCGCGCCGAGTGGGACGTGAACCGTCATCTGGCCCAGGGCCTGCTGGAGCCCGTGCTGCCGCAGTACCACACGCCTGCGGCCGACATCTACGCGGTGTACCCGCAGCGGCACCAGTTTTCGACGCGGGTGCAGGCGTTTGTGGGGTTCCTGGCCGAGGCATTGGCCGCGTCAGGCACGCTGGCAGGAGTGGGCGTGGGTGGCCGCACGGACAAGCGGCGGGCCGCGCGGGTTTCTTGACCTGGTGGGTGGCGCGCGGGCCGCTGCCGGGTTAGGGTGTCGCCAAGGCATCCTGTGATGCCTCTCTGCCCCCGGACCTGTACCTGGCTTTCATTGCCCCTGCTTTGCCCATGAAAACATTGTTGCCGCTCATCCCCCCGCTGTTGGTTGCCCTGTTGGCCGGGCCTGCGCAGGCCGCCGATTCGCAGGTGGCCGCCGATTGGTCCCTGTCCGCCGATGGCGCTTATGTGTTGGATCAGCGTGCCGGCCTGGCCTGGCCACGCTGTGTGGAGGGCATGCAATGGACCGGCAAAACCTGCACGGGCCAGCCCCTGCTGCTGGACCGTGCCGAGGCCACGGCCCTGGCCTCTGACCGCTGGAAGGCCGAGGGTGTGGGCTGGCGCCTGCCCCGTGCGACAGAGCTGCAGCGGCTGGTGGACAAGGCGCTGTCGCCCCCGGGCCTCAACCCCCTTCTGTTCCCGGCGGCGCCGGGCCAGTGGCACTGGACGGCCACCGCCAACGTGAGCGCGCCCAGCGTCAACCAGTACACCTACGGCAACATCGCCCAAAGCCGGGCGGGTGATGGTGCGCGGCAGGCGGCCATGATCAACGGCTGGGCGGTGAACCTGTCCACCGGCGAGGCGCGCGGCGATGCCGCGCGGGCCAGCAAGCTGCCGGTGCGGCTGGTGCGGCCGATGCCGGTGGGGGCCGCCAAATAGGCGATCGCCCCGATGCAGCCGCATCCGGCAGGACAGGGCGGGGCGGCAGGGCGCTTCAAGCGGCCTGTGGTTGTGCGTCGGCCGCTGCAAACACCTCGCGTGCCGCGGCCAGTCCGTTGAGCGCGGCCGGAAAGCCTGCGTACACCGCCATTTGCATCAGCACCTCCACGACCTCTTCGCGGGTGACGCCCACATTCAGCGCCGCCTGCAAATGCACCTTGAGCTGTGGCGTGGCGTTGCCCAGCGCGGTCAGTGCGGCGATGACTGCAATCTCGCGGCTGCGCAGATCGAGTCCGGGGCGCGAATAGATGTCGCCAAACGGAAACTCGATCAGGTAGCGCGCAAAGTCGGGGGCGATGTCGGCCAGGCTGGCGACGACACGCTCACCCGCGTGGCCGTCGATTTCGCGCAGCTTGGCGAGGCCCTGGAGATAGCGGGGTTGGGTTTCGGGGGACATGGGAGCTTCCTTGGTGGGTGGACGACGGGGTGGGTCGAAGGGAAGCTTCCAGACCTTGGTAGTGCGCGATCTTGGATTGCAGGGCCTGCGCGGCTTGCTGCATGGCGGTGATCGTTGCCAGCACCTGCGCCAGGTGCTGTTCCAGCAACTGGCGCCGCTCGGGGGCGGTGGCGTTCCCTTCGCTGCGCAGCCGCGCAAAGGCCTGCATCTGCCCGATGGGCATCTGGGTCTCGCGCAGGCGCAGCAGGAATCTGATCCATTCCATGTCCGAAGCCGCATAGCGGCGCTGGCCACCTGGCGCGCGCGCCACGGGCGCAATCAGCCCGGCGCGCTCGTAGTAGCGCAGCGTGTGCGCGGTCAGGTCCGTGCGTTCGGCGACTTCGGCAATGGTGAGGAGGGATGCCATGGGAACGATTCTGAAAGTTGGAGTGCACTCTAAGTCAAGCACTGAATCGTTCCAACGTGACAAGGGGTCGCAACAGGCCGCTGTCTAACCCTTGTTCGTATTCGCAGCCTCGTGATCTCTAGCCACCCGCGTGCTTGCAAGCAGTCTCTTCACCGCAGCTGCAACGCCTGCAGCACCAGCGAAAACGCAGGCGATGGCTGGCGCCGACTGGGGTAGTACAGGTGGTAGCCCGCGAACGGTGGGCACCAGTCTTCCAGCACTCGGACCAGGCGTCCGTCTTCGATGTGGGTGGCCAGTTCGTCCTCGGGCAGCAGCGCAATGCCCAGCCCAGCCAACGCTGCATCGACCTGGGGCGGGGCGGTGTTGAAGATCAGCGGGCCATCTACCCGCACGTTGACCTGTTTGCCTTTGCGCGCAAAGTCCCACACGTACAGGCCGCCCGAGGTAGGCATGCGCTGGTTGATGCACCGGTGCGCCGTCAGGTCGTGCGGGGTTTTGGGAATGGGATGGGCGGCAAAGTAGCTGGGCGATGCGACCACGGCCATGCGAAGCGGCGGGCCGATGGGCATGGCAATCATGTCCTTGTCGATGGTGTTGCCCAGGCGCACCCCGGCGTCAAAACGGTCGGCCACGATGTCGCGAAAGCCGTAGTTCATGTCGAACTCCAGCGTGATGTCGGGGTTGTCGTGCAACAGTGGCATGAGCTTGGGCAGCAGCGTGGTGTGCATGACGTGGTCGCCGCAGGTGATGCGCACAGTGCCTGCGGGTTTGTCGCGCAGTGCGGTCAGCGCATCCAGCTCGGCCTCAATCTCGTCAAAGCGGTGACCGATGGCGTGCATCAGGCGTTCGCCCGCTGGTGTGGGCGAGACGCTGCGCGTGGTGCGTGTGAGCAGCCGGATCTGCAGGCGCTCTTCAAGGCCACGGATGGTCTGGCTCAGCGCGGACTGCGTGACGCCCAGAGTGGCTGCGGCTCGGGTAAAGCTGCCCTCGCGCGCCACGGTGACAAAGGCCAGCAGATCGTTCAGGTTGCGTCTCGCCATGTCTGATTCTCTGGATTGATTGGTTAGCCAGACTTATAAACCCATTCTCCATTCATTATCTAGTCGGCGCAAGCAATGCTGGGCAAACTTCTTGCTATGGCACAACGCATCAGCACCCACCCCTTCCAACGCCACGCCCTGGCGGGTGTCGCCTTGGCATTCACCCTGGCAGCCGGGGGGATGCCCACCACCACCTTTGCACAGCAGGGCCCCATGAAAATTCATCTGCATATCGATGGCGCCATTGCCACCGCCACCCTGGACAACAACGCCGCAGCGCGCGATTTTGTGGCCCAGCTGCCGCTGTCGCTGACGTTGCAGAACTACGCGGAGATCGAACGCATCGCCACCCTGCCGCGCAAGCTGTCGGTGGATGGGGCACCGGCGGGCATCACCCCCAAAACCGGTGACATCAACTACTACGCGCCCTGGGGCAATCTGGCGATTTTTGTGGGCGATGACGCCTATGCACGCGGCCTGGTGCGGCTAGGCAGAGTGGACACGGGCCTGCCCGCGTTGCAGCGCCAAGGGCCTTTGAAGGTGCGTATCGAACGCGCCAGCGATTGACGCGCGGACAAAGCATTGGAGCGTCCAACGAAGGCGCGCCCTCGACCCCCGCCTTCATTTCTCGATTTCTCGTCCTCCCCCAATTTCCTACCTCCCCAGGAGCATCGAACATGCACGACACACTCTCCACCATCCACGCACAGCACCCAATACCCGGCACAGACCCCCTCACCTCGGACCGGCGCGACTTCCTCATCCGGGCGGGCTTCGGTGCGGCGGTATGGGGCGGGCTGTCTGCCGCGGGTGGTAGTGCGATGGCAGCAGGGCCGCAGCCAGCGCCCGGCAAGCTCAGCGGCGCCGACAATTTCTACCAAAGCGACAAGGTGGCCGTGCGCAAGGTGATCTTCAAGAACCAGTACCGCATGGCGGTGGCTGGCAACCTGTTTGTGCCCAAGAACCTGGACCGCAGCAAGAAAAATCCGGCCATTCTGGTGGGCCACCCCATGGGCGCAGTCAAGGAACAAAGCGCCAACCTGTATGCCACCAAGATGGCAGAGCAGGGTTTTGTCGCGCTGTCGCTGGACCTGCCTTTCTGGGGTGAGAGCGAGGGCCAGCCGCGCAACGCGGTGGCGCCAGACATCTATGCCGAGGCTTTCAGCGCAGCGGTGGATTTTCTGGGCACGCAGGCGATGGTGGACCGCGAGCGCATTGGGGCCATTGGCGTGTGCGGCAGCGGCAGCTTTGTCATCAGCGCCGCCAAGATCGACCCGCGCATGAAGGCCATCGCCACCGTCAGCATGTACGACATGGGTGCTGCCAACCGCGACGCGCTGAACCACTCGCAGACTGTGGAGCAGCGCAAGCAGATCATTGCCGCCGCTGCCGAGCAGCGCTACGTGGAATTCACCGGCGGGGCCATCCAGTACACCGGTGGCACGGTGCACGAGCTGACGGCAGACACACACCCCATTCAGCGGGAGTTCTATGACTTCTACCGCACCCCGCGTGGCGAGGTCACGCCCAAGGGCGGTTCGCCGTTGACCACCACCCACCCCACGCTGACCAGCAACGTCAAGTTCATGAACTTCTACCCGTTCAATGACATCGAGACGATTTCTCCGCGCCCCATGCTTTTCATCACGGGCGATCAGGCGCACTCCAAGGAGTTCAGCGAAGACGCGTTCCAACGTGCTGCCGAGCCCAAGGAGCTGCACATCGTCCCCGGAGCAGGCCACGTGGATCTGTATGACCGCGTGAACCTGATCCCGTGGGACAAGCTGACGGCGTTCTTTGGCAAGCACCTGGCGTAAACGATGACCACTCAGGTATGCGCTGCGCCGTCGGTCGATTTCGACGGTGCGCTGGGTGCAGCGGTGCAGCCTGCGCGCTGGAGCGGCGTCTTTGCGATGACGCTCTGCGTGTTTGCGCTGATCGCGTCGGAGTTCATGCCCGTTAGCCTGCTGACCCCCATGGCGGCAGACCTGGGGGTCAGCGAAGGCGGGGCAGGGCAGGGCATTGCGATATCGGGCGCCTTCGCCGTACTCACCAGCCTGAGCATTGCTGCGTTGGCAGGCCGGGTGGACCGCAAGACCTTGTTGCTGGGGCTCACAGCGCTGATGTGCCTCTCTGGCGCAGTCATTGCACTGGCGCCGAACTATGCGGTGTACATGGCAGGCCGCGCGCTCATCGGAGTGGTGGTGGGTGGCTTCTGGTCGCTGTCTGCGGCCACGGCCATGCGGCTGGTGCCTGCGCAGCAGGTGCCACGGGCTTTGGCCATTTTCAATGGTGGCAACGCACTGGCCACGGTGGTGGCGGCGCCGTTGGGCAGCTATCTGGGTGCTCTGGTCGGGTGGCGTGGGGCCTTCTGGGGGCTGGTGCCGGTGGCGGTGGTGGCTTTCATCTGGCAGTGGGTGAGCCTGCCGCCCATGCCTGCCGGTCAGCAGCGCGCGGGGGGCTCTGGTGGTGCGGTTGTCAGGCTGCTGCGGTGCCGGATGATTGCTGTGGGCATGCTGGCAGTAGGCTGCTTTTTCATGGGACAGTTTGTGCTGTTTACCTACCTGCGGCCATTTCTGGAAACCGTCACGCATGTGGGTGGGTTCACGTTGTCGTTCATTCTGCTGGTGATCGGGGTGGCGGGCTTTGTGGGCACCACACTCGTCGGCGCGGCACTGGCCAGAGGCTTTTACCCAACGCTGTTCATGGCACCCGTCTTGATGGCGCTCATCGCCATCGCGCTGATCTGTTTGGGTGACCAGCTCACCGCTGTCACTGCCTTGCTGGGTGTGTGGGGCCTGGTGGCTACGGCCGCGCCGGTGGGCTGGTGGACATGGGTCGCCCGGTCGATGCCGAAAGACGCTGAAGCCGGAGGCGGTCTCATGGTGGCGGTGGTCCAACTGGCTATCGGCCTGGGCTCCACGGTGGGGGGCCTGCTATTTGACCGCAACGGATACCAGAGCACCTTTGTCGTCAGCGCTGTTTTGTTGCTGGTGGCCGCGTTGCTGGTCTTGCTGACCTGGCGCTCTGGCAGGACCGAGGGCTGTGCTGTTGCCGGTAGTTGAAGGCTGAAGGAGATGGGGTGAACGCGTGCCTTGCGCACCAGCAAACTGACGGCGTTGTGGGGTGCAAAACCGAGGGGACAGCAAAACCCGGCGTCCTGGTGAAAAATGGCGCGGCAGGTGGAGAGGCTGTGACCTGCTGGCACCCCAGCCTCCCTCCACGTCGCGCCGCTTCATGCGCGCGGCCCCATTTCCATCATCCCACTGCGAATCCTCCATGAACCCATCCATCCCTACCACCGCGCTGCAGCTGCGCTCGCTTGTACAAGCCAATGGCACCTTGCAGATCAGCCTGGAGCTGTCACCCGTGCCCACGCCAGGGCCTGACGAAGTGCTGATTCAGGTACAGGCCACGCCCATCAACCCATCGGACATTGGCCTGCTGCTGGGCCCGGCTGATCTGTCCACCGTGCAGGTCACGGGCACGGCCGAGCGGCCGGTGGCCACGGCCAGCATCCCCGAGCGCGCCATGCCCGGCATGGCGGCACGCCTGGGCCAGAGCATGCCCGTGGGCAACGAGGGCGCCGGTCTGGTGGTGGCTGCGGGTGCATCGCCCGCTGCGCAGGCGCTGCTGGGCCGCACGGTGGCAGTGATTGGTGGCGCCATGTATTCGCAGTACCGCTCCATGCCTGCAGCGCAGTGCCTGCCTTTGCCGCCCGGAACCACGGCGGCTGAGGGCGCGTCGTGTTTTGTCAACCCGCTGACTGCGCTGAGCATGGTCGAAACCATGAAGCGCGAAGGCCACACCGCGCTGGTGCACACCGCTGCGGCCAGCAACCTGGGCCAGATGCTGCTCAAGATTTGCCAGAAGGACGGTGTCGGCCTGGTCAACATCGTGCGCAAGCCCGAGCAGGCGGCGCTGCTGCGCGAGCTGGGCGCCCAATATGTGTGCGACAGCAGCGCGCCCACCTTCATGGCCGAACTGACCGACGCGCTGGCCGCCACGGGCGCCACCATTGCGTTTGATGCCACGGGCGGCGGCACGCTGGCCGGGCAGATCCTGCAGTGCATGGAGGCCGCCATCAACCGCAAGGCCAAGGAATACAGCCGTTACGGTTCGGCCGTGCACAAGCAGGTGTACCTGTACGGCCACCTGGACACGCGCCCGACCGAAGTGCACCGCACCTTTGGCATGGCCTGGGGCATGGGTGGATGGCTGCTGTTTCCGTTTCTGCAGAAGATTGGCGAAGAGGCCACCCAGGCGTTGCGCCAGCGCGTGGCGGCTGAGCTGAAGACCACGTTCGCCAGCCACTACGCGCGCACCGTGTCGCTGGCGGGGGCGCTGAGCGCCGAGTCCATCGCGTTCTACGGCCCGCGCAATACCGGCGCCAAGGTGTTGATCGACCCGTCGCTGTAAGCGACTTTGCAGGGGCGCGCCTGGCGCCCCTGGGGGGCGCGGCTACACGGCAGGCACCAACAAAAAGAGCTCCCTAAAGGAGCCCTTTTTGCCTGCCCGCCCCTGCGGTTCAGTTAACACTCCCCATGGCAGCAGCACCCGCACCGCGCGAAGAGCCACCACCCTGGGAAGTCCCGCAACTGCTTCAAACCAATCTCAGCAGTTGGTCTGCCAAATTACATGGCGCTGAATTCGCCCGAAGGGATCTGGCCGGTGCGCACGGCTTCGGCAGCCTGTGCACGCACGGCAGCG